>NZ_JAKJSP010000129.1:0-733 GCF_050337085.1 Photobacterium sagamiensis | reverse complement strand
GGGATAGTGATAGCAATAATTGATCTTGCGGTAAATCTGCTTAGCCTGTAATGGGCTTTTTACTTTTWACGGTATRGCGGAAACTATCAGAATCTTTGTAGATGTGGATTTGAAAGAAAGTTGTACTTTTTAAAAAAAGTCGTTCCGTTTTGAAAAGAGTTTAACCGTTTATAAAAAAGATGAACCGAAATGAACTAATTTCGGTTTTTCTTAATGAACTAAMGGGGCAGTTTAGTTGAATAATATTCCTGAAGAAAAAGCACCCTTCTTACAAAGGATGTCTGCATTCAGTTATTTCGTTTGGCTTTAACCTTTTTCTTTTGAAATCAATAGCCTGCCACTCTATGGATTTTTCATTACTAAAAGTAATCGTCACTAAATCATTGGGAGGACCGTGAGCACCTTCAAATGTTGTTACCTGCACGGTGACATTAAATAAGTAAGTGCCTATTGGCAGCTTCTTAATTTGGGTTATTTCACCACAATAATTTTGTTTAATTTCGCCATATTGCTTCTTCAATTCTTGTTGAATTGAGGGATAAAGCATAATAAAAATCAAGTCATCACGCAACTGTATATCATTTTTAGTTACGGTTTCGGCTTGAACAGGAGAATAAGAGAAAAGAGTTAGGCAGGTAATCAATATTACAAGGCTTTTTTTCATAAAGAACCTCCATTCAATGTTGCTCTTATTATGAACAATTAAAGAAATTCTTATTAAACTAACGGGTGC
>NZ_JAKJSP010000128.1:0-738 GCF_050337085.1 Photobacterium sagamiensis | reverse complement strand
CCTTTGGATCTTGTATACCAGTTTAGCTGGTAACCATGGTTCTCCTGCTCATTCAGTAGGTCTTCAAATACCTCGGCCGCACTCTGTCCGGATCCGACAACTGTTATGGATTTTTTCTTTAAGACATTTTCTTTACTCCGTAAATAATCGGCCGAATGCAGGATGCTCTCTCCCATATATGGACTAAATGCAGACGGTACAGCTGGAGCACTGCCAATTCCCATGACTATATGACGGCTATAATAGACTTCAATCTGTTGAGTTTTTTCATCTCTCACACTTATCTGATAGAAAGATTCCTCTTGATCCTTAATATACTCCAGCGCCTCTACCGCTTTTCCAAAATAGCAGCTATCAAGTTGGTTCGCAGTCCAGCGGCAATATTCGTTATATTCTTTCCGCGGAATCAAGAATTTTTCAAGGAAGTAGAAATGATAAAGCCGGTCATGTTGCTGTAAATAATTCAAGTAACTATATGGGCTTGTCACATCTGCCATGCTAACTAGATCAGCAAAGAATGGTACCTGCAGTGTCGTCCCTTCAAGCAACATCCCTTCATGCCAATTAAATTCCTGCTTTTTCTCAAAAAAGACGGCATTTAGCTCCGGGGTTTTCTCTAAAAGGGCCGCAAGTCCAAGGTTAAAGGGACCTATCCCGATTCCAACCACATCATAGATAGATTGTTGCTTCTCCATACTTCCACTTCCTCTCGAAATTCTCCCGCGTACATGACATAAG
>NZ_JAKJSP010000127.1:0-744 GCF_050337085.1 Photobacterium sagamiensis | reverse complement strand
ATCAGAATGTCACGGTGAATACGTTCCCGGGCCTTGTACACACCGCCCGTCACACCATGGGAGTGGGCTGCACCAGAAGTAGATAGCTTAACCTTCGGGAGGGCGTTTACCACGGTGTGGTTCATGACTGGGGTGAAGTCGTAACAAGGTAGCCCTAGGGGAACCTGGGGCTGGATCACCTCCTTACCTAAAGACTGTTTGTTTTATGCAGTGTCCACACAGATTGCTTGGTCGAAATGTAAAAGAGCGCTAGCGTTGCCCCGCAACGTTAGCAAGAAATCTTAGTCCCGTTCGTCTAGAGGCCTAGGACACCGCCCTTTCACGGCGGTAACAGGGGTTCGACTCCCCTACGGGACGCCACTTTCTAAACACACTTCTCTTGAAATAAAGAGCCGAGTGTTGTTAGAAAGTGTGTCTTTAATTAGATTCACAATGCTCTTTAACAATCTGGAAAGCTGACTAGTAAATTGAATTTTCGAATTCAATTACAAATGTTTTTTATGACTTCTTATTTAAAGAAGGGATAAAAAACGAGTTCTCAAAACAAACACATTCAAGTGTCTTGTGTAAGAGTCCGGCGAAAACAAATCCTCTCTTTTAAGAGAGAAACCTTGGTTGTTGCCATACGAAACCTCTTGGGGTTGTATGGTTAAGTGACTAAGCGTACACGGTGGATGCCTTGGCAGTCAGAGGCGATGAAGGACGTATTAACTTGCGATAAGCGTAGATTAGGCAGTAAAAGCC
>NZ_JAKJSP010000126.1:0-798 GCF_050337085.1 Photobacterium sagamiensis | reverse complement strand
TTCGTGAGTGGTGCCGTCGGCGGTTGCCACCGTGATGGTGCGCGTCACTGGAGCGCTATTGCTGTCCAGCGCCTGCACAACTCCGTGGTTGTTGTTCAGCTCGTAGGTCCAGTTMCCCTSGKCATCGATGCTGAAGGTACCGTAGTCGCCATCGGCCACTTTGGTCTGYTCAACGAACACCGCTTCGCCTGTGTCTGGATCTTCCACGTTCAGTTTGCCGCCCGTGCTCAGGGTGGCATCTTCTTGCACTGCGCCCGCGTCGGCACCGTCTTCGTTTGGAGTCACCACCGCTTTATCGTCGCTGCCGGTGATGGTCACTKTSAYTTCGTGGGTGGTGCCGTCGGCGGTTGCCACTTCGAGGGTGCGCTCGATTGGGTCGCTGTCGCTGTCCAGCGCCTGCACAACTCCGTGGTTGTTGTTCAGMTYGTAGGTCCAGTTCCCCTSGTCATCGATGCTGAAGGTACCGTAGTCGCCRTCGGCCACKTYGGTCTGTTCAACGAACACCGCTTCGCCTGYGTCTGGATCTTCCACGTTCARTTTGCCGCCCGTGCTCAGGGTGGCATCTTCTTGCACYGCGCCCGCGTCGGCACCGTCTTCGTTTGGAGTCACCACCGCTTTATCGTCGCTGCCGGTGATGGTCACTKTSAYTTCGTGAGTGGTGCCGTCGGCGGTTGCCACCGTGATGGTGCGCGTCACTGGAGCGCTATTGCTGTCCAGCGCCTGCACAACTCCGTGGTTGTTGTTCAGCTCGTAGGTCCAGTTMCCCTSGKCATCGATGCTGAAGGTACCGTAGTCGCC
>NZ_JAKJSP010000125.1:0-855 GCF_050337085.1 Photobacterium sagamiensis | reverse complement strand
GAGTACTTGGCTACGAACCAGGCGGTCGGAGGTTCGAATCCTCCCGCGTGCACCATTATTTATAAGCAATGACATTCTTCAGTTGTCGTTGTGRTAAAACAGAATTAGTGCACGCGTAGCTCAGCTGGATAGAGTACTTGGCTACGAACCAGGCGGTCGGAGGTTCGAATCCTCCCGCGTGCACCATCTAATTCGTGTGGTGAGGTGGCCGAGAGGCTGAAGGCGCTCCCCTGCTAAGGGAGTATATGGTTTATCCCGTATCGAGGGTTCGAATCCCTCCTTCACCGCCATTCTTTCGTTAACGCTAGTGTGCTACTTAGTAGTCAGATTAGTTTTAATAAGTATCTTTCTTAGCCGAAAGATAAGTAAAGTAACATCAGTGCACGCGTAGCTCAGCTGGATAGAGTACTTGGCTACGAACCAGGCGGTCGGAGGTTCGAATCCTCCCGCGTGCACCATCATTTAAAAGCARTGACAATATTTCGTGATTGTYGTTGTGATAAAACAGAATTAGTGCACGCGTAGCTCAGCTGGATAGAGTACTTGGCTACGAACCAGGCGGTCGGAGGTTCGAATCCTCCCGCGTGCACCATCATTTAAAAGCAGTGACAATATTTCGTGATTGTCGTTGTGATAAAACAGAAYTAGTGCACGCGTAGCTCAGCTGGATAGAGTACTTGGCTACGAACCAGGCGGTCGGAGGTTCGAATCCTCCCGCGTGCACCATTATTTATAAGCAATGACATTCTTCAGTTGTCGTTGTGGTAAAACAGAATTAGTGCACGCGTAGCTCAGCTGGATAGAGTACTTGGCTACGAACCAGGCGGTCGGAGGTTCGAATCCTCCGAATCCTCC
>NZ_JAKJSP010000124.1:0-884 GCF_050337085.1 Photobacterium sagamiensis | reverse complement strand
CCTTGCAACCATTAGGACCCAGGTGTACGCAGTTAAACTCATCTAATGCGGCTTCATGTTCAGCGTCAGTTTTCACTGGCAGGCGCGACATTTCTTCCGAGGAAGTAGTTACCGGTCCGCAACAATCGTGACAACCCGGCACACATTCGAACGACGGAATACGCTCGCGCAGACGCGCGATTATCTCTCGGCTATTGTTCATTAATACCTAACTTTTGTGCAGTTCGCGACCATTATAGTTCTATACCTAATTCACTAGAAGTTGACAATGCCTTTAAATTTACTGCGTGCCATAACGCCTACAATAAGGTGTGCCACGTTGAACAAACCAAGCGCACCGAACTCCATATCAAAAATGCCGAGTGTAAGGCATCACCTTGATTGTTTGTTATAAGCCGCGAGCTTAATCGGTGATTAAGTAGACACTTTGACGGACTTTTTCACTTTCTTTAGTGCCATTTGTTTTTTAAGCGGAGATAAGTAGTCAATGAATAGCTTACCCTTTAGGTGATCTATCTCATGCTGCATAACTATCGCGAGAAAATCATCACTTTCGATAACGATTTGATCACCATTACGGTCTATGGCCGAAACCTTAACCTGCATGAACCTTTCAACATCGGCGTAATAACCAGGAACAGACAAGCAGCCTTCTTGACCGATTTCCTTATGATCACCACTTTCAATTATAGGGTTCACTAACACCAATGGCTCATTTCGGGATTGTGAAATATCGATAACAACGATAGCTTCCGTTCTGCCAACTTGCGTTGCAGCTAAACCAATACCATCATCGGTACTGTACATAGTTTCGAGCATGTCTTCGATTAATTGCTGAACTTGACTGATATCTTTAACTTCAGAAGCTTGAATTTTTAACTTCT
>NZ_JAKJSP010000123.1:0-923 GCF_050337085.1 Photobacterium sagamiensis | reverse complement strand
GCCAAGGCATCCACCGTGTACGCTTAGTCACTTAACCATACAACCCCAAGAGGTTTCGTATGGCAACAACCAAGGTTTCTCTCTAAAAGAGAGGATTTGTTTTCGCCGGACTCTACACAAGACACTTGAATGTGTTTGTTTTGAGAACTCGTTTTTTATCCCTTCTTTAAATAAGAAGTCATAAAAAACATTTGTAATTSAATCTTTCGATTSAATTTACTAGTCAGCTTTCCAGATTGTTAAAGAACATGTGTTTTTTCTATCTCGCTAGAGACAAMTAATCCACTTTCTAATCACACTCAATTCTTTATCTAGAGAATGAATGYATTTAGAAAGTGGTGGAGCTATGCGGGATCGAACCGCAGACCTCCTGCGTGCAAGGCAGGCGCTCTCCCAGCTGAGCTATAACCCCAACGTTTCAAAAGACTGTTAACCACATTTCTCTGGGAGAGAAAGTGGTGGGTCTGAGTGGACTTGAACCACCGACCTCACCCTTATCAGGGGTGCGCTCTAACCACCTGAGCTACAGACCCATTTGGGAACTTGTTCAACTTGAACCACCGACCTCACCACTTTTACCAAGGGCGTGGGGTGCTAACAATCCGAACTAAAGACCCAAGTCTTTTCACGTTCTTTTACATTTTAACCAAGCAATCTGTGTGGACACTGCATAAAACAAACAGTCTTTAGGTAAGGAGGTGATCCAGCCCCAGGTTCCCCTAGGGCTACCTTGTTACGACTTCACCCCAGTCATGAACCACACCGTGGTAAACGCCCTCCCCTTTCTCCTAGAAGATCGGGGTTAAGCTATCTACTTCTGGTGCAGCCCACTCCCATGGTGTGACGGGCGGTGTGTACAAGGCCCGGGAACGTATTCACCGTGACATTCTGATTCACGATTACTAGCGATTCCGACTTCATGG
>NZ_JAKJSP010000122.1:0-933 GCF_050337085.1 Photobacterium sagamiensis | reverse complement strand
CTGTATATCTTGTTGTTCAACTTGCTTGATTGGTACGAAATTCATTGATGGCCTACTGGCTGCCTCTGTTATGGCCTCAGCATCGTTAGCATCATTTTTGTTTGTTTTAACAAACGGTTTTACAAACTGAGGGCTAATGAGTTTAACTATATGCCCATACCGTTGGAAAACCCGGGCCCAATAATTGGCACCTCCACAAGATTCCATGACGATCGTGCATGGGGGAATGTTAGCGATATATTCAGCCAGTTTATCTCTTGATATTCGCTTTTTTAAAACGGATTTTCCATTACAATCAACACCATGTAATTGAAAAACATTCTTCGCAATATCAATACCAAGTAAGTTAATGATCATCACTCTATCTCCCACTCATCAATGACTGATTTGATTTTCACCATAATCATAGCCTCGCGGTACGTTATGGGGTGGGATGGTTCATTACATTAGAACCCACATAACGTCGCTAACGAATTAAACGTAACTTTTGGCAGCGTTTGTTCTATAAAGAAGTTTATCGTTGTGGTAAGTGCAGTAAGGTTATTAAAATATGAGTAAGGATTCACGATTAATTCAAAAAAAATTAAAACGCGAATCTCGAGTCATTTTAAAGAACGTAAGGGAACGATTTTTTAAGAAATATAAAAACGCGGGTTAAGTAGATTGACAACGTTTTTTATTTACCATAACCCCCGTAAAGCGTCTCAGCTTTGTTTGTTAGTGTTGTTTGTTAGCTTGTTTGTAGAATTAAGGTCGCTTCGATGGCCTTTGTTGTATCGCTCCGAAAAGAATTAATGATCACCGCTTGTGCGAGTTGCACGCTTTGTGTAGTATCCCGCTCGGCCTGACATTCAGACCTATTTATATGTAATAAATGTTATGTTTTAGAAAACCTTCGATACATCGGCTTTACCAGCTTTTTGTCATGAAGCC
>NZ_JAKJSP010000024.1:0-145516 GCF_050337085.1 Photobacterium sagamiensis | reverse complement strand
GTATTAATATGTAAAGACTAGCCATTTTCTTTTMATAACCTTAAAGAATTTGATACAACAATGATCGAGCTGGCTGACATGCCAACAACGGCGATGTAAGGAGCAACAAAACCAGCAACCGCCAGCGGCAGAATAATGAGGTTATAACCCAAGGCCCACACCAGATTTTCGCGGATGATCTTTTTGGTGCGCAAAGCCAGCTGTCGTGCACGTAAAATGCGTGAGAGCTGATCCCCTAACAACACCATATCTGCCGATGATTTTGCGACGTCCGTACCACCGCCCATGGCGACAGAAAGGTGGGCACCAGCCAGAACGGGTGCATCATTGACACCATCACCAATCATAAGGGCGACATCGGTAGTCTCAAGGCTACGCAAATAGGCGAGTTTACCTTCTGGTGTGACACCTGAAACCAACTTATTGACTTGTAGTTTATCCGCAACCGCCTGTGCACTGATAGAGTTGTCACCCGTTAACATGGTGACTTGAATGCCGGCGGCCTGAAATTGCTGAACGAGCTCTGCACTATCCTGACGAATTGGATCGTCTAATTTAAATGCCGCCACCAATTGGCGATCACATGAAAGCCAGACCTGGTAGCTATTATCAGCGTTATTTATCAGTACTTCAGCGTCAGGATTGCTTTCCAGTACAAACGGAAGTTGCCCAATTCGCCATTCCTGACCATTACGCTGACCTTTTAACCCGCAACCAATCACATTTTCCACAGACTCAAAACCATATCGGGTATCTTCGTCTTCTATAGATCGACCGCGGTAAGCAGAAAATGCCTTGGCAATAGGGTGGTTGGCAAATTTTTCCAGCTCAGCAGCAAAAAACAGTGCCTGTGGCTGTGTGAACTCGCCGAATAGCTGAGTATCAACAAGGCGAACATTACCTTCCGTTAACGTCCCCGTTTTATCAATAACTAGCTGGTTGATCTTACATAGCGTTTCGAGCACGTGACCACGGCGAAGCAGAATTCCCAAACGCCCTAAACTTGACGTCGAACATGTTAATGCCGTTGGTGTGGCCAGTGACAAGGCACAGGGGCAGGTCGCAACCAAAACAGCAAGGGTGATCCAAAGCGCATCGTCCGGTTGATATTGATGCCAGTACAACCATGTACCCGCAGCAATAATCAAGATCCCAGCGACAAAATAACGTGCTACGACATCGGCCAGCACCGCGACCTTCGGCTTCGACATCTGCGCTTCATCTTGCAGGCGGACAATGTTGGAAATCAGCGAGTTCTGACGGTCCTTCATAACCTTAAGGGTAATGTTACCTTCACCGTTGATGGTTCCGGCAAAGATCTGATCGCCGACACGGCGGGGGACCGGCATCGGTTCACCCGTTAGCATAGATTCATCTATGGTTGTTTCGCCCTGTAAGATCTCACCATCGGCAGGTAAGCTTTCACCGGGCAAGATGGTGACAACGTCACCGACCTTCAATGTTTTAGCGGCAACCTGAGAACCATCTTCTAATGTGGCCATTGCAGGAACCAATTTTAATAAGTTCGCACTGGCTGCTGCGGCATGACGTCGGGCGCGCATTTCAAGAAAACGGCCAAGCAAGAGGAAGAAGGTAAACATCGAGATGGACTCGAAGAAGACTTCGCCTTTCTCCGTAACGGTGGCGTATAAGCTGGCGACGTAAGCAAACAATAAGGCTATCGATACAGGAACATCCATGCCTAGTGTTCGGGCTTTTATATTACGCCAGGCATTCATGTAGAAAGGTAAGGCGGAATAGAGCAGTACAGGCGTGGCGAAAATTAAACTGACCCAACGAAGGTAGTTTCTGAATTCGGTATCTAAATCACCGAAGACTTCAAAATACAAAGCAACCGCGAGCATCATTACTTGCATGGTCGCAATACCGGCAACACCTAAGCGATAGAGGTATTGCTTCATGGTGTTGTGATATTGCTGCTCTTGAGCATCGGCTTCAAAGGGTGCGGCTTTGTAACCCAGTTGATGAATAGCGGAAAGAAGCTGGCTGAGTTTGGCTTCTGCAGGATCCCATTTTAGTAAGGCACGGTGGGTTGTGGTATTGACCCGAATGGAAACGACGCCCGCTTCACGCATCAATTGCTTTTCGATAAGCCAGGCACATGCCGCACAGGAAACACCATCAAGAGAGAGGGAGACCTCTTTGCTGTTTTCTACATCACGAACAAATTCTTGCTGAACTTCTTCATGATCATAAAGTAATAACGATTTCAGTTTTTGCGGAACTAACTCGGCTTTTTCTGCCGGAGCGGTACGATATACATAATAAGAGGTCAGCCCGCTTTCAACGATGGTTGTGGCGACGGCTTCACAACCCGGGCAACACATATCACGTGTTTTGCCCAGTATCTCAACTTCATAGTGGTAACCCTGTGGAACAGGATCACCGCAGTGGTAACAGTCAATAATTCTGTTTGTCTCTTTTGTCATTCCTTGATCTGCCCGTACAACGAAATCGGGTCGGACGTTGGTAAGTTAACACGACCTTGCAACATCCAATCGCCATCAAATGGTTCAAGCTCAACAAACCAAGGGCCTTGCAGTGGCTGCGAGGAGTTAAAGCGATAAGTCCCTTTCAGATCGGCACTGACCATCTGGGTGAAATCATTATTGGCTAGAGTACGGTGTGTAAAGGTAACACGCAAGTTTGGATAGTCTGCGAGCTCTCCTTTATCAAAATTCAATACAATACTATTTTCGTCAACATTGACGGAAGCTTTAAGCTTTAATGCATCAGAGACTCTCAGGCGAGAAATATCGACATTAATGGCTTTCCCTTTCTTGTAATAATCCTCTGCAACAAGATCGACCTGGTTTTGGGAAAAGATATACACAGCGGTAAGGCTGTAAATAACCGAGGTTGCAGGAATAGCAATAACGAACCAAGGCCAAAACTGCTTATACCATGGTTTTTGCATGATGATTACCTTTGAAGAGTAGATGGTATTAGCCCCTGAAAATAACAGGGGCTAAGTTTTATGTCTCAGTTATAATTGCTAATTATATCATTAACATGTAACTGATTATTAACAGTAAAAGTTACTTGGCTGTATCGTTAGTCAAGCTCCATACATAGGCAGAGATTAGCTGAATTTTATCTTCATCCAACACACCGTTCCATGCTGGCATCACACCTTGACGACCATGCATAACCGTGGCTTCAACTGCACGACGAGAACCGCCATACAACCAAGTGCTATCTGTTAAGTCAGGGGCGCCGAATGCTGGATTACCTTTACCATCCGTACCGTGGCATGCCGCGCAAACAACGAAGCGTTGTTTACCCGCCGCTGCATCTTTAGCATTCACTTTACGGCCAGACAGACCTAGTACATAGCTAGTGACTTCTTTAGTCCCGTCTTTACCCAGTACATCTCCCCAAGCAGGCATAACCCCAATACGACCACTCATGATGGTTGTTTTGATCGTTTCAGCTTCACCGCCATATAACCACGCATCATCGGTTAGGTTAGGGAAGCCAGCCTGCCCACGGGCACCTGAACCATGGCATTGCGCACAGTTCTGAATAAACAGACGCTGGCCGACTTTAATGGCTTCAGAATTACCGGCAATCTCAGTAATAGGAAGCAGGGTGTTACCTGACGCATCGTATGCCAGAATTTTAAATGTCTCACCGAATTTTGCTTCAGCTTCATCCAACTCTTTTGCATATTGATCCAAACGCTTGTCTTGCTGAGCGTTAGCGATAGAAATACGAGATTCTTCAACGGTTCGAACGGTCTGGTCAGAACTTTGCCAACCTAAAAAGCCTTTGTAATTACCTAATCCCGGGTAAAGGAATAAATAAAGTACGCTGAAGACTAATGTGGCCCAAAACATGTAGGACCACCATTTAGGCAGCGGGTTATTGATCTCACGAATACCGTCGTATTCGTGCCCCATATCTTCGCCTTCTTCAACACCCATGGTGTCTTTGCTACACCAGTAAAGCAGGCCTGCAATACCAACCAGGCTGCCAATAGTGATGACGCTAATCCATAGACTCCAAAACGTAGTCATGCTTCCTGACTCCTGTCATTCTCACGCGTAAGCAAATCTTTATCTTCATCCGCAAACACTAAATTTGCAGCTTCATTAAATTCAGATTTGCGGCGCTTACTATATGCCCAAAAGAAAATACCAATGAAGCTGATGAACAAGACAACAGTCCAAACACTATGAATGGTTATAATATCCATATGGTATCTCCCTATTTCATCGCGTGACCAAGTGACTGAAGGTAAGCAATAACAGCATCCATTTCAGTCTTGCCTTTCACGTCTTCGCCGGCATTAGCAACTTGCTCTTCAGTGTACGGAACACCAAAAGTATCTCGGAAAAGAGCAAGCTTTTTAGATGTTAACTTTCCATCAAGCTCGTTTTCTTCCAACCAAGGGAAGCCAGGCATATTTGACTCAGGTACAACAGCGCGAGGATCACGCAAATGCACACGGTGCCAGTCATCAGAATATCGATCGCCAACGCGAGCTAAGTCAGGACCAGTACGTTTTGAGCCCCAAAGGAATGGGTGTTCCCATACACTTTCACCCGCAACGGAGTAGTGACCATAACGTTCTGTCTCAGAACGGAAAGGACGGATCATCTGACTGTGACAAACGTTACAGCCTTCACGGATATAAATATCACGACCTTCCATTTCTAACGCCGTATAAGGGCGCAGATTTTCAACAGGCTCTGTCGTCTGCTCCTGATAAAGAAGCGGCGTAATTTCTACCAGCGCACCAAAACTGATGGCGATAACAATAAGGATCGCCAGGAGGCCGACATTCTTTTCTACAATTTCATGACGATTGCTCATATGTCGAACTCCTTATGCTGGTTGCTCTGTTGCTTGCAGGCTTTCTTTCGGCGCAGAAATGGTCTTATAGGCGTTATACGCCATTAGGAACATGCCACTCAGGAAGATAAAACCACCAACAAAACGAACAAAGTAGAACGGATAAGACGCTTGTAGAGACTCTACGAAGCTATATGTCAGGGTACCGTCTGTATTGACTGCACGCCACATCAGGCCTTGCATAACACCGGAGATCCACATAGCTACGATATACAGAACCGTACCAATCGTTGCCAGCCAGAAGTGAACGTTGATCAGTTGTACTGAGTACATACGACCTTGGCCAAACAGTTTAGGAATCAGGTGATAAACAGAACCGATAGAGACCATTGCAACCCAACCTAACGCACCAGAGTGAACATGACCGATGGTCCAGTCAGTATAGTGAGAGAGAGCGTTGACCGTTTTAATAGCCATCATCGGGCCTTCGAAGGTAGACATACCGTAGAAAGACAATGAAACCACTAAGAAACGGAGGATTGGATCATAACGTAGCTTATGCCATGCGCCGGAAAGGGTCATGATACCGTTGATCATGCCGCCCCATGATGGCGCAAACAGAACCAGCGACATCACCATACCTAACGACTGAGTCCAGTCAGGCAGGGCAGTATAATGAAGGTGGTGAGGACCAGCCCAAATATACAACGAAATCAATGCCCAGAAGTGCACAACAGAAAGACGGTATGAGTAAATCGGACGACCCGCTTGCTTAGGAACAAAATAGTACATCATGCCTAAGAAGCCCGCTGTAAGTAAGAAACCTACCGCGTTGTGGCCGTACCACCACTGAACCATCGCATCCACAGCGCCTGAATAAACCGAATAGGATTTAGTCATAGAGACGGGGATAGCCAAACTGTTCACAATGTGAAGTACTGCTACCGTTAAAATAAAGGCACCAAAGAACCAGTTCGCAACATAAATGTGCGAGGTCTTTCTTTTAATCATGGTACCGAAAAAGACAATGGCATAGGCTACCCATACAGCTGTAATAGCGATATCAATCGGCCATTCCAGCTCTGCGTATTCTTTACCTGAGGTCCAACCCATCGGCAGTGAGATTGCCGCGGAAAGGATAACCGCTTGCCAGCCCCAGAAGGTGAACGCTGCTAACTTTCCACCGAATAATCTTGTTTGACAAGTACGCTGAACTACGTAATAAGACGTAGCAAATAGCGCACTGGTACCGAATGCGAAGATCACTGCATTAGTATGCAATGGACGCAGACGGCTGTATGTCAACCAAGGGGTATCGAAGTTTAGCGCTGGCCACACCAGCTGAGCGGCAATTAATACACCAACGCTCATACCGACAATTCCCCATAGTATGGTAACTAAGGTAAATTGACGTACGACCGTATAGTTGTAGCTTTCTTCAAGCTGCTTTACTTGGCTCATATTGCATGCTTCCACTTTGAATTGTTCAACTACACTCTTACTTTCCTTGTGCGAACAACTAGTTGTCGCAATGCCACCCAAAGCTTGTTAAATGTCTTGTTGTTTTTTTGAACAACTCAACAATCAAATTGCTATTTTATTGTAAAAGTGGCATTTTCAATGCGCATAATACTTCAGTTAACATGTGAATAACAGGGTGGTACCCACATATCATTTACGGTTAAGCAACATTTGTGTGAAAACTTTGAACCCTGTAACACGGGAAGCGTGGAAAAAAATGGCAGCAGAAAAACTAACAAAATCTCGATTGATCCAAATCTTATTTTTAATGACAGTTTTAATTACAGCATTTGTATGGAGAACAATCACATATAATGAATCGAAACTAGCAGAGGAAAATGCTATTCAATGCCAGGTTAAAGCAGGATCATGTGTGTTCGAAAAGGAACAACAAGAGCTGGTAATCACCTTATCGCCTTCACCAGCCGTTGCGGAATCCCCCCTTATCGTACAAATTGGTAACGTAAATGTTAAACCAACGGCAACCGTCGAAGGTATTGATATGTTTATGGGTAAGATACCGGTGGTTTTTGAACAAAAAGGAGAGGTTTGGTTAGGACATTTTAGTGTTCCAGCTTGTATTCACCCTCAAATGGACTGGGCGATGGATCTTCGGCTGGGCGGTAAGAAGGTTATTGTAAAATTTACCGTGATAAAGTGATTCGAAATCAACAAGATTGCATCACCAGTTTGTCTGAAATTAAGGCCTGGGTTTCCAAGCCTTAATTTCATCATGTTTATTGGGCATAAATCATCTTTTTCGTCATCCCGCCATCAAGGGTGAAATTTTGCCCGGTGATAAATCCAGACTGCTCACTGAGCAAAAATGTAACCATAGAAGCGACATCATCAACGTGGCCGACACGTCCTGTTAAGTGTTGCTGTTCATCAACAGGGCGTAATGTTTCATCTGTTGTATTGATCCAACCCGGAGAGATGCAATTGACCCGTATGTCTGGGCCTAAACTGTTTGCTAAGGCATGAGTCAATGCAACCAGTCCACCTTTGGATGCACTGTAGGCTTCTGTATTCGGTTCAGACTGTTGCGCACGGGTTGAGCTGATATTAACCACCGAGCCTTTTGATTCTCTAAGCAACGGCAGACAAAGTTTGGTTAACATTAATGGCGCAGTTAAGTTGACTTGCAACACCCGGTTCCAATCGTATATATCTAATCGATCTAAAGGGGGGTTATAAGGATTGGCTATTGCAGCGTTATTGACCAGGCCATCTAACTGGCCAAACTGAGAACCAATCTCATTGATCACGGCAGAAAGCTCTGATTCAATGGTAACATCAGCGCAACGAAACCGGATCCGGGGCTCTTCTGCAACCAACTCAAATCCGGCTTCTTCATTAATGTCAATCGCGATGACAATAGCATTGATCTTAACGAGCATTTTGCAAATACTTTTGCCAATGCCGTTAGCACCACCAGTCACCAAAAACACTTTGCTAGTCATTGATTCCCTTCATTTTCGACAGTTTTCTATAATGTTATTCATTAGCGGCTAACAGACATCAGACTTTAGCCATAAAATGACATTACTTGCTGATTGCTGAGTAAAAAGTGTCTATTATGGGACAAAGTAATAATTAACAGTAACTAAATATGGATATAGCAACCAGTTTCTCCGCCTTTCATTTATCCGAACATGCTATTTCAGATGCTATTCGCAAACTGAACCTGAAAATAGCGAACCCTAAGCTGGTATTAGCCTATTTTTCCGAAAATTATGATGAGAGCCTGCTCCAGACTACCTTGCAGGAAGCGTATCCACACGCACAAATATTAGGGTGTTCATCTTGTCAGGGAGTTATGACAGATGAAGGCTATAACCGTGGTGAAGGTATTGCATTATGGGCAATGAATGACTACTCCGGTGCATTTGGCACTGCCATTGTCTCAACCAATCAAGCCCCCTTCGACATGGCTCGCCAAGCGGTATTACGTGCAATTGAAAATAGCGGTCGACCAGGTGAACTTCCGGCATTAATTTTGCTGCACGCAACTCCAGGAAACGAAGAAGACATTATCAGGGGAATAGAATATGAGCTGGGTACATCGGTTCCTATTATCGGCGGAAGTGCTGCAGATGATTTTGCACAAGGAAACTGGAAGCTATTTACTCATGAACAAAGCACGCAAAATGGCGTAGGTCTATGCGTGTTTTACCCTTCCTGTCAAGTGAGCTATTCGTTTCATTCTGGTTATGCCAGTACCGGAATGTCAGCCATAGTGACTCGTGTTGAAGGGCGGGAAATCATTGAGCTGGATAACCAACCCGCTATCGAAATGTATCAGAGCTGGCTGGGAATAAACTCAAGCGACGACGATACCGAGAGCATTATTAGCGAAAGTAGCTTAAGTCCCTTAGGCCGAGTGGTTGGTAAAGTGCATGATTTACCCTATTTCAAACTCGCTCACCCTAGAACAGTCACTGAAAGAGGGGGGATTGAGCTGTTTACTACAGTCGAGGAAGGTGAACGACTCTATTTAATGGAAGGTACGGAAGAACGCCTGATCACCAGGGCGGGTAGGGTTATCGATTCGGCTAATGATATCAATAATAGTCGAGAGTTAGATCCCATCGGGGGGATCACCATCTACTGTGCCGGTTGCATGTTAAAAGTACAGCATAGAATGAATCAAGTTGCCCATTATGTTAATCGGGCCATGCATAGTGCACCTTTTGTTTGTCCATTCACGTACGGTGAGCAAGGGCAATTTATTGGTGGCGAAAATGCCCACGGCAATTTAATGATCTCAGCCGTTTTATTTCATAGGGATTAGTAAATGCCAAGTTTTGAATCAGAAAAACTACAAGAGACATTACTTGATTTATTGCGAAGTCAGGACAGAGAAAATCAATTAAGGGATGAAAACTCAGCTATTCTTGCTGGAATATCCGCCATGGCAGGTGCCAACAATAAACGACAGGTATTTAACAGTTTATTGGCCGTACTACGAAAATATATTGGTTTCGAACATGCACTGGTTCTTACCCGTGACGATGAAGCTGCACCGCTACAAGAGCTTGTATCGACTTGTCCGGTGTTTGAATCCAGTATATGGGCGGTTGATAACACATTTTCCCGTTGTCTTAATGGTGAAAGTGTAGCGTTGTTCTCACCCCAAAATGTGAATGAATTTAAAACATTGAGTTCAGACATGCTTAATTACTGTCAATCGGCTTTATTGACAGGGGTCAAAGTGAGTTCAGGAGATGCATTACTCCTTTTTTTCCATTCAGAGCGAAGTCAATTTACACCGCATTGCCGCCGGGTACTCGACCGTTTTCGTCCTTTACTTGAGCGTGCCATTATTGATATTGATTATCGCGAGCGTCTTCAATCACTTGTCACGGTTCGAACGCAAGAACTGACTCATAGCCAGCAACGATTCAAAGACTTTGCGAAAACGGTCGGGGACTGGTTTTGGGAAATTGATACCGATTATCAATTTACCTATATATCAGCGCCACATTTAGCAAACCATGTCATTGATGACGATAGCATTTTTGAAATATTTGGTGAGCAGTTGGAGCTACGGTCTCAGCTTTTACGAAAATTAGAGAATAAAGAAGCTTTCGAAGATCT
This sequence comes from Photobacterium sagamiensis, assembly GCF_050337085.1. Classification (NCBI taxonomy): domain Bacteria; kingdom Pseudomonadati; phylum Pseudomonadota; class Gammaproteobacteria; order Vibrionales; family Vibrionaceae; genus Photobacterium; species Photobacterium sagamiensis. The sequence goes on along the minus strand of NZ_JAKJSP010000024.1, from coordinate 135,577 downwards.
AGAGTGGCAATTACCTGACCATGAAGGTGGCTTGTGGATTAGTTTGAGCGGTACCCCGTATTTCAATAAACAAGGGAAATTAGTTGGTTATCGGGGAACAGCCAAAGACATTACCAATCGCAAGCAACGTTTGTTTGAATTACAGCAAGCACGAAAACAAGCCGAATCCGCCAACAAAGCCAAATCAGAGTTTCTGGCCATGATGAGCCATGAGATCCGATCGCCATTGAATGCGGTGTTAGGTTTGATGGACACGTTATCTGATTCAGGTCTCAATCATGAACAAGTAGGGTGGGTGAGCCAGATGGATCAATCTGCTCAACTGCTTCTTACGATCATCAATGATATTTTAGATTTGTCACGTATCGAGTCTGGCAATTTTGAGTTATTTAATACTGAAATGTGTATTGCAGACAGTGTTAATCTCGTCGTTAATCAACTGAGAGATCAAGCGAATCGGAAAGGAATCGCATTAACCTCGGAAATAGATTCATCAGTACCCATTAGTATGCTTGGTGATAAAAACCGGGTGGCGCAGGTAATGTTCAATCTGATTGGCAATGCGATCAAGTTTACGAACTCGGGCTCTGTTCGAGTGGTGGTTAAAGCTGTTGATGAACAGATTGAAATTGCGGTGAGCGATACAGGTATAGGAATTGCTCCAAGAGCTCAGAAGACTTTGTTTAATCCATTTGTTCAAGCCGATGGCAGCATTACTCGACGCTATGGCGGCACGGGATTAGGGCTCGCAATTAGCCAGCATCTGATTAATAAGATGAACGGGAAAATTTCGCTCAGCAGCATGTTATGTGTAGGAAGCTGCTTCACCGTTTCGATTCCGATCGTACCAGTGACAGAAACAACGATTAAAGAGTCACCACAGCAGTTATCAGCGTCAGATCGCTCGCTCAATATTTTGCTGGCTGAAGATAGTAATACCAATCAACTTGTCGCGAAGCTCATGCTTGAAAAACGCGGCCACCGCGTACAGATTGCAAATAATGGCGATGAAGCAGTCAGAGCATTACAAAAAGAGCATGAGCAATTTGATATTGTTTTGATGGACATTTCAATGCCAGTACTGGATGGATTGCAAGCTACAAGATTGTTACGAGAAAGAGAAATTCAAATTCCAATCATCGCGTTAACGGCTAATGCTATGCAATCGGATAAAGACGAATGCCAAAAAGCAGGCATGGATGATTTCTTAGCCAAACCGATCCGCTCAACAGAGCTAAACCAGATGCTCAGCAAATACCAGGTGCTAGCTTAAATATTCGTGGTCGAGATATTAACGCGGCTGACATGGTTGGATCATGTCAGCCGTTTTTCTTTGCAGAAAAACAGCATCCTCCATAGATAACCAATGACTGATAATACCTCCATATACTAAATCTGAACATTATACGAGCAGCGAATTATATCTATGTCTTGAAAAATAGACAAAACACGACTATCAATATTCTCATGTGTGCATATGTTTCATATTGTTAGTGATCGATGTCATTCGATTTGTCTTTTGATCGATTGGTATTTTGTAAAAACCTCATTGCTGACTCGCACCTCAATCGGATTCTGTGAATAAGAGACGAGGAATATTATGTTCAAATTAAGCAACTTAATGGTTAGAAGTAAATTAATCTCGCTTGTTGTCACCGCAATTCTATTACTAGTAAGCGTAAGTATTTATAACTTATTCGAACAAAGAAAAAGCGCTTATCTGGAACGTGAAGCCTCATTAAAATCTCAAGTTGAGTTGGCTATCAGTATTATTGATCACTACGCCCAACAACAAGCGGTGCTAGGGCAGAAAAATGCTCAGCAGCAAGCCATCGCAATGATCAATGCTGTTCGTTACGACAATAACAACTATTTTTGGATCACCGATCCCGATTTGAATATAGTTACTCACCCTTTAAAACCTCAATTACAGGGCACCAATGCCAGCCAGCTTACTGATGGGGTAGGTAAGTATCATTGGCGTGAAATGGCGGCTATTAGTCGTCAAAGTGGTGAAGGGTATCTCGATTACAGTTGGCGTGCGCCAAATGGTGATATTGCTCCTAAGCTTTCGTTTGTTCAACTTTCTCCAGCCTGGAATTGGATTATCGGTACAGGTATTCACGTCAAAGACATTGAAGAAGCGTTTCAGCGCGCAGCTATTAATATCGGTTTTATTGCTGCAGTCGCGATGATAATACTATTGAGTGCTGGTTATGCTATTAGCCATGATATTTCAAAACCGCTCGAGGGTCTTGTCGATAAGTTTCAGACCATTGCTGAGGGTGATTTGAGTGTTAATTGTCATTTAGAGCGTCATGATGAAATTGGTAAGCTGGCTCGTCGTATGGATATATCAATTAGCAGTATTCGTGAAGTGATAACGGCGGCAAATGTGTCAGCCAGTAAATCAGCGGAAATGGCCAGTTCAATAGCATCCGCCAGTGAAGAGAGTGCGTACAGTATTCAATCCCAACATATTCAATTAGAGCAATTGGCAACGGCCATGAATGAAATGACAGCGACTGTTGCCGATGTGGCTCGTAACGCCGAACAAACGTCGCTGACCACTGAAGGCGTATCGCAAAGAGCCTCTGCTAGCAGTGATAAAATTGCTGCGACGACACAAAATATACAGCAGGTCGCACAAGAAATTTCACATGCTGACAGGTTGGTTGATCAATTAAAACAAGGGGTACTACAAATTGGTGAAGTAGCCGATGTGATTAAAGGGATCTCTGAACAGACAAATCTATTGGCGCTGAATGCGGCGATTGAAGCAGCACGCGCCGGTGATCAAGGGCGAGGCTTTGCGGTGGTCGCTGATGAGGTACGCAATCTGGCTCAACGGACACAGATCTCAACAGAAGAAATTCAATCGACAATCAATACCTTGACTCAGGGGGCTCTTGAAGCGGCTGATGCAATGCAATCCAGTCATCAAAGTAGCCAACGCAGTGTTGATACAGCCAAAGACAGTCAAAAAGAACTCCAAAACCTGGTTGATGAGTTGTACCAATCTAATGATCGCGTTGCACAGATTGCGGCGGCGGCAGAGCAACAAGGTACGGTATCCGAAGACATTAATCGAAATGTTAGCAGCATTGATCTGTCTGCCAATGAAGTAAATGCCGCAGCCCAGCATCTAGCGAATCATAGCCAAACGCTGGCGGTAACTGCAGAAGAGTTACAACGACAACTGCAGCATTTTAAAGTTTAAGTCTTAAAAGTTGCTATTTAAATCTTCTAAAACGGTCGAGCCATTAAATTTACACGGCTGACATGGCTGGGTCATGTCAGCCGTTTTTCGTTGTAGCAAAATAGACACAGATCTAGAGCTGGCAAATGTTATGACATTTGTCAGCTCTGTAATTAACAACGAACTTGAAGATCAAGGCAAACTGACCATTTGCAGAAGAGCTTAAAGTAAGTGTTAATTACCTATTTTATGGTAAATAGCCAATACTGTTAAATTGTACAGTAGTAAGAGATAGAAAGAGAAGAGCGAGGAAAGAGGCGGTATTGAGAGATAAGTTAATATAGAACCATTAATACTCTATTTAACATAATATACATAATGCGCACTACAGAACAGAGTGTGTGAGATCTAGTTAGAAGTGTCATGTTTGAGCCAGTTAGAAATGTCATGTTGGTTTACCTTCAGATCGCGTCGATCCTACTCGCATTCTCAGTTTGAGCGCCGGTTATGTTTGAAATACTTGTGTGACCGTTGATTTTAAAATCTTTGCCTCTTATGGATCGGATTAGCTTAAATTTTTTCATTTGGCTCGTATGTTATTTGATGATTTGCACCTCGTCAGATTAAAACGATGTGCTGTCAGTCGTCATCTCTGGCAGACACTGTCATTACATTCAGAGCCACACTTGCTTGATCATCGTAATTCATCTCGCAGGAAATATTGATTGACCAGAGATCCACATACACAGAGTCTTCCGCTATTACGAATGCTGCTTGTTCATCGGGCTTATTGGGTTCTCTCGCATATGGATCCCGGATAAGCGCTGGTTACGTTCTCTGTAGAATGCTAAGTTTTAGGGATTGCGCTTTCCGGGATGACGCGCTGTGATCCTTGTTTTTAGCCATATTGATGAATACCGCTGTGTGATTGTCACGCCCGAAGGCCGACGATTCAGCCCCAAAGAGCTCGATTCGTGGGCGCTGCGTTATGATGAATATCACGCCTTAAAACGAATGTACGAGCTGGACTATGTGCCGGTGCGCTCTAACGTGGTAACGGCGTTGCCGTTCCGTGGTGGTCATCGGGTCAAAGCAATACAAAGTGACACGTCACCAAAGAGAAAAAGAAAGCCTACCGTAAGGCACAAGCTAAACGAGTTAAAGCTAAGTAGTAAAGAGCCCTATTATAGGGCTCAATCCAACGTCTCAGTGAGACTTAGAGGATCAATATAACGGCATTGATAATTTGGTCCTAGATTCTCAGCTTCTGCATAATTAAAAAAACCACGTGCATCTTGATGGCGGTTGGCAGGTATAATTAAAAAAGCAACATCATCTGGCTTAAAACAAAAATCACCCAATAGCCTCCATTCCCTTTCCCATTGAAATTGATACGATGAATTCTCATACTCACCAGCAATATCAATAAATGGAAAAATCACTTCAAGCTGATGCTCAATATCTTCTGTACTCAGGTTATATAGTTGATTTAACGCATTATGCTGCACACTTCCTTTATCAACATACCATACCCTTTGAGCGCCACTTCCCAGAAGCTTCTGCTTTTTAAAGGCTATTCCAAAGTTACTGCGCCTCTTTACTAGTTTGGCTAGATATTTCGGTGGGATTTCACTAAAGCATATGGATTTTTTCTTATGTAAGAAACTTTTAAAGCCAAAGGATTTTTTTGCCTTGATAACACCTGCGCTTAATATGCTCATAATTTGATTATATGAGTCATCTTTACCCACAAGATGAATGAGGTACTCCGAAATGTCATTGTCATGAAAAACAGTGTTTGGCTCTGTCACTAATTTATAACCTATATGGAGTTACAATATTTATTGTAGATTACAGCATTAATACATTTTGTGCCTAAGCTCTATTTTTATTATACCACTCTAGCTTCATAATCCGCTTCTCATGTTGTGCTAGCATCTTCTTAAGCTCATCCAGTACTGATTCATGTGCCTTTACAGAACGGAAAAGTAAGTAACATATGATAAGAGTTGGCGGTGTTACCCCCAACTCTGCAAACAGTTTTATGAGTTCTCCCATATCACAGCCCTATTTCTTCTCTTTACGGAAGGTATCCCACAGGCCAATCAGCATGGCCGCTACTGCCGGAATAATGCCGCCAACCTGAGCGCCCGTTTCGCCAATTGCCACATTAGCTAACTCAGTATTGCCTACCAGCAATCCTGCAGCGGCACTGCCTAGAAGAATCAAACCTGTTTGTGTGCTCTTTTGCTTAAAGTCGATCATAGTAATCCCTTAGAACGTAAAAATTTAAGTGTGTATGCGCCGATGACGACGCCCGCCACGCTAATAGCGATTGTTTTTACTGCCGGATTCATGCCAGTTTCACCCCTTGCATGACCTCAGAAATTGGATATTCGCGCCCTACTTCCATGCGCGCCATTGCCTGTAGCAAATAGCGGTTAAGTCGTCGTTCTTCACATCAATCGGCGTGTATTTGCTGATGTCTGTCCATTCACTCACTAGGCTGGCGTAATAGTCGGTTTCATTCTCGTGGCTTGGTGCGAACGTGTGAATGATGTCGTGAATGGTATTGATACCGCGCCGCTGGTAACTGCGAAGGATTCGCGCCCCGGCACGGAAGCCGTATTTCACATGGGTGAATTCTTCAAAGGCTGAATCGTCATTACCAGCCGGCATCTTCAATCGGGTCGAGCTCTTTCGGGCATGGTGCAAAGTTAGTACTTAACAATTCCATGTTTGCCCCTTAACCGATTTGGTCTTCAACGGCATCAACATTATTTGATGCCCAGACAACGCCAGCCTCGACAATTAACGCAATCACCCCGGTGATCACATAGCCTTTCATTTTTGCATTCATGCTTATTGCTCTCTGTGGTTACATAAACGTGGTAAAGAGCCAATAGCAAAACAGGCGATTCGGTTTTAAGGCAAACAAAAAAAGCCCTTTAACCTATAGGTTAAAACGTTACAAAGTTGATTCACATCGCGTTATCTACGTCTAGTTAGATGGTAACATTCTGCCTTATTTTCTAGACACGGAACAATTTATATGACTCCCACCGAACAAATAATAAATTGGACGAATGATACTCGCCGTCCTGTATGGTGGAGACATGCTGTTAGGCTTGCTCTTGAAAAAACGAAACTCACTATTGATGACTATAATGTATTAATTAATATTGCATTAATGCAAAGTGGCTTAGCTCCTAAAACACCAGAATATGAGACATATAAAAAGCCAATAACTCCAATGGGTAACCAATCAAAAAATGAATCGGTTATTCTAGAGTCAATATCAGATGTCGTAAACATAGGTGCTTTACAGCCTAATCAAGTGCTAAACTTCTCCTCTGATGGAATTACAGTTATATATGGAGATAACGGTTCAGGAAAATCTAGTTATACAAGAGTCTTGAAAAATGCTTGTTTGACCCGTGGAGATAAACCTGTAGTAATAGGTAATGCATTTAATGGATGTAAAGATGAACCATCGGCAACACTTAATATTAGTGTTTCAGGGGTTAAAGATAGTGTTAAATGGACACGTAATATTAAGGGTAATAACAACCTCAAGTCAATAAGAGTATTTGATGACAGCTCCGCCCAGCATTATATAAACAAAGAAGATAATCTTGATTTTAATTTATCAGGAATGCATTTGTTAGATGAGTTAATTAAAGCATGTAAATATGTGAAAATTGAAATTGAAAAATACAAATACCCAATAGTAAGCCTTCCAATTGTAGACTTCCCTACAAAAAATAAAGTTAGTGACTTTTATAACAGTGTGAACTCTAAAACCAAACTGAATGAATTTAAAAAAAGCTTTTATTTTGATGCTGATGCTCTTAAAACAAAAAAAGAACTACTGGCAGAACTTACAAGTAAGTCACCAGAAAAGCTAAAACAGCACTTTAGCCATCAGCATTCGTTATTAAAGCCACTTTTTGAAGAGTTAACAAGATTAACAAGGTTATTAAATGATGATGCCGTATTACAAATAAAAAACTTATCAGATGAATACAAGACTGCAGAATTTGCTTTAAATCAAATAACTAAATCAACGTTTGATAACCTGCCTTACAATGAAATAGGAACTCAAACATGGAAAAGTATGTGGGATTCAGCGATGATCTTCATTCAATCGTCAGGGAATCAAACTCCATTGAAAAATGGTGATACTTGTCCATTGTGTTTACAGGGCATTGGGAATGAATCAGCTTTAAAACTTGAACATTTTTATAAATTCCTGTCAGGTGATGTCCAAAAAAAACATGATGCATCACATAAAAAACTTAATTCATTTATAAATCCACTTAAAACATTAAATATAAACAAAGAATCACATCAAGGGGTTATAAATAATCTAGCTAGCTCTCAAAAAATAATCAGTGATGCGTTCAATGATTATTTTGATAATTTAAATACTAGAAGAATTAACCTCACTAGCAAAGAGCCTACTTATGATTTTGATAAATTAGATGACAGATGCGTAATTTGGCTTGATAAGAAAATAAAATCTCTTATCGAAAAGACCGCAGCAGTTAAAGATGATAATGAACTCAGATTACTAATATCTAAAACGACTGAAGAAATAGCATTATTAGAGTCCATCAAAGTGATTCAACCTCAATTTGGTGTTATTGAAAATAGAATTAACTATTTACTTCATGTTGAAAAAATCGATTCTTTATTAAAAGAAACAAACATATCATCAGTTACTAGGTTGAATAGTGACATAAGCCAGAGTGGTTTTATTGGTTTATTGAAAGAAGAGTTTTCAGAACAACTGAAAAAGTTAGGTTTTAAACGATATGAAATAATAGCTAAGACCAGAGGTTCTAGTGGTCAGCAAATGCTAAAGTTTGAAATTAACTCCATTGGAAGTAACTTATCTACTATCGCTAGTGAAGGTGAACAAAAATGTATAGCTCTCGCTGGATTTTTAGCTGAATTGAAGGTTGATGATAGAAATTCCTCTGTAATATTTGATGACCCAATAAATTCTTTAGATCATCATTGGCGAAGAAAGTTTTCTGAAAGAATTGTGGAAGAGTCAAAAACTAGACAAATTATTGTTTTCTCTCATGACTTGGCATTTTTGAAAATGCTTGAAGAATCTTCAGATAAAAACATTGCGTTACATGCAGTTGATCGTATGGGTAAAAATGTCGGGGTCTGTAGCGATAACCCACCTTGGGATGCAACTAAAACTGAAAAGCGTATAGGGTTACTAAAACAAGATCTTGTTAAAATACAGAAGAACTTTCGTTTAAATAATATGGAAGAGGTGCGAGAAAACATTAGAACCTTCTATAGTAAAAAGCGCGAAACATGGGAAAGATTAGTAGAAGAATGGTTAATTTTTGGTATTGTTGAGCGTTTTGGTCGGGATGTCCAAACAACGAAAAATCATCACCTTTTGGATACAACTGAAGAGGATATTCAAACAATCAAAGAAGGTATGGACACATGCTGTAAATACTTAGGTGGTCATGATAAATCCGGAGGGTTAGGTATTGAATATCCTGATGCTGATGAAATCCAAGAAGATTTGGATAAATTAGAAAAACAATTTAAGTTACTTAAACATAAAAGAAATAAAAAACGTAAATGATTTTATTGGCCACATTCTTGTGGCCTTTTTTACCATTGAATTTCCCCTCTCCTCCATGCCTTACCATCCTGCAGAATGTATTCGAGTTTTGCCAACGGGATAATCTCACTTGCAGGAATCCCCGTTTTACGCTGAATGTAATTCGCACTGTCATCGGCTTTCTGCATCATCACACACGCATACTGACAGTTATCAATGATCGTCTTTGATACTTCCTGCCCACGTTGGAACATGTTTATAGTGTGAATATTGTATTTCCGCCCTAGCCTCAATAACTTGCCATGATAACCCGTTGCTTTACCCGTGGTATGGCTATGCTCGGCAACTTCTTCACAAATTACCTTTATAGGTTTGGCATGCTTACCATCACCGACACCCCACGCAATTGAACAAAAACGGTCAAAATCATCTTCGGTGGTTTCTCGTTTCGGGTAATACGCAATTTTAAACCCTTGTTTGGTTTTACGACCAGCAATGACCGCGATTGCAAAGTCACGAAGGTTGGAATAACTGCGAACGACACGCCCTGCCAATTGGCCTTGGTAGTCATTGAGCGGATCAAAAATCGCCACTTGGTCGGCGGGTTTGATAAACAGCTTTTTGGCTGCGGAAGTTTTCCCGCAGCCTGACATACCAACCTCATACGCTCAGTAAAAATCAAGCGTGAAATATCACTAGATCAGGGCTTTAGTTTGAACATGGCATCTCTGTTATCATCAATAGCTACAACGAGTTCTTCTCCCTCAATACCATAGCGAGTTGCATACTGCATAAGGTTCTCTATAGCTAAAGCCTGTTCAACCTGTGTATCGCTACAAGTGATGACTGTTGTTGCCAGCATTACTTCAAAAGCGACAATGTTCCCATCCAAGGTAAAGGTTCCACTTAACTCTCCGCAGCCCGTTGCCATATTGAATGTGCCATCCTCCTTGAGTTCGAGCACTGCTGGTTTGTCCGTGTCGGCTTTCATTATGGCGTCTAGTTCACGTATCGTAAGCAGTTCCCAAGAGTTGTTCACTACGACAGGGGTAAGTCCATCGTTATCGATTTTTTGTTTGGGGGCATCACGGTTTGTACAGCCACTAATCAAACAGCCCATCACGGCGACCACAAGCAAGGCAAACTTAACGTTTTTCATTTTTATATCTCCGTTACATTCCAATTAATTATTAGCTTGCTCTGCATCGCTTTCAATAAATTAGTCGAACGGCTTGGTTTTAGGGTTGCTCGTTATGTTTCACGGAGGTAGATTCAGACATTACATGTAGCATGCGAGTATCTTATGAAAAAGAACAAGATACTCTATCTGCCAGTAGTTAAAAGTTGTATGCAATACCCACCGACATCATAGAAACGTCTTCTCCTGCATCGAGTTCGTATAGTTCATATTCAGCTCGTATTGATACTGGATTTAAAGTGACGCGGTCACTAAAGAGAAAGATAAGGCTTACCGTAAAGTTCAGGCTAAGAAAACCGCTGAGTGCAAAGCATCACCTTGATGCCTTTTATGGGGCAATGCCCACAACCGTTATTCCTGATTTAAACCAAGCTCTCTTTGCTTTTTTTTAGTAAGTCCCAACGACACAATCCGATGGGACTCTTTGAGGTAATACATTAATTCTTCATCAGTTTCTTTTGAACTCTCGTATTGTTGTATCCATTTCATTCCTCGAGAGGCAAAGTAAGGTGCTGGTTTATAGCCGGTATGCTCACTTAAAAAAACAAAGTTAAGATCTGATGTCTTAAAGATGAAAGCTGGATTGTTATTTTGTCCCAAACCACCAATAGCGAACACTTTACCACCCACTTTCCAGACATGAGAGTTATTCCATTGAACTACGTATGTAGTAGCCGGTAATGATCTACAGAACTCGTTATATTCATCATAAGTCATACTAACGTTCCTTTTACCTCATAACGCCTAACATAAATTGTGCCACGTAGAGTCCGCCAAGTTCACTGAACTTCAAACTAAAACCGCCGAGTGTAACGCATCACCTTGATTGCATTGTATTCCTATCAATACACCATGCGCATTATTTCATTGAGAAAACGGCTTGTATGAGAGGCCCCTTCGGGGGGTTAATAGCCAAATAAATGCTGAGCAATTTAAAACAATTGTTATCCAGAGTATCATCTTAAACGGTTGCTTCTGAGATTTATGACGCAGTGTACTTTGAGCAATTAATGCCCCTGGCCAACCACCAATCAATGAGAAAAAATGTAATGTGCTTTCTGATGTTCTCCACTCGCCTTTTTGTGCCGCACTCTTGTCCCAGGCGTATATAACGAAAGTAAAAAGACTTAACAAGGCATAAACTGTCAGCAGCAACAATGGCGTATCAAGAACAAAAAATGAGCCAGCGACAAAAACTAAGTATGAACAACTGAACAATATAGAGGGTGGTAATCCCTTTGACCTCGCATTGGTCAAAATAACGTTAGTTGCATTATTCCGTTTTTGCTCATCTTTAGTTATCTCGAAACTGACGAGGTCATTTAACTTAGGACGAACATTGCGGTTTTTTAATGCTTTAATATGGAGAAAAATACGCCCATAACCAGAATTAGGAGCAATGAACCCATACCCTTTCTGATCGTTCCACTCAACAATTTTACCATTCATACCCAAAATTACCTTTTAGAGGCTAACGCCTGCAATAAGATGCACACTCACTAAACTAATAAAGTGCGTAGAACTCCATACCAAAACTGCCGAGTGTAACGTATCACCTTGATTGCTTTATATTGCCTATTGATGCACTACATGAAATCGCTCTAAAACAAGCATCATATCTTCACTTGGTTCGATATTAAGCTCTACACATTCTTGTGCAAAGAAATCCCAATGGGCTTTTCGCCACCATTCTAGTGAACGATCACCTTCACCTTCCATATACGCAAAATCAGCGGTAACATCGGAATACTTACACTCTTCAACCGAATCAATTTCAACGATACAAATAGGCTTACCATTCCAATCTGTGACGACCATCAAGTGACCAATTTCTGGCATTGGTTCATCATCTGATTCATACCAATATTTCAGGCTACAGGTTGCTGTCTTTTGACCAATACGAATTAATCCAGCACATAAATTGGCATTATGTTCATCAGCACAAAAGTAGTCTGCGCTAAATGATTGATATTTCTTACGTTCAGAATCACTTAATGATTCAAGGTATTGATCTAGATAAATTTTTGATTGTTCTTCCATGATTTCTTAGTTCCTTTTTAAATTTTCGTTTCAGATTATCCCGATAAAAACATAACATCGTATTCAACGTCCGGTTTCGTATATCTCGACATAACAAGATAAATCATCCACCTCATTGATTACTTTCACTTAAGCCATACTATGGTTTATAGTATTTAGAATCAATAACCTACAATGATTACAGTGTGCTGAGATGCTTATTCCAACTAAGTAATCCGCTTATCATGCAATTCCAGCATTTTCTTAATCCACACAATATCCGTTTTCATGGCAATGCCCGTACCGAAGGCGGAGAAAAATCCAGTCACATTTCACCTGAAGCATAATCACGCTTTCTTTCCCCTTGTGGCCATGTTGTGGCCGGCGATCCGTCTGGGTTTAGTTTGCGGCCGGAACTCTTAGTTGGACTCGGCGCAGGTATTTTCAATGCTGGATCGCAAGTCAGCTTGTACCGCGTCAGCAAAGGAGCACTGTCGCCTATCGCCCTGAATGCATGGTGCTTCTTATTGGCAGTAGGTCTATTGTTGCCGGTGCTCATACTAAACAGCGATCCAGTGAATATGCAGCACATGCTGGCTCAAATGCTGGATCTGCAAACGCTACTGGTACCAATGTTGGTGCTATTAGCCGTGTGCATTGTGAATACACAAGTCTTTCGGGTGAAAGCCTATCAGTTGGTAGAATCGGGATCGCAATTGGCGCCGCTGATTTTCACTAACTTGTTGTTCTCTATCATTTGGCAAGTGCTGTACTTTGACCAAACGTTGGAATGGAACAAAATCGCGGGTGTCGGTATGATTGTCATGGCGACCTTGTTCAATACGTTCTTACCGAGCTTGCAGCGTCTTCTTAAACAACAGAATCATCTCAAACAGCAATGTCGGCACAACAACGGGCCCAACAGCAACTCCGCGCTATTAACCCGGTTCTGATACACCCTGAAACTTCAAACCCAGCACACCGAAAGGCTGAACACGTTAAAAAGGGATAAACAGCACACAATTTATGATGAGAACAGAATGTGATAGAGAAGGTTTCGGCCATCGGAAGTGCGGGGCAAAATTCATATTTCGTGGGTGGCCTTTATGCCTACGGCATAAAAAGCGCCTCTAATAACGGGACGCTTTAATGTGTTCTAGTTACGACTTATCATTATTAACTTTCAATGCTTCTTGAATCGCATCAGCAAATCTAGACAAATATTGCATGTTGGCATCAAGTCGATAGCCATCAACATTAGAAGATTCTGCTCGAATTAGTTCAAGAGCACATGAAACGGCAATAGCTCGTTGAGTTTCTGGTTCTGAATTCTGATAAAAAGAATCAGTTGTTCCATTACCATTAAACTGTACTTTTAAGTAATCATTAAATGATACAGAATTCTTCACAGCAACATTAACATCTGACATATGAATCCCCACGATATTAAGTAAGTTACTTATATATAATGGGGGTTAATCTCGATTAAACAAGCACCTTTTTCATGTGTTATAACGGATGTGCGATCTGGATTACATTCCGACCCGCTACCATGGTGGTCCCAGGGTCAAAGAACCATGAAGTGACACGGTCACGAAAGAGAAAAAGAAGGCTTCCCGTAAAGCTCGTGGGCCAAGAAAGCTAAGCGACTTCCCTAGCCTTGTGAGTGTAACCTGTCAACTTGATGGTTTTAACTGCTCACTTGAATTGTAACCCATGGTTTTCGCCAATCAGGGGCTGGATAATCATCGGGCCAATATTCCGTTTGTTTAGAAATCAAACCATTCTCAACTGTATGAAAAGTAATTGCTTTAGCTTTTAAAGAACCATCAGTAATACTTACATCAGTGACAACCTGATCACCCTCGCAAACAATCGAGTTAACGGTAAATTTCCATCTACCTTCTGCAGGGTAATGAGTATTAATTGCTGAGAAATTCTTACGTCCTGTGATTAACTCTGAAGATTGAGGCGAATAATTTTCAAAGTCCTCAGATAACCACAAACTTGCCTTTTCAAAATCATTTCTTTCCATTGCCTTCCAAAAAGAAAGCACGACTTCCCTTGCTGTCATCATTTTCTCCTTAGCTGTTAACGCTTAGCGCATTCGATAAATTCACAATACCAGTTACATTTCAAACCACGAATGCCAAATCACAGCCCTATTTCTTTTCTAATGGTATTGATGCCGTGGTATTTCATGCAGCGGGAAATCAAGACATTTTAAAATGGGGTAAACACATTTTTGCGAGTGAGATCATCAACTTTCGACCGTTGGTCTGTTAGATTAAGTGCTTACCGATATGCATATGAGTGCACGTTTTTATTAAAGGATAAATCCATGTCTAAATCTACAGGCAGAAAGCGTTTTTGGTTTTTTCAATCACGTGACAATGATCAGTTAAGAGTTAAAAAAACATAATACTAAATAAAAAATCACAAGAAGAGGTCGCCCAACGGCGACCTTTTTTACGTTACAGGGTTATGATTTTGGTCACCTGTATGCTCTGGCCTGGCATTGGTTATCCACTGATTCTGTGGATTAAAAATAGACGATTTAACGTATAGTGTTTTCATTAACAAGTCGGCTCTGTTACTGGGTGCCAGGTGTTATTATCCTCTTTAGCCAGCCATTCCCACCCTTTCGTTCCTTCTACATGTTTGTTGACATCCCGTTCACTTGGGTATAATCCAAATAGAAATAATTCATAAGCCTGACCACGTTGGTCACATACTGTAAGGGTTCGATCTCCCCTGAATGTCATGGGTCCGCTATCGTTGACACACATTGCTTTCAGCTGCTTGTTTGAGTGACGAAATTCTTTTCCTTTCCAACCTGCAATACACATCAAAAAATATCCCTTTTCGTGTTAGACAATAAATAGGTGTGCTCTCTGGCTGTGGTCCCATTTACCAATAAGTTAATTTCATTTTGGTATTTCTGTTATTGATTAAATGGTCATGCAAAATTACTCGTCAACGACGCTGGGGAAATGGAAGTAAGTCACAAAACTATGAATCAGATTGCTCATAGTTAGCAATGTTACCGTTATCTGTTGATCATTCTAATTACTGCTCAATGCAATATTGAAAACAGTAAGCATTTTAAATCATTTGCAAGAAATTCCACCCAGGGAGTTGGATTTGTAGGCGCTGCGGATGATAAGTATCACGCATTAAATCGAATGTGCGTGATCAAATAATCATAAAATGGCTACACATTTCGCCTTCATGATTCTTCACCTCATACTTCTTGATATCAACATGTAACACCTTGGTTTTAGTTGTTAATTTTATTAACACTCAAGACGCGGCTGTGCAATAATTATACTAACCTTTATGCCTATGCCTAGCCGGAGTATGCCATCCAGAGCTGTCGTACATAGGTCATTTATCAAATGAACATAACGTACTAAGGAAAGCTTATGACAACCTTAAGTCTCGCCATAAAAAATTGGTTGTTTGACCGCAAAAGTCTGATTTTTCTTGCTGATGTCTCACTGCTTGTGGTTATGTTAAACACCCTGCCATTTGAGCCCAATGTTGTAGCTGGTCTCAGTCTGCTAACCTTTATTGCCATACTTTGGTTAACAGAAGCCATTCACGTTAGTATCACCGCCATTCTAGTTCCCCTGCTGGCAGTTGGACTGGGGGTCTTTAAAACACCTGAGGCTCTCAGTAGCTTCGCCAACCCGATTATTTTCCTTTTCCTTGGTGGCTTTGCGCTGGCGGCAGCCATGCATCGTCAAGATCTGGATAAAGCAATTGCCGATAAGGTCTTGCTGATAGCCCAAGGTCATATGGCCATCGCCGTCATGATGTTGTTCGGTGTTACTGCTTTCCTTTCAATGTGGATCAGCAACACTGCAACAACGGCAATGATGCTACCTCTGGTACTGGGCATTCTGGCCAAGGTTAATTCTAAAACTGGTCACAACACCTATGTCTTTGTACTGCTTGGGATAGCATACTGCGCCAGTATTGGCGGTATTGCTACCATCGTTGGCAGCCCGCCCAACGCGATTGCTGCAGCCGAAGTGGGGTTGAGTTTTACAGAATGGATGGCCCTGGGTTTACCGGTCACACTGGTTCTGCTACCTATAGCGGTTGGCCTGCTTTATTTGATGCTAAAGCCAAATCTGAAGCATACTTTTGAAATAACCCACGAGCCAGTCAAATGGGATAATGCAAAGCTGACCACTTTGGTTATCTTTGGCCTTACCGTATCCATGTGGATTTTCAGCAAGCCCCTGAACGCTTACCTTGGCGGCTTTAGCAAGTTTGATAGCCTAGTGGCCCTGTCTGCTATCGTGATGCTGGGTGTTGCTCGTGTGGTTGAATGGAAAGACATTGATAAATCAACCGACTGGGGCGTATTGCTCCTATTTGGCGGCGGGATCTGTCTGAGTAACGTACTCAAAGCAACTGGCGCCAGTGTCTTCCTAGCCCACAGCCTGAGTGGCTTTCTTGAACAAGCCGGGCTGTTCTTCACTTTTCTGATAGTGGTTGCCTTCGTGGTTTTCCTGACGGAATTTGCCAGTAACACCGCAAGTGCCGCTCTGCTGGTGCCGATATTCGCCTCAATAGCTGAAGTTCTGGGTGTATCGCCAGTGATCCTGTCGGTGCTGATCGGTGTTGCTGCATCATGTGCTTTTATGTTGCCAGTTGCTACACCACCCAATGCTATCGTGTTTGGCTCAGGTCATATCAAGCAGCGCGAGATGATGGCAGTCGGTGTTGTTCTTAACATTGCCTGTATCGTCACCCTATCTTTGTTTGCCTGGTTGTTCTGGCAATAGCAGAGAAAGGTCAGAACTTTTCTGTTCCTTTGATATGTTTAAATGAAGCATAACTTTCAATGAAAAGAGCTGGACTTCCCTGCTCTTTTTATTATTTGCGTGACCTTGATGATTGCGCTGATTGAAATAACTCATTCTGGTTTTTAATGATCTTGTCTTCAGGAGATTGGCGTTATGGCGGAGTTCATAAAATCCGATACTTTTCCTTGATGGATCATATATAGAAACCTATGTTTAATCATATTCATAGATCTATGATAGGCATTATTTTATGCCTTTCATGACTTGTTTCTTGACGTTTGGGGTGTCCTCTTGAACTTAAGATCACGATTTATCTATATCGCACCCTTTCTGTGTTTCTTTTGGTTATCGCAGCTGCAGGCGCAAACAACAAATAACGACAGCGGTGATATTGATAGCAGTAGCAATGTAAAGAGCAGTGACAGTATTGAGAATACCAGTCGTAACGTGCAGTTTCCCTCTCATATTCCTCGTGCCCGCTGGTCTGAAGATTGGTCGCGCTTACGTACAGAAGAACCCGATTACAGCGATGAATGGCTCCCTTTTAAGCATATAGAACTAGCTGATGATTCAGATAATTTCATCAGCTTTGGCGGTGAATATCGTTTTACCTATGAACGTTACGATCCTGAAGGCAGAGGCATGTCTGACATTGGGGAACAGGATGTGTTTCTGCATCGTTTTGCCGTCCATGCCGATTGGCACCCTGCTGATAAATTACGTCTGTTTTTGCAGCTCGGAGCTGCGGCAGCTTCAGATCGCGAGGGAGGCAACAAAGCCGGTGATAAATCCCATCTCAATATTTGGCAGCTCTTTGTCGATGGTCGTTTACCCTTGAATAATGACGAACGGTTGGATATACGCGTCGGCAGGCAGTTCATTGAAAAGTACAACTGGCTAGTGGGCGCCGGAGAAGCGAGAAATGTACGTCAGTATTATGATGGTGTTCGCGTGGCCTGGCTGGACAGAGGCTTTGCTAAGTTTGATTTTTATGCTGCAGAATTCGTCGACGCCGCAGAAGAGAGCTTTGAAATGGCGGGAACCGATGAATATTTCTGGGGTGCAAATAGTGAAATGCGTTTTGATGACTACAATTTTAACCTGCTGTATTTTGGTTGGAATTTAAAAGGTCTGCAATTTGAACAAGATGGTGGAAACCGTCATGATGAAACGCGCCACACCCTAACAGCCAGGTTGTATCGCCCTGTCACTCTGCAGAGGCAGTGGTTATTTGATAGCTATTTGATTTACCAATTTGGTGAGTATGAAGACAGCAAAAACAGCAATATCAGCGCTTATGCGGTTTTTGGTGAAGTGAAATACGCGTTTTACCCACAAGAAGAAACCCCCATTATTGGCATTAAGGCGAGTTACTTTTCCGGCGATGACGATCCCAACGATAATAAACTCAATACTTTCTACGATCCTATTTTTGTTACCCCGTATTTTACTTACGCCAGAGACGTGATGCCTTATAACCTGATGCATCTGCAACCCAATGTCGGCTATCGCTTTAATAGTGAACTGCAGATGACTTTAAGTAATGATTTTCTATGGCGAGCAGAAAAAAATGACGCCTTTTATACCGGAGCCAGTGCAATCGGTGTCAATGCCAGCCAGAGTGATCACCGTTATATTGGTAGCCAGCTACAATTATCGTTGAACTGGGTAGCAACAAGGCAAATAGTGATTTCCTCTCATCTGGCACATTTTAATGCCGCTGACGTGGTTGAAGATGGTGGCGGGGAAAATCAACTGTATACCCATTTGGGGCTCAGTTATATGTTCTAAGCTGCATCCGGCGCTAGTGTCAACAGATGGAACTGTCATGCGAATACTATTTCTTTATTTCTCCCTCGTCCTTTCACTGCTTTTTAGCGTGACGGTTTACAGCCAGGATATTCGCCTGGAGATTGGAGAGGAAGAGCCGGTGCCACACTGGATAACGTTGCCGTTTCTGTTTCATACCGAATCGCTAGATACTGCCTATGGCCTTGCCGGAGGAACGTCAGGGTATTTCCAGCCGCAGATGTCCACCTTTGGCGCGATTATGGACACGACAAACGACTCCCGCGGACTGTTTATTTCTATCAAAGACTACCAGTTTCAGTCGCTGCCACGACTGTTTGCAACGTTTACCGGCTCGATTGGTGATTGGACCGATCAGCGCAGCTATGCCGGCTTCAATCCCGACTATCCCAAAGAACGTGGTGGCTCCAATGAGTCCAGTGATGACAACTATATTACGGGCAAAGGCCGCAACAACTGGTTTGATCTTAGTTTTCGTTATCTGCTGCCTACCGGTGACGGCCGCGATACCCTGATCAATACCTTTTTCCTCGATCGCGGCATTATTGAGTCCGGCGAACTCAATACCAGTGAATGGAACCCGTCGACCAGCGGCCGGCTCTATTTTGAGACCATGCTATTTTCTCACCAACGCAACTTTGATCAGAATCCGGGAGAAATTGCAGGCGATACTAACGGCCTGTCATTGGCGCTGGAATACGACAACCGTAACTTCCCAGTCGATCCATCCAAAGGTAGCTTTCAACGTTTTACTATAAACCGCGATTTTGGCATGTTTGACAGCACCAGTAGCTGGACCAACTTGGATCTCGATTTACGAAAATATCTGTCTTTAGCCGAAACAAAATGGTTTCGTCAGCGGGTACTGGCCCTGAATGCCTGGACCTCCTACACTCCCTCTTGGGAAAAGAGTGTCACCCATAACGGCCCGGTCATTGACCATCGGCCACCTAATTCTAAGGGGGCATCACTGGGCGGATTTGAGCGGCTGCGTGCTTATCCGATGCATCGTTTCAGCGACAAGGCTGCTCTTCTCTACTCTGCAGAAATGCGCCTGACCACCCAATGGAACCCGCACCGTTGGCAACTTCTGAGATCCCTTGATGTGGACTGGGTACAGGTGGTGCCTTTTGCCGAAATAGGGCGAGTTGCCGACAGTTGGTCTGCTAGTGAGCTGCACAAAGATATGAAATGGGATCTCGGTATTGGCTTTCGCTTTATGATGCACAAAGCCGTGTTTCGTGCAGAGTTTGCCACCAGTGAGGACTCTTGGTCCTCCTGGATGATGGTCGGGCAGCCCTTCTGACGTTTTATTCCCTGCTTCCTTGAACGTTTAAATATACCGCTATTGCCCCCAACCTCTTTCTCTCTGATGAAATACATATACCTTATACTCGCGATCTGATTAACATCCCTTTTAATCCCAACAGCGACATTTACTCTACCCAACGAACACAACGTGCATAGCCTTTAAATCGTCGTGGAGCACGCCAGTTTGCGCCCAGCATGTAGGCTTGTATCCAGGCGTTCTCATGGGCATTATTGAAGGAGTTACCGTCAGCCGTGAAACGCTGCTGGACCGGTAAGGTTGTTACGCACAGTTCGCTTACTGTCGCCATTAAAAATATACGCAGTGCATTTGCCTCTATTGGTGAGGACAATATCATTGTGACTGAGCCCAAAAAAGGCTACTCACTCAGGCTCAGAAATAGTCATTACCGGGCACCTGAAGCGCTTGATGTTGAACAAAACAATGAAGTCATTGAGGACGTTTTACCAGCATCAAAACTTACTCACACCGGAAAATATCTTTCTGTTTTTACGAAAGAATTTGGCTTACAGCTGGTTTTCTTCTTGTTAACGATTTTTGCCTGCAGCCAGTATTTCTTCTTTGTTGAAGAAACAACGGTAGCGAGTATCCGGGCTACGGTAAAGAAGTCATGTTGACGTCTTTTAATCACGGTCGGGTGAAAATTCAATTCACCGCCAAAAATTCAGATAACGCTATTGTTATCTCAAAGCAGTTCTTTGGCTTCTTCATGCGTTTAGGCTCACACTATTTCTTATTCGCCTCCGAACAAGATGGCGCTGAAAAGGAGCAACGATTTACAGTAAGAAGTTACTTTATTAAATCTGCTGGCGATAACGACGCATTACTGATTTCTGATCAGCGAGGCGTTTTTATTACTAAAGATGGCACACTGATTCACTTAAATAGTGTTCTTACAGGCCACCACCTTGTTTAATAATTATTTATTAAATGAATCAGTTACAAGGTAACAAAAGAAAGGTGTTCGGGATCCAGTTCTAACCACGTGTTCCTCAGATTACGCAAACAGTATGTTCCTCACTTAACGGAATGAAGAAGTTTGGTGACTGAACGCGCCAAAACTTTTGTGATGTAGAACTAATAATATATTTATGTTTGATCTGAGTTGAATCTGCGGATTGTTTGTTTTATTTTGCTTTGAATGTAAAGTTATAGTGCATTAGCTTTGTTAACACGATGCTGTGTAAAAATCTCAACCCACGGCGCTGTATGTCAACTCGGTCTTGATGATTGAAGGCTCATTCAGCTCTACAGCTGCATCTGTTTAAAAGATAAACTTGAACCATCGAAAATAAGTTGCGCTAATAATTGTTTAGCTCCCTGCTGACCTTGGCCGTCAAACATCACCCCACAATTTTTCAACGCGCCATTTTTTTGCATGCTGCGAACGGTACCGGTTAGTTGATAATGCTGCGTAGAGCTTGGATTTTTCACCGTTATGGAGATCACATCATCAGCATCAAATGTTGGGCCATTAACGCCAAATTGAAAACAACACCCTTTCGCCGAAAGATCTTTAAAATCCACCAGCAGATTGCGATTTACGATTGGTATATGACCCTGTAACTTAACTTCGTAGCGAGGTTCACTGCGTAACTGCATTAAAGACATCGTATGCGGGATCTTTAACAATAATAAGCCGACCGGCTTATTAATGACATATGCTACCTGGCTTTTAAAGTTAACGATTGCCCCTTCCCCCCTGTCGGAGATCGCCTTTACCGTGATCCAAAAACCTTCACAAAAATAATCATCTAAATCATGCGGGGTTAACTTCGGCAGCGTTAACACAAGGTGTTCCGTGCCATCAGAACCGATGAATTTTGTTTCGCATCTAAATAAACGTCCAAGGGGGGTTTTCACACTGATAGTGACAAGACTGCCATGATTTATCATCTCTATCCCCCGGTTCCCTTGAACCGTTTGCTCTCGCTTTTTAGATAAGAGTCGTTGTTTTAAGTCATTTCCATTCTGGATCAAGGGCGTCCTACCGAGCTAGAGCTGTCTTTAGCATGTTGATTAATCGATAATTTTAATACAATGGTGTCTTTTTTAAAATAAGCCATTGTAAATATAGCTTCAAGGTATAAGTTTGTCTGAGGCTCTATTTTATGGTGTTATCGAGTTATTGAAAGTCAATTTGAAGGTGTTTGTGTTCTTTGTCACACCATAAAGTTATAGTGCATCAGTGAAAGAAAGATCATTAAGAGAGCCCCTACATCAAGTTCAGGCTCTTTACTTACCCGTCCAAATGCAATCAATATTGATAAAACCACTTGATAAACGCCTGGGAGAATGCAATCTTTCCTTCCTTCATCAATAAGTTATGCGTTAAAATGCTTCTTTATTAGCAGTTAGCCGGAGAGATCATGGCAATCACCATTCGGGATCTAGACCAGCATTATTTCATGATCGAAGAGCTTAAAGCATTAACCAATAGTAATGTCACGACCAAAGCCTTAATTAAAGGCGGTTACTTGGCGGTTGATTTAGGTAAGCAATATGAAGCAGAGAAAGAACGAAGAATTAAAGTAGAAGAAGAGCTGGAACAGCTCAAACAGATGATTGCTAACTACCTGGCCAGCCAAAGCGCCCTGCACAACGTCATCAAATAATCGAGGCAAAACCTGAAATTCTTAACTCTGTGCGATTGGCAATATTAAGAATTTCAAGCTAATCGCTTATCCAACCGGGATAAGCGACCTCTACCCGTTTATAGCAATGCCATTAACTAGCGAACCACCAGCTCATCAAATCCTGTGTTGCCATCAGGCTCTCGTGAAAATGTCAGGTTGTTATAACTAACTAAGCAAATTTCAGCCGTATAAGAGACCAGGCATCCCTCTATTAAATGACCACCAAAGACTTGACCGGCTTTGTCTGAAACAGAGATGTGCAAATGGACATGCTCTGGGGTTAACGTACCAGAGAGCGTGAGAATTTCTAAAGGTCCGTTCAAAGATAAGGTTTTCGTCTCATCAGCAAGCCTTATACGCGCTTCTGACAAGCAACCGACGCCTGTTAGCAATGAACCGGCTTTAACTGAATTGGCTTTTACATAGGCAAGAATGGAAGATTTAAGATCGTTCCCTTCTGTTAAACGAAATGCGTGGGGTTGAATCATAGAATAAGGTCGCTTTTAGGCACTCAGAATGGGTATAAGACAAATGCGTTAACAAAAAAGGCTTCATCAGAAGCCTTTTCAATCCGAAAAAATATAAGGTCAGGCACGCCGCCCTTGCTTTTTGGTTGGGCCGGAATGCGGAAAGATATTATGAATGCGCTGTTTAACCTTGCTTGGTACCGATTTAGAGTAAACCAGTTTCGTTGTAAATCGGTTTTTATAAACTTTAACTTGTCCCGAAAACGGCTGTTTATGCGCAATGTCTTTACATCCCGTCAGAAAGCCATTAGGTATGCTCCCCTTTGAATAGGTAAGCTCACCGTTATCAAATTTCAATACCATTACCGGACGATCTTTGAACACAAGAAAGGCCACAGCAATGGCTAGTAAAATGACATATTCCATCCATTAACTCCTAATTGCGTATATTTTCTTTAAGCGTATATCAAATCGAGCATTTTATCCGCGAACTCGGCATATCGGTGATGTAAGACAATCTTTAATCAAGTGCGTCAAAATCAGGTGCATCGAAATCCAACAACTCATGCAAATCTTTACGAATATCCAGGACTTTTTTACTGACTGTTTCCGTGCGACTACTTTCACTCAACAGATATTCAATGGTGTCGGATAACGTCGAATCTAATTCTCTCGATTTTTCAGCCAGCTTTTCCCACACACGGTAATCAAGATCGATAGACTTTTTACGCGTGTGTACCTGCTCGGCGTTGAAATGCCGCTTACGTTTGGCACGTATGGCCTGCTTGAGTTTTTTATCAAGCTCAGGCGACATGTGCTTACTAATCCACTCAATGACTTTGGTGGGTTCATGCTCAATAGTAAGCAATGCCTGAATAGCGGCTTCAGCCTCACTCGTATCGATATAACGAGTGACTGCATCGCCTTCTTTCCATTTCTTAACCAGGTAAGTCCATTTCCAACCGGCTTCGAGGTTTTCAAGCTGCTGATATTTCATATACGTGAGTTATTCTCAAAAAGTCTACACTTAGTATGTGACAGTGTAACTGTTGGCACATAAAAGCTCAATTACCTTTATGATATTTAACTGTTTGTTTTACCTAGCGCTAAATATCATCAATATCTGTCTATTATGAAGCCATTGATTCCTTTATACTGCTGTCCTTTTCACAGTAACGAAAGAAAGCACAAGTCTATGCAGCAAGAATCCTGGCGCACAATGACCCCAGATTACTCAAAGTATCAAGCCATTCTGGAAGATTATGATAATCTGCCATTTGCCCCTACAGGTACTTTGCAAGACCGTCTTAGCGATGCCGTACGTCGGTTCACCGCTGTTGAATTACAGCCGCGTGTTCTTCGTATCACAGCGCCCGATAATAAAGTTTATCGCGACTACGTGATCGAGCTTTTGTCAAAATATGACGCAGAAAGTCAAAAAGTTAAATATCAGCAAGGTGATTCTGAGGGTCAAATCAATAACCAGAATCAGAATAATGAATCTTCGATCATCATTGCCGGTGAAAATGTGACAGAACTGACCCTTTTCGGTGCGGTTTATCCCCCTTCTGAAGACGGTAAAATCAGCAAAGCGCAAGTTAAGCATGGTTTGCTTCATCAAGCGAATGATGGCTACTTGGTTCTCTCCGTTACCAGTATTCTCGGTAATCCATCATTGTGGCCACGCCTAAAAAGCGTCTTAATGAATGGTTCGCTTGAATGGCAGCCTGCTTCTAAGAAAACCTTATATCCGATCCCGCCTGCTGAAACACTGAATGTGAAGTTAGTATTGATCGGTGATCGTTATTTGATGGCTGAGCTTGAAAATGCAGAACCAGATATCACATCCGGCTTTTCTATGTACGGTGAGTTCGAGCAAGATCTGCTACTGAGTGATGAAACCTTACCGCTTTACCTTTCTTACATCAAAGATCTGGTCCACAAGGCAAAGCTGCCCGATTTGGCTGACAGCGACGCCCTGGCCGCTCTATTAAGAACAGGTGCCCGTTATGCCGAAGATCAAACCCGCGTTCCTCTGTGCCCTCTTTGGCATCAAGGCTTGTTATCGGAAGCGTCGATTGAATCTCAGGGCGACAGAATTACCGCAACGCATCTTAACGCATCGATGAAAGCCCGCGATTACCGCGAATCTTATTTGCCAGAACGCGCTATTGAAGATATCCACCTGGGTCAGGTTGTCATTGATTGCCAGGGTGAAGAGATTGGTCAGGTCAACGCTCTGACTGTTGTCGATATTCCCGGGCATCCTAAAGACTATGGTGAACCAGCTCGTATTTCTTGTGTGGTCCATTTTGGTGAGGGCGACATTTCGGATGTTGAGCGTAAAGCTGAGCTGGGCGGTAATCTTCATGCCAAAGGCATGATGATCATGCAGGCATTCGTCAGTGCCGCACTCGATCTGGATCACGCATTACCCTTTACAGCCTCGATTGTATTTGAACAATCTTATTGTGAAGTCGACGGCGACAGCGCCTCGCTGGCAGAACTGTGTTCATTAGTTTCTGCGCTATCGATGCAGCCAATCAATCAGCAGATCGCCATTACGGGGGCTGTAGACCAATTTGGCCGTGTGCAGGCTGTAGGCGGCATTAATGAGAAGATTGAAGGTTTCTATAAGGTTTGTGTTCATCGCGGCCTTACAGGCAATCAGGGTGTCATTTTACCGAAAACAAATTTAAGTAACCTTTGCCTTAATGATGAAGTACTCGATGCAATCAAGTCAGAAAAATTCCATATTTGGGCGATTGAAAGTGTTGATGACGCCATTCCATTGTTAACAGGCAAAGCATTCAAAGGCGACAAACTGGATACTGATACTATACTTGCTAAAATTGCTGAACGTATTGATGTGTTCCATCATGGTGATGTAATCAATGAAGTCAGTTGGTTAACGATTGTTCGCAACTGGTTTGTCCAGCACTGATCCGAGTTGTTTAGCTTACACGTGTAAGCTAAATTGCTCCCATAATTTCTTGGAGTAGTACGAATTCTGATGAAACGCAATTCTTATGAACGTGAAGACTTAGTTGCATGTGGTAATGGAGAGCTTCATGGCCCTGCATTCCCTTCTCTACCATCTGACAATATGCTGATGATGGACAGAATTTTAGAAATCACGGATGACGGTGGTGAATATGGCAAAGGCTATATTCATGCCGAGCTCGATATCAACCCTGATCTATGGTTCTTTGACTGCCATTTCAAAGGTGACCCGGTTATGCCTGGTTGTCTTGGCCTTGATGCAATGTGGCAACTTGTTGGTTTCTTCCTTGGCTGGCATGGCGGCGAAGGTAAAGGCCGTGCGCTTGGTGTTGGCGAAGTGAAATTCACGGGTCAAATTCTACCAACCGCGAAGAAAGTGACATATGAAATTAATCTAAAGCGTGTGATTAACCGCAAGTTAGTCATGGGTGTTGCTGACGGTCGTGTACTGGTAGACGGCAAAGAAATCTACGTCGCTAAAGATTTAAAAGTAGGTCTGTTCACTGACACTGCCAGCTTCTAAGTCTCTCAGACTAAATGACAGTTAAAAGGTCGCATTTTGCGGCCTTTTTTGTGTCTGGAGATTGCTGATATACAAGTCTCGCTAATCATGGTCAATAGGCAGCCCGAACACACGGGCTGCTTATACAAGAAGCTATTTCCCCAATAACTGCTTAGTGGAAATAAAGCTAGCCAGACTTTCAGCTATCGCGGTATGCTCATCGGCGACCGGGTGCCACATACATCCCCTCATCTCGGCGCGCATCTCTGTCACATAAACAGGATCTGCCCCCATATTATCAAGCTGTTGCTGAACTTGCTGTACCGACAGATTGAGACGATCGTGTGGCCATATATACTGCGTCATGATGACAATTGGCACATCATTATATCGCTGACGTAGCTGACCGATAAAATCAATATAGGCATCTACCCATGCTTGCCGAAACGCTTCAGTCGTTGGCCATGGTTCATTCGCGTTGACTTCGGAACTAAAATCGTTAGCACCCAACTCGATGACCAATAAATCCGGATAGCGATCTTCAAACGCCTGATCGCTATTATAGACAGCCCCAGCTTTTCCCTGATAATACGGCAAATTGTGGTATGGCTGATTACCGTCCCAAGGCGACACAGAGCATATCCGCAGAATATAGCTATAAAGGCATTGCAGTGGAGATTTCCAGATAGTTTGTTGACCCTCTGACATTTTTAGTGCCGAGTTTGTGCCACTCCACCTCATCTTTAATGATGGAGCACAATATCAATGTTGATATCTAGGCCAAATACATTCTCATTAAAGCACATATTTTTGAACATTATCCTTGACTCTTCCCCATAGGGCACACTTTACAGTAGGTGACATTATCCACTTGTAAGGTCTCCTATGAGTAAACTAAAGCGTCATTTCCTCGTTGTTGCTGCTGCATCTAGAGGAGCAAGAATTTTCATTAAAAATGCTTTGAGGCAGGGGCACGATGTAACAGCTATGTGCAGAGCACAAAGTGATCATGAAGCTTTAAATCGAATAACTAAAATACTAAATGAAACGAAACTGACAGAAAGCAATATTCCTCAGGCAAAAAACAGAGGAACATTAAAAGCGACGAATATCAGCATATTATGTCCTGAATCATACAACAGTATTCTTACAAACGATTTATCAGTTGATGCTATATGCTGCTTTGTCGGCGTAACAAAAGTAAAAGATATGCTTGATTCTAAGTATTCAATTTACACGGATACTATTAGCGCAATCGTTGAAGGAATGAAGCAAAGCCGATGGGTAGAAACCTTTTATCATGGCTCTGTCGGAACAGAAGGTATCCCTGGTGCATCCGTTACGGCTTGGCCTGCCAACTACAATGTAATCGCTAACATCATGCCCGTTATTTTCCCGGTTTATAAGAATGTAACTGAAAGTGAAAATATTCTCGCTCAAGCCGCTTCTGAGGGCTTAAAATATGTTATTTTCCGGCCTGCTGCACTTAAAGATAGGCCCGCAAAAAGACAATATGGCTATAGCTTTGATATTACGGGATTAAATAAAGCTGATCATCCTCTCAAACATGCCAAGATAAGCATTAGCAGAGAAGACGTAGCAGAAGAAATTTTACGAGTAACAACCCTACCTGAGCAGGAACGAAAAAAATGGCATGGTCACGGCGTATATATTGTAGATATGAAAAACAGTTACTATCACCATAAGATAAGCAACAAATAAAATATCTGATTATGTGTTATGAGGAGGACAATCCTCCTTTTCATAACACTTTTATTCAACGATCATATTTCATGTTTGTCTGAGTTTGCACGCTACCCTTCTTAGGTATCGGCCCCAAACCCACAGTATTTAATAAATGCAATATGGCCCTAAAAAATGCCATGTAGCAATTGAAACACCTAAAACCTTACTAATATTAATAAGATTCATGATATTGTAATTAGACAGTATATAATTCAATATCGTCAAATAAAGTGTTAGAACTTGGGGAAACATAGTGAACTATTTAATTGTATTAGCACACCCTCTTGAGAATAGCCTTTGTAGTCACTTGTCAGATAAAACGATCAATCACCTAATAAATCAAGGCCATGAAGTAACTGTTAAGAATCTTTATCAGGAAGAATTTAATCCTGTGTTAACTCAGTCAGAAAGGCGGAGTTATTATGAAAGTCAGTTCGATGTCAGCAAGTTGAACGGCGAAATTAACCAATTAATAGAAGCTGAATGTTTAGTGCTAATATTTCCAACATGGTGGTTTGGCTTCCCTGCAATTTTGAAAGGTTGGTTTGACCGAGTATGGGCACCTGGCTACGCATATAACCATGCATCTGATCTTGGCTCAATTACACCATGTTTAGATAATTTAAAAGAAGTTAAAGTTATTACAACTTTAGGTTCCCCTTGGTGGGCCGATGTGTTCATTCTCTGGAAACCAGTATATAGAGTACTCAAAATTGCATTATTAGGAGCTTGTGCTAAAAACTGTAAGCTTAAAATGTTTTCATTTTATAACAGCGAGAACGCCTCAAAAACCAGAGTTAATAATTTCGTTAAAAAAACACTGCCTCATTTATAGGCATTGCCAGAAATAATTCGAACAAATAGCTTAAGTGGGCGCTCAAACATAAGAAAACTTTGGTTTAGAGTGTAACTGGCCTGAAAATTAATCGAAAGCGGCACTTAGCAAGTGCGTTAGAAAAAAAACGTTAAATTTGCAGGAGATATTTAGATTATGATGGATAGTAAAGTAGCAGCGCAACGCTGGGTAATGGGGGGAGGTATTTTTAATTGTGTAGTAGCATTTCCATTCTCAATGCCATTTTTACATGAGTCGTATATTAATTTATTTAATTGGTTAAATACATTTCTTGGCTTTGGTGGTAATAATTGGATCCCTCCAAGTGATGGTGGGAATATGCTATTTCTCAACACTGCAGGACTGGCATTATTTCTTGTTGGTATGATTCTTATCTATGCATCGAAGAATGTATCTGCGCGTATAGGTATCGCGTTATTCAATGGTATTGTTCGTTTTGTTTGGTCAATAGTTGCAATTCACTATTTACTAAATCATGAAATCATTCAAATAATGTACTTTATTGTTGTGATCGATCTTATCCTTGCATCAACCTATATTTATTATTACTTCACTATAAAATCCATTGAAAACCATCATGTAAAAGAAAAAATGGCTTAATGTGCTGAAAATAAGGAGTTCATCTATGATTCGTCAATATGGGTTTATTGTCAAAGCTGCCAACTATGATTATAAAAAGGATTGCTCTGTGCTTGAAACAGCACTATTTCGCACTAAGATTGTTGGGGTCAGATCCGATATGGAAGCTGTCATTGTTGCTAAGGACTTAATTCATGAAGGTGTACAAGTCATTGAGTTATGTGGAGGCTTTGGCAAAAAAAGTGCTGATAAGATCATTTCGGAGGTCAATTCTAATGTTCCGATCGGATTTGTGACATTCTCTGAAAAAGAAGAACTTAAATTATCTCAGCTTATTAGTGGAGAAAATGAGGCTATAAATCAATCGTAGCGACTGCTGATACTCGGTAGTTTTCTGAATTTGATTCATTGCTTGTGCACCTGTACCCATGCTCGAGATTCAGAGAGAGATATCGCAGAAATAGAGAAAGTGAAGACATAGTATGCCTCTGATCGGCAACACTCTGTACTGCCACTCGGAGATGCCAATCTCGTATGGTGGCAGTTCGAGCAGGGTTGTGTAACCCGCCTACCCCCTGTGTCAGACTACTTGTCGCCTCAAAAGACGTATGCAGCCCTGCCTGGTGACATTAACCGAAATGAGCCTGATTACATTGTTCGTTACACTGTGACGTTTTTGACTGCTCTGCTCAGGAAAAGTTATGCCCTATTACAAACCGAACCGAGAGGTAAAGAACTCGCCACTTTTATTCAAAGAAGCGTGATTAAGCACTTGGCTTAAGATCTAACAACAGCATATCAATGCTTTGAACAATGGGTTGATGGCTATATTGAAGGGATGATAATGGCTAAAAAAACATAAACCACGATAAGCTATTGATTTAGAGTGGTGAGTATTTTGAAATGTCTTAAAACCAGAATGGAAAGAGGATTCAATCATTAAAAAGCCCCTTCTCCTCAAAGGGGCCCAATAAGGGTTCTATGAGAAAGGGTTATTTGAGGCCTGTTTGAATTTCCTCTCTTGCGTCTCGCCAACCACCAAGCCAATTTGTACGGGCATCCAGAGATTGATATGGACAAGCTTCACTGGAGCGGCCATTTTTCCCTGCCTGATAACCTCGAGCTTGTGCACGTTCTAAACGATCCCGCTTTTGTCTCTTCATAGTTAGATCCTTATCTTTAGCTATTTTCTTTCATTACAGTTTCATAATGATGGAGCTTTTTGTGACTCCAGTTATAAGAATTAGCGATCTAACCCATTTGATCAACCCCAAAAACAACTCAGGCTCACAATTTGTGAGCCTGAGTAAAAAATAAACTATTTTGACAAAAATTTATTTTCTTCTTCTGAAACCAATCCAGCCTAGCATTGTCAAAGCAAACATACCTAGCGATGCACCAGATCGTTCGATTGATGAGGTTATTTCAGGACGCGCCTCTATCGTGCCATCAGGGATCGGAACCAGTTTCACAGCTACCAGTTTTTCATCACCACTACACTGCGATTCATTAGATAAGTCCTGATAACCACCAGCACACTTAAGCGCCGTCGCAGAAATCACACCCGCATCGTTAATACCGGTCGCCTGAGCAATACGGAACTGGTTCGCAGCAGCACCTACAGCACCATTGTCGTTAATCAGATCATCCAGCATCCACGCACTATTGGCAGTTAGTGGTGAATTTGCTATAGCTACACCTGCATTATAGGTGAACCCACGCTGGCGACGGAACTTGCCGTCAACCTGATTGGCACTTTCTGAGTCTACCCAGCCTACAATCTGATCATTGTTGTTAATAGCGCTCGGGAAGCCGTTGTAACCTTCGAAGAAAATATCTGCATTAATCGAACTATCAATGTATTTGGTGCTTGCACCATCGTAAATAAAGATATTTTCAGCATACGAACGGCTCTCAGAACGGTAGTTCTTCGAAACACCAACGACCTTGTTGTTTTCATTAATGCCTGTTGCAATTGAGTAACGATACTGACGATCGCTACTGCTATCCTCAATGTCTGTATCTGGAATTAAAGTAATATCCCATTCATACGTACTTGAGTCACCTTCAACAAATGACGCTTTCGGAGTAAAAATAGCTGCACGGGATGCGTAATAATCGCCATCAACGTCTTCAGTGGTAAAACCAACGATAACTGGCTTATCATTAACTAGTGCTACCGCTCGGCCACTTGCCTGGGCAGAACGGTCGCTGTCGGTTTCACGAGCAGCAACTGGCATGGGAGCGACTTGCTTAGTCTCTTCTGCAGTATTGTTAGCAGTATCGACAACCCAGAATGCGGCATTATTAGCAAAAACTGAATATTGGCATTCTGCGGTAGTAAATAAGTTTGCTGCCGTAGGCGTTGTGCCGCAATTCACTAACGTCGATGTTGTATAGCCAATGCCCTGACCATTAACTTCAACATCCTCTGGCAGTTTATCACTATCATCAAGATCACTTTGATCATAAGAAGCCGAACCTACGACCAATAGATTGCCGGTTCCTGCTGGATACTCAACAGCATCCCACGCAAGTGACTGCCCCATTCGCTCAACAAACTCTTTACCCTTAATCGGGCCCAGTTCTAGATTTTGCGAAGTTGTGTTAATGAAGCCACGTTTAGCAAACTGTCGTGCATAACGGCTACCGTTATCAAAATACCCCGAACTGGTTACACCAAAGGCATAGTCGCTGTCAGTAACAATACCGTTTACAACCGCATTAGAAGTAATATGAGTGCTGCTATCTTTTCCGACAAGGCTACCAAGCTGAGCAAGATTATCAGCCTCATAAGCGGTCTCGGCAACGGCAAATGTCTCTATTTTCTTACCATCGACCAGAGGAAATGCATTGGCAAAATAGTCTTTCGCTACCCAGGCCTGTTGTTCACGAAGAAGGCCACCAAAACCGGAAGCATCATATCTGTCTTCTCGGTTATAGTCTTTACCGAAATACTGAGATTCAGCCCAAACATCACAAGTGTTCGGGCCCAGGTTATCGTTGCAGTAGCGTTCAAAACTCCAGAGATCGTTAATTGACTGCTCATTATCGTAGATAAAAGGTGCTTCATCACGATAGTTAATACCATCGGTGCCAAAACGGCTTTCACCGACTACTATGTAATCATTTCCGTCATTACATGTAGCGTCGAAACAGTTTTCCCCGGCAGCAGAAGCTTTAATGCCCTGACCATAGAATTCTAATGTCTGGCTAGTATCTTTGTTAAAATACTCTAATGATTCGACATCACCTTGAGATGCAACCTCTACCACCTGATAAACAGCAGCATTGGCTTGTGTTGCACCGGCGATCAGCATCGCCAGTGTAGAAAGCTTTAACGTCTTATGTTGCATTATAATTCCTTCTGCATCGCTTCCAGCTCTTCCCAGCGTTCAAATGCTTGCTCAAACTCTTCTTCTACCACGGCTAAACGTGACAGTGTCGCTTGAGTGTCATTCTTCACATCCTGGAAGAATACAGGATCGTTAATTTGTTCCTGCAGCTGAGCAATTTCATTTTCCAAATCTTCAATTCTTTTCGGCAGGCTTTCCAGCTCTTTCTGGAACTTATACGACAACTTCTTAGTTGAAGCTGGTCGAGTTACCTGACGCTGCTTGTTCTCTTCTTTCTTTTTAGCTTCTGCAATTTGAACCGCCTGCTTGTTCGCTTCTTTTTGTTTCAAAAGAACGGCTGCAGAATTTGCGCGTTGTGCCTGGGCATCATGATAACCACCTACGTACTCGTCGATGACACCATTACCTTCGAAAATCCAGCTCGTTGTCACAGTATTATCAACAAATTGACGATCGTGACTCACTAACAGCAAAGTACCCTGATAGTTGGCAAGAATTTCTTCTAAAAGTTCCAATGTTTCGATATCTAAATCGTTAGTTGGTTCATCGAGGATCAATAAATTATTTGGTTTTAAGAACAACTTCGCTAATAACAGACGGTTTTTCTCACCGCCGGATAAGGCTTTAACCGGAGTACGAGCACGACGAGGGTGGAATAAGAAATCTTGTAAGTAGCCTAAAGCATGGCGAGTAACACCATTAACGGTCACTTCTTGCCTACCTTCGGCCAGGTTATCCATCACTGTTTTTTCAGGATCCAGCACTTCACGGTATTGGTCAAAATATGCCGCATCAATTTTGGTTCCACAATGGAAATGCCCTGATGTTGGAGTCAACTTCTCAAGCATCAGTTTTAATAGCGTACTCTTACCACAACCGTTTGGACCAATCAGTGCAATACGGTCGCCACGCATCACCGTAAAGCTGAAATCGTTGATGATTGGCGTCTCGTCATAGCTATATGAGATATGCTCAGCTTCAAACACAATCTTACCGGAGCGCTTCGCCTCCTGTAGCTGCATATCGGCCTTACCGACCACTTCACGGCGCTCACTACGTTCATTACGTAATGCTTTTAATGCACGAACACGGCCTTCATTACGCGTACGTCGGGCTTTGATCCCTTGACGTATCCACACTTCTTCTTGCGCGAGTTTCTTATCAAACTCGGCATTTTGTTCCGCTTCTACACGCAGCATCTCTTCTTTGCTTTCAAGATACAGTTCGTAGTCGCCAGGGAATGAAGCAAGCTGACCACGATCCAAGTCAAGAATCCGTGTTGCCATCGAGTGAATGAATGCCCGGTCGTGAGAAATGAAGATAATTGAGCCGCGGAAACTTTTCAGGAAGCCTTCTAACCATTCAATGGTTGAAACATCCAAGTGGTTTGTTGGCTCATCTAATAAAAGAATATCAGGGTCGCAAACCAATGCACGCGCCAGAGCGGCCTTACGCTGCCAGCCACCAGACAGATCAGATAATAGCGTGTGAGGATCCAGGTGAAGGGTCTCTAATACAGAGGCGATTTGAGTATCAAACTGCCATGCATTGGCATGATCAATCTTCTCTTGGGCACGCATCAGTTTATTTAAGTTTGATTCACTCGGGTCAACCGCAATCAAATCAAGTAAGTGGTGATACTCACGCAGTACCTTGCCGATTTCAGCCAAACCTTCAGCAACATAATCAAACACGTTACCTTCAGCATTACGCGGTGGATCTTGCTCAAGACGTGAGATTTTCAATTCAGTCTGGCGCTGAATGCTACCGTCATCGAGCAATACATCGCCGGAGATAACCTTCATTAACGTCGACTTACCTGCGCCGTTACGACCGACTAAACAAACACGCTCATTCGGCTGCAGAACAAACTCCGCTTTATCAAGTAAAGCGTGATCGCCATATGCAAGTTGTGCGTTACTAATATTAATTAATGCCATTACTGTTTAACCATGCTGCAAGTTCAGCCGCATCAAACGGCCAACCAAGTTCTGAAATTGAATGTTGATTTTCTATAGAAGAGACAGAGATAGAAACAACGGGAATAGTGACGCCGTAACGTGAAAAGAGCGCATCATCAAAGGCAATATCTACCACTTGAACGCGCTCTTGTACGCCTGCCTCTGTGAGCAGGCTATAAGCCTGCTCACAGAGATGACATCCTTGTGTGCTATACAGCGTAATTAGCACTTAACCTTCCTTATGGGTAATGATCCAGCAGTTATGGATATGCTTGTTCTTGGCAAAATCCATTGGAAGCGTTTTGTCAGAAATGTTCTGGGCCTTCAGGCCAAGTTCTTCTAACTTCTCCAGATCCATCTTGAATTGGCGCTTATTGTTAGAAAACACAATCTGGCCTTGTGGACGTAGCATGCGCTTTAGGTTTTCCAACAACATTACGTGGTCACGTTGAACGTCGAAAGTCTGCTTCATACGCTTAGAATTCGAGAACGTTGGCGGATCAATAAAGATCAAATCAAACGTATCATCGACTTCTTGCAGCCACTGTAAGCAATCAGCCTGAACAAATTCATGCTCTTGCCCTACCTGCCCATTAAGCTCCATGTTCTCTTGAGCCCAACGCAAATAAGTATTGGACATATCAACCGTGGTTGTTGACTTAGCACCACCACAAGCGGCATGGACCGTTGCAGAGCCGGTATAAGCAAACAAGTTCAGGAAGTCTTTACCTTTTGCCATTTCACCCAGCTTACGACGGGTAATACGGTGATCAAGGAATAAGCCCGTATCAAGGTAATCGTACAAGTTTACTTTCAGATCAACACCGTACTCATTCACTGTCATGTGACGTTCTGCACTGGATAGCTTCTGGTATTGATTCTTACCCTTCTGGCGCTCACGAACTTTTAAAATAACCTTGTTATTATCAACACCCGTTACTTCAATCGTGGCACGCAGCACATCCATGATACGGCGGCGAGCGGTTTCTTCAGGAACCGTCTTCGGTGCTGCGTATTCTTGAATGATTAAGTAATCTTTATACTTATCAATAGCGGCATTGTAGTCAGGCAAATCAGCGTCATAAATGCGGTAACATTCAATACCTTCTTTCTTCGCCCACTTACTTAGCTTTGCAATGTTCTTTTTAAGACGGTTAGCAAAATCTGGCGCAACTTGTTCTTGCTCGATTTTACCTTCTTTCTCGCCTTCAAGCTGTTTTACGCCACCAGCGGTGATCAAATACGATTTGAGCACACAGTCTAGCGTACCGTTACGTAGTTTGAATTGCTTGTCAGCACGCATGCGTAAGCAGCTTAATAGCTCATTCGAGCCTGAATAGATTGCCGCTGTCGAACCGGCAAAAGCCAGCTTTAAGCGATTACCAAATTCGGTGTACAGTGAAATCAGCTCAGGCGTGGTACCTAAACGCTCACCATATGGAGGGTTACACAGTACAACACCGGCTTCAAAGCCCTCAGGGCTCACAAGCTGTGTCACATCACTGTATTCGAAATTAATCAGATCTTTCACACCGGCGCGGCCAGCATTATCGCGAGCAATGGTTAATACACGGCGATCCATTTCACGGCCGAAGAACTTGGTTTCAACTTTCGCAGGGCCACGACGTGCTTTAACTGATGCTTCTGCGTGAATTTCTAACCAAGCTTCTTTATCAAAGTCTTTAATTGATTCAAAGCCCCAGCGCTTACGCTTTAGGCCTGGTGCGATATCAGCCGCCATCATCGCCGCTTCAATGAGCAAGGTACCAGAACCACACATTGGGTCTAATAACGGCTTCTCTGGCGTCCAGCCACTTTTTATGACCAACGCAGCAGCATGAGTTTCACGCAGTGGCGCGGCACCCGCTTCAGTACGATAGCCGCGTTGGTGCAGACCGCTACCCGCCATGTCAAGGCCAAGTACCCCTTTTTCACCCGCCAAACGCATATGAATGCGCAGATCAGGTCGCTCACGGTCGATGTTAGGACGACGTAAATCAGCTTTTGTAAAACGGTCAACGATGGCATCTTTTACCTTCATTGCACCGTACTGGCTATTGCGGATTTCACGGTTAGTACCGTTGAAATCAACAATAATGCGCGTGTCACTACCAAAGTAGTCCGGCCAGTGAATAGCTGTCGCACCCAGATACAAGTCCATGTCGTCACGGACATTGAACTCACTAAGGACCTGAATGATACGGGATGATATGCGGGTCCATAGACAGCAGCGATAAGCAGTAGCCTGATCGGCCTTAAAACGGACGCCGGCATGAGCAACCTGGATGTCTTGAGCACCAAATTGTTCTAATTCTTCTGCAAGGAGGTTTTCAAGGCCTCGAGAGGTGATAGCTAGATATTGATTCATGGAATTCTTTTCACACTTAAGTTGGCGAGAATTATAACCGAAAACAGAGTAAATACCTCTTTCTTCACGAGCTTGATGACATCATTTAGCTAAAAAACACCAATTTTCGACCTCAATTGATTCAATCGAAGCATCACAGCTATCTCAGCCTTGAGTTCCAGCATCAACAATCACCAAAAATCCGTTTAAGCGGGAACAACCGTCCGGAAATATTATGACCTGCCGCACACTTTTCCTGCATTAAACTCACACCACAACCACTGTTCACTCAGGTCAACAATGTGATTATTTACACAAATCGTTCTCAACACCCTCTGGTGAAAGTGTGTACTCACACACCACCATGCCAATTGTTTCCACACCGAAACGCCGCCTGTTACCTGTTGATTTAAAACAGGAAAAACACAGTCGAACAGGTCCATGCACAAAACTTAACGTTGCTATGGTTGGTAATTGCTTACTGTTCTTATAACCCTTTTAACCTTCACCATTGAACTTCACCCTCACAATTTCCTGCGGGGAAACTATTGCTCACAAGGAAAGAATGGAGGTGTAATTAACTTTCATTAAATGCGGAAATGAGGAAATGTATCGTTGAGTCACAAATAATACGAGGCAAAAAACACATGTTTTCACTGCGTTTTTTCACAAAAAACGCAAAAAAGAGGCACAAAAAAATATCATCTTTTAGGATAATTTTGATAAAAATCACTTATTTCGTTCAGATATTCACCAGAATACCGACTCGAACCAAATCATCGGAGTCTGTCATTTTCTATGTTTGATTCAATAAGCTGATGTTTTCCTGCCAGATCCCTAAAAAAATGCTGGATACCTTCAGAAAAAGTTTCTCTGAATAGCCATATGAGCGAATAGTGGTTCTATTGGGAATATGGCTAACACAGTATAAAAACCACTGAAACTCGCCCCTTGGGAGCTCCTGGAAACTATGAATCATGCATCTTGAAATGCTTTGGGTATAAAACTGCAAACTGATCACGACTCTTCCCTGCTTTTGTTAGAAAACAAAAAGAAGACTATCGGATTAATTTGGAACTGGAGCGAAAATAGAGATTAGAAGTGATGGTATAGAAAGCTGAGGATAATGAATGCGCGGGCAAACGCCTTGCCTGTTAGGTGTTTTAGATCATTGATACGCGGTTAGCTAGCCGACCAAAGCCAAATTAAGCGAAACCTCTTCCTCATAGTGCTCCATACGGTCATTCATCACCTTAATAGTGTCGCAGAACGCCATCTCTTTGGAGTTTGATAGGGCTAAAGGCTCAATCTCTGTCATCATACAGAGGCTTGCGCAGCCACAATTTTCTATAACAAGGAATTTAGCTGTGCCATGAGGAGTCTGTAGAGTAACAATATCGCTGCTGGCTGGTTTACACTCTTCCGGCCGGGCTTCAAAAAACCAGCTTTTAGGCATCATAGGCTTATGGAAACGACTTGCGGCTACGGCATTAAGGGCCAGCTCTGCTTTACGTGGCACAGAAATATCGAGGTGGGAAATACTTTCTTTATACGTCTCGAAGACTGTCGCATCATCGACAGTAAATACGCACTGATCATACGCGCAGGGAATAAGATTCTTAGTCGGAATTGAAACGCGAAAAACCATATCGCCCCCTAGATCTAGCATCAGGGAATCATCCTTATGGTCGTAATACCACTTCCATGAGTCATTAGGTTTTAGCACGTAAACTCTCCAAAATCAGTTCGTTATATTGTTATCAAACGATATGGAAAAAACTTTAGAAGAATTTTACTGCTATGATTACAAAAGAAAAGGGGAAATAAATTCCCCTTCTTGGTGTTCGCTTAATGTATTTTTGACAAGGTCTGATTAAATATTAATCACAATGTCTTTAACTAATTTCGGACCGTGATAAATGAAGCCGGTATAGATCTGAACAAGCTTAGCACCGGCCAACATTTTTTCGCGAGCAGAGACTGCAGAATCAATCCCACCGACCCCGATAATAGGAAGAGCACCATCGAGAGCTTGAGCAAGAAGGCGAATAACTTCCGTACTTCGATTCTGAAGTGGACGACCACTCAACCCACCAGCTTCATCACAATGAGGCATACCTTGCACCAAGGCACGATCAAGCGTGGTATTGGTTGCGATGACACCATCAATCTCATTGCGGATCAATGAGTCTGCTATTTGCACAATCTCGTGATCTTCAAGATCAGGTGCGATCTTTAACGCCAGCGGAACATACTTATCATGCTTCTTCGCTAACTCTTTTTGTTTCAGCTTTAATTGGCCAAGAAGATCATCAAGCGCTTCGCCATATTGAAGAGATCGAAGACCCGGCGTATTTGGCGAGGAAATATTAACCGCAATATAACCGGCGTGTTGGTAAACTTTATCCATGCAGATTAAGTAATCTTCTGCGCCCTTTTCAACCGGTGTGTCTTTATTCTTGCCGATGTTAATACCAATTACACCGTCATATTTGGCTTTCTTAACATTCTCAACCAGGTTATCAACACCTAAGTTATTGAAGCCAAATCGATTGATAATCCCTTCGGCGGGAATAACACGAAAAAGACGAGGTTTATCATTTCCGGGTTGAGGACGAGGCGTTACTGTTCCGACTTCAACAAAACCAAAACCCATCGCGCCGAATGCATCAATACATTCACCGTTTTTGTCCAGGCCTGCTGCCAGTCCTACCGGATTTTTGAATGTGATGCCCATAACTTCAACAGGGTGATCGGGAACATGTTGACGATAGAAAAGATCAAGTGGAGTGCCGGTAAAGCGAGAAAAGTTCTGAATAGCAAGATCATGTGCTTTTTCTGCGTCTAGCTGGAAAATAGCGGATCGTGCGAGGCGGTAAATCATTGTACCTCCTTAAAAAAGCCCCGTGTAAACGGGATGACATTATTCACAGGTTTACCTTTTAACGCAAACGATTTCGGCAATAATGCTTATTCAATAGCAGAAAGGCCATTCTATCCGAAGACATAATGGCCTTTTAAACACAAATTACTTATTAACAGTATAGCTATACATTCGAACGGCAATTCAAATTAAGCAGCATCAATTCTCGCAATGCGACTGAGAACTTCGCAAACTCATGAGTTGTACCCACTTTGAACTCAGCTAACACGCTATCCCAACGCTGAATCGTAGTTTGGTTCATATCAATCCAGCTATCAATACTCTGCTCCGCTTCTTGCCCATCTTGCGAACTGGTAATCACTGCAGATGTAAGCTGGCGTTGCTGCCAATCAAGATCTTCACGGAAAGATGCACGTGCTAGTGCCTGCCAATGGTTTTCGACCGGCTGGTTGTGTACCTGCTTTAAGAACCAGTGCAGGGACAGCTTGGCACCAACGACGAAGTAGACTCTGGAGATATAATCAATATCTTTATCCAGCTCTTTCGCAATCTGCGCAATATCCATCGCTGAATACAAGCTGCTTAGCCGGGCAATATTATGAGCCAGACTTTCTGGTACACCCTGTTCAATCATCACCGCTGCTTGATCGTTATGTTCTTCCACCTCTTCCGTTACGAGGTAACATTCCAGGTTGTCAGCCAGTGTTTTCACAACAGGTAGATAAAAGTCAATTTGCTGCTCAATACCCATTGTGCGACTACGGTTACGCAAGATCCAACGAGTCGCACGGCGTAGCATACGACGACAGCGATACAACATCTCATACTGTACTTCAGCCGGGATCACGTTATCGAGTTCGCGGATCTGGTTAAAGAATGTATCAAATTTAAAGACTTTACGGCCGACGGAATATGCTGCAGATATTTCTACCATGGTTGCCCCGGTCTCTTCCTGCAGGCGGGTAACAAAGTTACAGCCCATTTCATTCGACATCTGGTTAGCCAGCGCAGTCGCAATCAACTCTTGTCTCAGCGGATGCTGATCCATTTGCGGACGGTATTTTTCCTGCAACTCTTTCGGGAAATAAGCCGGCAACAAACGGGTATGGTAAGGATCGTTAGCGATCTCATCGCTGACTAAATCCTCTTTAAGTACCATCTTACCGTATGCCACTAGCACCGCGAGTTCCGGACGGGTTAGCCCCATCCCAGATTTCTCACGCTCTGCTAACGTGTCGTCATCAGGTAGGTACTCAAGAGCACGATCAAGTTTTCCTTCACGCTCAAGGTGATGAATGAAGCGAATTTGCTCTTTCAGTAACTGTACCTGTTGCTGCTGAGTCACTGAAATAGACTCACTCTGACAGTATGCATTATCAAGAACGATCTCGCCGACTTCATCCTCCATACGTTCCAGCAGCTCATTACGCTGTTTGTAGGTCAAATCACCAGCTGCTACCAGGCTATTAAGCAAGATCTTAATGTTCACTTCATTATCAGAGCAGTCAACACCACCAACGTTATCAATAAAATCAGTATTAACCAGGCCACCGGTTTTGGCAAAATCAACACGGCCAAGCTGGGTCATACCCAGGTTGCCCCCTTCACCAACAACTTTGGCACGTAGCTCGCCACCATTGATACGAAGCCCGTCGTTAGCACGATCACCAACATCGGTGTGGGTTTCACTTTGTGCTTTTACATAAGTACCGATACCACCATTCCAAAGCAAATCCACTTCCATTTGCAAGATCAGGCGGATCAGTTCGTTCGGCGGTAGGCTCTGTTTACGCGTACCCAATAGTTTCTGAAGTTGTGGTGTCAGTTTGATCGACTTGCTGCGGCGCGAGAAGATCCCGCCACCTTCCGAGATCAGGCTTTGATCATAATCATCCCAGCTGGATCGTGGCAGATTGAACAGACGATCACGTTCTATCCAGCTCGATGCAGCATCTGGATTTGGATCCAGGAAGATGTGCATGTGATTAAACGCGGCAACCAATCGGGTATGTTTCGACAATAACATACCGTTACCGAATACATCACCGGCCATGTCACCGATACCCGTACAGGTAAAGTCAGTCGTCTGGCAATCAATGCCAAGCTCACGGAAGTGACGCTTAACGGATTCCCAGCCACCTTTCGCGGTGATCCCCATTTTCTTATGGTCGTAACCGTTTGAACCACCAGAGGCAAATGCATCACCTAACCAGAAATTGTAATCATCCGATACTGAGTTCGCTAAATCTGAGAATGTTGCGGTTCCTTTATCGGCAGCCACAACCAGATACGGATCATCTTCATCATGACGCACGACATTTGCCGGTGGCACAAGCTCACCACCAATGACGTTATCGGTCACATCCAGCAGGGCACGGATAAAACGTTTGTAACAACGCTGGCCTTCAGTCCAAATTTCTTCTCGTGTTGTCATTTGTGGCTGGCGTTTGCAAACGAACCCCCCCTTCGCCCCCACGGGAACAATCACTGTATTCTTAACTTGCTGTGCTTTAACCAGACCCAGAATTTCAGTTCGGAAATCTTCCTGGCGATCTGACCAACGTAAACCACCACGGGCCACTTTACCGCCTCTCAGGTGAACACCTTCTATATCCGGTGCATACACAAAGATCTCAAAGAATGGTACAGGTGCCGGAATATCAGGAATTTCAGACGGTCGCAGTTTCAGTGACAACCAAGGCTTCGCACTACCTTGATCATCAAGCTGATAATAGTTAGTGCGCTGGGTGGCCAGGATCATATCCATGTAGCGGCGGATGATCCTGTCATCATCAAGACTTTCGACTCGATCCAATTTCTTATTCAGTTTTTTGATGAGATCTTGTTCGGCTTTCTCTGAATGCGTATTGATCGGATCGAAACGAAACGTAAAGAGTTTAACCAAATCACGGGCAAGCTCACTATGACTCGATAATGTTTCTTCAATATAGTGCTGACTAAACGGGAAACCAACCTGGCGCATATAGCGCGCATAGCTTCGCAGAATGGTAATTTCACGCCCGGTTAAACCGGCACAAAGAACTAAGCGGTTGAAACCATCACTTTCCAGAGTCCCGTGCCAGATAGCTGAAAATGCTTCCTGGAAACGATCGCGTGCTTCACTGAGATCAATCCCCGTACAGGCATTATGAAGCATCGCAAAATCGAGGATCCAGAAAACCGTACCATTCGCGGTAACCACTTGATACGGAGACTCACCAATCACTCGCAATCCTAAGTTTTCCAACATAGGCATCACATCTGATAAGTGGATCGGTTCATCACGATGGAACAGCTTTAACTTCACAAAGCGTGAGTCATTCGCTTCTTCCTGAGGACGGTAGAAAAGCATGCCTAGTTTGTTATCTTCACTCAGCCCTTCAAGTTGCTCGATATCTGCGACAGCAGACCCAGGCAACATCTGTTCTTTATATGACCGTGGGAATGCGCGTGAATAGTTCTTCGCTAATGGAATTCCATTGCTTTCACCAAAGTTTGCCACTAACGAATTACTTAAACGATCTTCCCAAGATGCTGCAGCTTCTACCAAGTTATGTTCGATAGCCTTCACATCCACATCGTAATTATTATTTTCAACCCGCACGATATAATGAGTTCTCGCCAGTGAGTCTTCGGAGAAGAAAGTCGTGAATTCAACAGACTGCTCAGAACCAAAGTAGTCTTTAAGGATGGTCTGCGTTTTTGTTCGTAATTCAGTGTTATAACGCTCTTTTTTCACATAAACCATGCAAGAGAAGAATCGACCAAATGGATCTCGTCGAACAAACAGGCGTAGTAAGTCACGATCCTGCATTTGTACAACACCGCAACCAACATCCAGCATTTCTTTCTCATTCGCCTGAATTAGCTCATCGCGAGGATAGGTTTCAAGCAGGTTGTTCAACGCTTTCCAAGAATGAGAACCTGCTGAATACCCACTCGCATCCAGAATTCTAGCCACTCGGTTTCGGATCAGCGGGATATTCTTCGCGGTCTGATGATATGCGGTCGACGCGTAAAGACCGATAAAGCGGTGCTCGCCAATCACATTCCCTTGTTTATCAAAGCGCTTAATACCGATGTAATCAACATAAGCCGGACGATGGATCTTCGACTTGGTGTTACTCTTAGTTAAAATCAGAAGCTCATGTTTACGCGCTTCGATACGGGCAGATTCGGGAAGATCTGACAATAACAGACCGTGAGCTTTATCTGGCTTACTAAGAAGACCTAAACCATTATCATCTGTTGGACGAAGTTCAAAGTCACCTTCAATGGCATTTAAGTCATATTGGTGATAA
The DNA here is from genome assembly GCF_050337085.1 of Photobacterium sagamiensis. NCBI lineage: Bacteria > Pseudomonadati > Pseudomonadota > Gammaproteobacteria > Vibrionales > Vibrionaceae > Photobacterium > Photobacterium sagamiensis. The sequence continues at coordinate 90,965 of NZ_JAKJSP010000024.1, read as the reverse complement.
CCCATAAAGGTGAAATTATGGCGATTTAACCAGTCAATGAATTCGATGGCTTCTTCACGATGCTCATCATCAACAGGCAAATCTGTGGTTTTAAGTTCATCCGAAATTTCCTGCATTTTGTTCTGCATGGCCTGCCAGTCAGTCACCACCAGATCAACATCATGAAGCACGTTTTCTAGTTCTTCTTTTAGCGCCCGCATTTCTGCTTTGTCAGTAAGACGGTCGACTTCGATATGGAACAGTGTCTGATAATCCCCATCGCTACCACACGCTTCAATAATGTCCCCTTCTTCATTTCGTTTAAAGAAGTAAGGGCCGTTGAGCATAAGGTGGCTGGTAATATCCAGACGATTAAGTGTCATACGTACAGAATCGACCAAGAAAGGACGATCTGGCATTACAATTTCGACAACGGTGTGGGTGGATTGCCAACCGTAGCGGCTAAGTGTCGGGTTATAAACGCGGATCGAAACTTGATCAGCTTTGTTTTGCATTAAATGGTGCCACAGGCTCAATACGGCACCATATAAATCAGATTCATTTCGTTGAAGCAGATCGTCATAAGCTAATTGCCCTAACAGTCGTTGAGCGAAAATTTCTACTAATGACTGCTGAGGGACTTCAATCTTATCCTGGATTAAGCCATACACTTTCTCTAGCAGTACCGGCACTATCGGATCGGGTGCGGTCATAGCGAATGCTCCATCATTATTATGTTTTATAAATCAAGTATAGGGGGTTTGAACGCTTTAGCGTGATAGCTATTGTAGGAGGTTTTGTTGCAAAATGGTTACGTTAATTACACTGTTCAGATAAGAATAAATCGAATATGTGACTAAGGTAAAGATTTTGGCTAGTTGTTCTATCTGGCAATAGTGAGAATGATGGTTATCAAGTAATCAGTGCTGAAAAAATGGTCTAACCAATTATCAGACAGATAGATTTAGCGGATCTCTGGCTCTGTCACCCGCCCTTTCTTATACAACCTTTTCTATGATTTCGATTTTATTCTGACTGTTTACGATCACTCGAAAATAGCCTTTTACTCCCAACTGGCTCAAAAAGGGACGAAATCGCGAAGCGGGAAGCTGCAGCTTCAGACCATTATCGGTCACCACTATGACAGTACTGGCTGCACCCGAGTAATGATTAAGAAAAGATTGGTAGGTGATGTTGAGTGAGAATGTGTAGGTTGTCATTAGTTGCCAATAGTATCTAGAGACGAGATTCTAGGAACGAGGTACTCGTACCCAAACCCAATGAGTATAATGGATGAAACGGTCAGAATCCGTCATCCCAGGCTGACCCGATACTGACATCGAGAGATAAAATCAGATTGAAGTAATCAATTTATCGCCCCACAGAAAGTAATAGACCTGGGATCCATTCTGCACGGAATTTTCCAGCGATGAAGAACTTGTTAGTATGTAAGCCCTTCAAATTTCACTGAAAATGGATCCCAGATAATTGCTTAAGTAAGCCCAATCAATAATAAAAAGATCAGCGTTAAGCAATTTCGGGGATGACGAATAATCCGGAGGCTTTTGTTCTCTTAACGTTCCGATTAAGAGTCTAACGCTTTCTGCACTTTCTCGAACAGATCTTTTGCCAGATTATCCAGCTTTGCAAGTTTTTCCAGCTCTGTACGCATTAATGCCTGACGCTGCGCGTCATATTGGCGATACTTCAAAAATGGTTCAATCAAACGAGAAGCAACTTGCGGATTGCTGCTGTTCAGCTCAGTCAGAATTTCTGACAAGAACTGGTAACCACTACCGTCTTTAGCATGGAAACGAACCGGGTTATTCGCGCAAAAGCTTGCCACCAGACTGCGAGTACGGTTCGGGTTTTTCAAATCAAACGCAGGATGGGTCATGGTTTGGCGAACGTTCTCAAGTGAGTTTTCAACCGGGTTTTTACCTTGCAGGATAAACCACTTATCCATCACCAGACCATCATGCGTCCATTTGTCACTAAAATCAGCCATTTGTGATTCGCGACATGCCAATTCAGCATCATTCGCCGCAGACATCGCCGCCATAGTATCAGTCATGTTATCAAAGTAGTTGTATTGCGCTGTGACTAACTGATTGCCTGCTTCAGTGTAAGCTAAATAGCCTAAACAACAGTTACGCAATGCGCGCTTAGCCATTGCTTCATGCGAAGTATTGTATTCAGCTTGCGCTAATGAATGGTAGATAGCGGTAAACTCATCTTCCATTTCAGTCGCTAAGATCTTCTCGATCTCACCGACTACAATGTTGATCGCATCAACGTCAACCGTTTTGTACCAGCCGGCAATCTCATTCTCACTTGGCAATGTCAGCATCTCTGCAATAAATGCAGGATCCAGTTTTTCATCCAGTAATGCACCGCGGAAAGCATCCACGACAGATGCTGGAAAATCAATGGCTTCGCCGTTCTGTACTCGTTCAACATTGTTACGGATATATTTAGCCAGTAATATCTGACCAGCATCCCAACGGGCAAATTCATTACGCGCATGCACCATCAAAAAGACCAGCTCTTGATCTGAATAATTGTATTCAAGAGTAACCGGGGCAGAGAATTCACGCAGCAGTGAGAGTACGGGCTTTTCATTAACGTTCGTAAATTCAAAAACCTGCTCGTTTTCTGTGATATCAAGCAAGTTTTCAACCGGGATACCGTTACGCTGTAACTCAATCACGTTACCCAGGCTATCATACAACTCAACATCAAGCGGAATATGCAGTGGTAATTTCTCTTCCTGCCCTGCTGTCGGTGCAGTTTGCTGCTGAACAGTGACGCGGTAACACTTTTGTTCTGCGTTATAGTCTGTCGTCACTCTAACAACTGGCGTACCAGATTGACTGTACCAACGACGGAACAGCGTTAAATCAATACCCGATGCATCTTCCATCGCCTGTACAAAATCATCACAGGTCGCTGCAGTTCCATCGTGACGCTCAAAATACAATTTCATACCTGCCTGAAATTTATCTTCGCCAAGTAAAGTATGCATCATGCGAATCACTTCACTACCCTTTTCATACACGGTCAGAGTATAGAAGTTATTCATCTCAATCACTTTTTCGGGACGGATTGGATGAGACATTGGGCCACGATCTTCCGCAAACTGCGGGCCTCGAACAATACGAACATTATTGATACGGTTAACGGCACGAGAACCTAGATCAGATGAAAATTCTTGATCGCGGAATACCGTTAAACCTTCTTTCAGACTTAACTGGAACCAGTCACGACATGTTACTCGGTTACCCGTCCAGTTATGGAAATATTCGTGACCAATAACCGCTTCAATGCCCTGGTAGTCAGTATCCGTCGCCGTCTTTGAATTTGCTAACACGTACTTTGAGTTGAAAACGTTCAGGCCTTTGTTTTCCATTGCTCCCATGTTGAAGAAATCAACGGCAACGATCATATAAATATCAAGGTCATATTCCAGACCAAAACGTTCTTCATCCCACTTCATCGAATTGATCAAAGATGTCATGGCATAATCAGCGCGATCAAGATTTCCTTTATCGACAAAGATCTCAAGTTCAACGTTACGACCGCTCATGGTGATGTAGTTATCACGAAGCACATCGAAATCACCAGCCACAAGCGCAAACAGGTAGCTAGGTTTCGGGAACGGGTCTTGCCATTGCACCCAATGGCGGCCATTATCCAGAACACCAGAATCAATGCGATTACCATTGCTCATTAGGTAAGGAAATTCACCTTTGTCAGCAATGACTTTAGTTGTAAAGCGAGCCAATACATCCGGACGATCAAGGTAGAAAGTAATGCGGCGGAAACCTTCGGCTTCACACTGGGTACAGAACCCACCACCCGACTTATATAATCCTTCCAGTAGCGTGTTGGCTTCAGGATTAATTTTCGTTTCGATGGTCAGCTCAAAATCAGCAGGTAGCCCACGCAAAGTCAGTGATGCTTCAGCTTCGTCATAATCTGACCATGCCTTACCATTCACTTCAATACGTACCAGATTAAGACCATCGCCGTCTAGCACAAGAGCTGCATCTGCCTCGGCCAGACGTTTGATCTGACTGACTGCAACAACATGAGTTTCTGTATCATGAAGGTCAAATTCAAGTGCAATATCAGTAATTGTGAAATCAGGAGCGCGATAGTCGGCTCTGTATTTGGCTGTTGGTTGTGTGACTGTAGATTGCTCTGCTGTAGACTGTTCTGCCATTGTTTCTGTTCCTTTGTTATCCGCCAGAGCAAGGTATGCCCATCATAAACGGCTGACACGATACTCGTATTATTCTGGCTTTTCAGCCATCAAACAAGAATTAATATCAACCATACTCACATATTCAGTTGATTGCTGCTTTAGTTGCACAATTAAACAGCAATAAATAAATATTGTGAATAATTTCTTTGTTTTCAAGGTTTGCATATTGTGTTCGCCACATATTTTTTTGCTGATTTGAATGATTTACGCCAAATTAGACCGAAAATAATGTAAACTTTCCGGATTGCGAAAAACAACAGCACTAGATATGAATAACACAGGACACATTGGGGTTATCGACTCCCTGCTTGATACCGATGCGTATAAACTGCATATGCAGCAAGCGATTTTCCACCAATACCCAAATATAGAGGCGGTTGCGGAGTTTCATTGCCGAAGCCAAGAAGACCTCCGTCCTTACTGCAAAGAAATCCAAGCGCAAATTGCACAAGTTTCAGCATTATCCTTCTCTGACGAAGAGCTGGAATATTTATCAACGCTTTCTTTCTTCCAACCTGACTACCTTAATTACTTAAAAACCTTCTCGCTCAACAGTGCGCAGGTAGAAGTTGATGACTCAGGTGACCAATTAGCGATTAAAATCACGGGTAAGTGGATTGACATTATACTCTGGGAAGTGCCTCTGCTGGCCATCATCTGTGAAATACGCGCAACCCAACGCTATCCGCAAGCAACAGCGGCTGATGCAATTGGTCAGTTAAAAACAAAAATTGAACGTTTTTATCAAAATGCTCAAGCTTCAAATAACGATGAAGCAATAGATTTAAGTCAGTTTTCATTAGTCGATTTTGGTACTCGTCGTCGTTTTTCAAAAGACGTACACCACCAGGTTGTTGACTATTTAATGGCTAACATGCCTGAATTTAAAGGCACTTCTAACTACCATTTAGCCCGTACTCGCGGCCTGACTCCATTTGGCACCCAGGCACATGAATGGTTCCAGGCGCACCAACAGTTGGCTGGCGAACTGGCTGATTCACAACAACTTGCATTGAATCGCTGGCTTCAGGAATACCCAGATTCGTTAGGTATTGCCCTCACCGACTGTATAAATATGGATGCTTTTTTGCGTGATTTCGACTTACGTTTGTCAAAACGTTTTGTTGGTCTGCGTCATGATAGTGCTGATCCAATATCTTGGGGCGAGAAAGCAATCCAGCATTATGAATCACTCGGAATTGATCCAAAAACTAAAATGCTGATTTTCTCAGATAGTCTAACGTTAGACAAAGCGCTGAATATTTATAAGCACTTTGTACACCGTATCAATGTCAGCTTTGGTGTTGGTACCCAGTTAACCTGTGATTTACCCGGCATCGACACATTGAATATCGTGTTAAAACTAACGGAATGTGAAGGTAGACCAGTCGCAAAAATTTCAGATGAACCGGGTAAAAGTATATGTCGCGATGAAGCTTATTTGAATCAGCTTCGCCAGGCATTCAAAATTGCGAATCATTGATCAACAGACAAACAGTTAATGTTAAAAAGGCTTATCCTTGCTAAGCCTTTTTTACTACTCAAAACATTGTCTCGGTTTAAATTGCCATTAAATAGTAGTATCGATTATTCTCTTTGAAAGGTTGCTTCCATACCAAACTGTTTATTGGTTAATGTCAGAGTATCTGTACCCAAAAGGAATTGACTGTCTTGTTGACCATCTTCGTATATCAAAACAATATGATCATCTTCTAAATAATAAATACCACGGTGCTCTTTTTTCTTTCCTTCTGAGTTAGAAACTTCCGCTGAAAATAAAAAGTCAGGCCGTAGTGAAATGGATAACTGCTCTATCCCCTCACCGACATCTTTACCTGAAATATTAGAGGAACGCCACTCGCCAGGCAAATTATCCGGTGCTAATTTAGTAAATCTTGCTCCATCCAAAATAAACTGATTGTAACTCAGCATATAACTATGTTGCTGTTCATCTTGCCCTTTCGCCAAGAAGTTGATGTTAGTTTCATCAATGTCGTACTTACCATCCCATTGATCAACCGTACCATCAACTCGCAATAAACGAATTACAAAATTATAAGATGACTTGAATTTTATATTCATTGCACGATAGCTTGCCCCCTCGCTTTCGACACCTTCTTCTGCTGTACTGAACCAATACCAGTCACCAAGAAGTAAAGGGTAATCAAATTCAGTAAGATCATCTGCAAACAAAGGACAACTAAAGGTGCTGAAGTAAAGTGTAATCGCAACCAATAGAGACTTATACATAGCACTGCTCCCGAGACAACACACAAGATCCTATATAAACCCTAGTCTGCAATGCTTTCTTTTGCATTAAAATATGACTTCAATCACAAGTTGAAATGCAATTGTCTCAAGAGTAATACCAATCGAAGTAAGGCGAAAGCCTCAAAAAAAAACGGCACCCTGAAAAGATGCCGTTTCTAATAGATATGTCGACTCAAAGAATTAGCTTTGCGTTTTGACTAAATCCGCTGTAATTGCTACCGCTTCATTAAGATAAGGATCTGGTGATTCATAATCTTTTGGTACATCATCCAGAGAAGCAAAAGACTTCTTACCTGACGCTTTTTGACGTTTGTTCAAACGAGCCAAGCGATCACGATCTTCTTTCTCCTGCTCAGCAATACGCTGCTTCTCACTCAGCGAAATCTGATTAATATCTTTTTCAACTTTATACTTTTCAATATCATCAAGAATAAAGCGGAATTCCATATCACTGTTGATACGTTTATCATGTTTCGCTTTCAGAGGAGGCAGAACTGCTGAGTAGTTATACACTTTCTGATAACTAGCAGGCTTAATGCTATCCCATGGTAATGCATTATCTTCAACGCTCTCGCCCGTTTCAGCGGGATCAATTGCAGTCGGGAAGGCAATATCAGGCACAACACCTAAATTCTGAGTACTACCGCCATTAATACGATAGAACTTTTGAATGGTATATTGCACGTGACCTAAAGGCTTATCAAACAGGTCATAAATATGATTCAGTGAACGGTGTTGCTGAACAGTACCTTTACCAAAAGACTGCTCCCCTATCACGACAGCACGACCATAATCCTGCATCGCTGCAGCAAAAATTTCAGATGCCGATGCACTGTATCGATTGATAAGCACTGTTAATGGACTATCAAAATATACGCGATCATCAGAATCGCCATTTACTTTGACACGGCCATAGCTATCACGGACTTGAACGACAGGCCCACTATTGATGAACAAACCGGTTAATGCGGTTGCTTCTGTTAACGCACCACCACCATTGTTACGTAAATCAATAACAATGCCGTCGACCTGATCTTCATTAAGCTTAGCGATCTCTTTTTTCGTATCTTCAGACAGGCCCACATAGAAACTAGGTACTTCAATAACACCTATTTTCTTACCCTGAGCCCTCTTCACAGACGATTTAGCAGCCCTATCTTCAAGACGGATCTTGTCGCGAACAATAGTTACATCGTAACTTTTTTTGTTCTTACCTTCAGGCAGGATCTCAAGCTTAACTTTACTGCCTTTAGGACCTTTGATTAATTGAACAACATCATCAAGACGCCAGCCAACAACATCAACAACCTCTTCGCCATCTTGTGCAACACCGACAATTCTGTCGCCAGCGGCCAATTTCTTAGACGCCGATGCTGGTCCACCAGCAACCAAGGAACGAATAACAGTATATTCATCAACCACTTGAAGTACAGCACCAATTCCTTCCAAAGACAAATTCATCTCCGCCTGGAATTGTTCAGCATTTCGTGGTGACAGATAGCTTGTATGGGGATCAACCTCACGGGAAAATGCGTTCATGTAGATCTGAAATACATCTTCATTGTGAGTCTGGGTTAAACGCTTCAACGCATTGTTATAACGTTTAGCCAATGTTTCTTTAATTTCGCTCCACTCTTTGCCCGTTAACTTCAGGTTTAGCGCATCATACTTAACACGCTGACGCCAGATCTCATTTAATTCATTGCGATCTTTTGCCCAGGCAAGTTCAGAGCGATCAATAACGAAATCATCAGGTTGACTGAAAGTAATTTCGTTATCAAGCAAGCTTAATGCGTACTGATAGCGGTCAAACCGACGCTGTAGCAGTTTGTTAAAAATATCAAAGGCACCAGAGGTATCTCCTCTTTTGAGTTGATCATCCAGCTGGGTTTTCCATTTTTCAAATTGCCTAATGTCGGCTGCGGTTAGAAAGCTCTTATTAAAGTCCAACATTTCGATATAACGATCAAAAATGTCAGCAGAGAATTGATCATTAAGGGAGAATTGCTTGTAATGCGACCGTGTATACCGCGAAGCTATCCTTTTGCTTGCTGTTGCATGTTGCTTTTCGGGCACAAGCTGCGGCAAGTCACTTAATGAATGTTTAGCCTCTAGGGCTTGCGCTGAGGCTGCCAGCATTATGCCAGCAGCGATCAGTGAGAAACGGAATCGACAGTTCATGCGTCGAACATTCTCCTTTACGAACGCAGGTGCTCCATTTTTACAACCATGGTTAAACCGTTGGTCAAACGAACACGCACATCGTCCTTATTAATTTCAACGATAGTAGCCGGCATGTTCCCGTTACCCATATTGACACGAACGTCGTTGCCAACTTTCACTTCGTCAGCAGTAAGAGCACGGGTGATTTCAGCAGGCTTTTCATTTAGCTTAGTCGTATTTGGCTTAGTCTTCTTAGGTTTAAGCGATTTTGTGCGATTTTTATCCGCTTTTGCTTCACCTTCTTTATTCGCTGCAGCTTTAGCCACTGCCTGCTCTTTACGACGGGCACGAACTTTGGCTTTACTTTCTTCCAGTGCTTTTTGTGCGTGGTCAACGTGCTCTTGCTCTAACACACCACATTCATTGCCATCTAGGTCAACACGGTTTACACCGGCTTTTACACCGTGAAGGTAACGCCAGGAAGATGTATATTGACGTAAAGCTGTACGTAATTGTGTTTTACTGATTTTAGGATCTTCATCCAAACGCGCTGCGAGATCTTGGAAGATACCAATCTTAAGTGGCTTCGCTTCACCTTCAATAGTAAAACATTTTGGGAAACGCTCAGCGATGTATGCAATAACTTCTTTACTGTTCGTTAACTTTTCAGAGTTTTCCATGGAGTTTCCTGACATCGAACGAGGTAACCTCGCTGTTAGTACTGTGATCAAAAATAAATAGTGTCGCTATTATAGTTACCTACCGCTGAAAAACCACCGAAAGCATACAATTAGAGTCTTTTTTGTAGTTCTTCAACAAAAGAAACTAGACCTTCTTCATCATTTTGGTCAAATCTTGATACAGTTGGGCTATCAATGTCCAATACGCCAAACAGTTCGCCTTTCACCGTGAGTGGAATAACGATTTCTGAATTACTTACCGCATCACAGGCTATATGACCTTCAAACTGATGTACATCACCGACACGAAGCACTCTGTTTTCAGCTATCGCGCTACCGCAAACGCCGCGCCCTACCGGTATACGTACGCAAGCCGGTTTACCCTGGAACGGACCGAGTACTAACTGCTCATCTTTTAATAAATAGAAGCCTGCCCAGTTAATATCTTCTAACTCCATGTAGAGTAACGCACTAATATTAGAGATATTAGCAATAACATCCGGCTCTCCATCGATCAGAGCAATAGCCTGTTGTGTCAGTCTTTTATAAAAAGCGTTTTTATTTTCCATGGCTTACTCCCAATATTTATTGCCGTTTATTACCGATAAACTAGCGAACCCAACCAGTAATGGGAATCATTATCATCGTGAAAAATACTTCAAATCAAATGATTAACTGGTCTTGGCTTTTAAAGCAAGCAAAACGTCATCGACCAAGATTAATTGTCGCTAATGTTATTGCCCTTATCGCCGCATTGATCAGCGTACCCATCCCATTACTTATGCCTCTGATGGTTGATGAGGTCTTGCTTAACAAACCTGCAGGTGGCGTTAAGTTTCTGAGTCTATTGCTGCCAGAATCACTTCATCAAGCCGCAGGCTATATCCTGTTAGTTCTCCTGCTCGTTGTATTGATGCGAATTTCCAGTCAGGCTCTGAATATACTGCAAAGTCGTCAGTTCACGCTGGTAGCAAAAGACATTACTTATAACCTGCGAAAACACCTGATCGATAAACTAGGCCGCATCAGTATGCGTCAATATGAAGAACGTGGCAGTGGTGGTGTTACATCTCATCTTATTACTGATGTCGAAACAATCGATAAATTCGTTGGCGATACCCTCAGTCGCTTTTTGATTGGCTTACTCACCGYCACTGGTACAGCAATCATTTTGCTATGGCTTAACTGGCAACTTGGTTTGTTCATTCTTTTAATCAACCCTCTTGTTGTTTATGCATCGCGCATGATGGGAAACCGGGTTAAAAACCTTAAAAAGAAAGAAAATCAGGCTTTTGAGAAGTTCCAACAACGCTTAGTCGAAACATTAGATGGTTTATACCAGCTTCGGGCAGCTAACCGAGAGCGTGAATTTCTTACCCAGCTTAAATCCAATGCCAGCGATATTCGCCACAATGCCGATCAATACGCATGGCAATCAGAAGCAGCAGGACGACTTTCATTTCTTCTTTTTCTCTTAGGCTTTGAACTGTTCCGTGCTGCTGCAATGCTAATGGTTCTTTTTAGCGATCTCACTATTGGGCAAATGTTCGCTGTTTTTGGCTATCTGTGGTTTATGCTGGGCCCGGTACAAGAATTACTTGGTATTCAATTCGCCTGGTACAGTGCCAAAGCGGCGATGCAACGTTTGAATAGCCTGATGGCACTTGAAGAAGAAGTGCGTCATGTACCAACAGAGAACCCGTTCCACCAAGGCGATGCACTGAGCATTGAGGTCAGAAAACTCCATTTCGCCTACGACGAAGATAAGGAAGTATTAAGAGGACTGAATTTAACCATTCCGGCGGGTAAACGTGTCGCTTTAGTCGGTTCGTCTGGCGGCGGGAAATCAACCCTTATCCAGCTGTTACTGGGCATCTATCAAAAAGATCATGGTGATATATATATCAATGGCCATCCGATTGAAAATGTAGGTTATGAAACCTTACGTGACAAAATGGCCGTTGTTTTGCAACACCCCGTTTTATTTAATGATACTTTGAGGCACAACCTGACGTTAGGTGCTGACTTTAATGATGAGCAACTTTGGCAAGCCCTGGATATTGCTCAGCTTTCTGATGTCACTCAACGCCTGACCCACGGCTTAGAGACCGAAATTGGCCGCCAGGGTATCCGGTTGTCGGGCGGACAGCGTCAGCGATTAGCCATCGCAAGAATGATCCTTACCAACCCGGAGTTTGTCATTCTCGATGAAGCAACATCAGCATTGGATACCGCGACTGAAGCTGCGTTACATACCGCTTTAAACCAGTTTTTAACTGACAAAACAACCTTGATAGTTGCCCACCGTTTATCTGCGGTTAAGCAAGCTGATCTAATATACGTGCTCGAAGATGGTCAGGTTAGCCAGACAGGAACGCATTCTCAGCTGGTCAACGAGAAAGGGCTATACCAAACATTGTATGGTTCCGTCCAATCGTCTGAACCTTCATTAACAGCGCCTGAATAGCAACTAGCAGTAACCAGAATAGTAACTAGCGGTAGCCAGAATGACCACAAAATAATATAGTGTTCATTTATAACAACTTATAAATATTAATAACCATAATAGTAATGATTTTTGTACGTAAAAAGGGATTGAACTAACATGTCTACAGCTCGACGGTGCCCTGGCTGTGATTTACCTATTATGCCTCAAGCCGCCCCGAGTGGATTGAGTGCGTATTGCCCCCGCTGTAAGACACGTCTCTATCGCGGTGGCGAGTGCCATTTCAATGGTGAACTGGCGATTGCTTTCGCCTGTTTAATCCTTTTCATTCCGGCACATATCTTCCCTCTCATAACTATTCGCCTGTTTGGCGTGATGATCCCGGCTACCCTCCCATCAGGCACCCTGACTTTAGCTTCGGGTTTTCCAGCGGTAGCTGTTCTCATTCTTTTCTGCAGCTCGATTGCCCCTTTATTGGTGAGTTTGTCAGTCTTTAGTGCTCAGCTGGGGTTAAAGTTAAAGCATTTTCGCTTGTTTAAATCCTCGTTATGGATCATCAAACACTTAAAGAATTGGGCGATGTTCGATGTCTTCCTGGTCAGTTTGGCGATCTCGTGTTTCAAAGTGCAGGAAATTGCAGATATATATGTCGGACCAGGCCTGTATTGCCTGGTGATCCTGCAAGTTCTCATGTCATTGCTGATCACCCGTGTAAGCCTCAATCGTTACTGGGAAGCCTGGCAACCAGAAACTGACCATAAAGCCAATGAACTTGAAGCCCACTGTCATTCATGCCATTTAACTCAGGCCAATGCCTCGCACTGTACACGTTGCGGTAATTCGCTACACATACGCCTGCCTTATTCAATACAAAAAACCTGGGCCTACCTGATAGCGGCAGCGGTGTTTATTTTTCCTGCCAACCTTTATCCTATTTCAATATTCTTCAATAATGGTAAACGGGTTGAAGACACCATTTTTTCAGGCGTCGCGTCACTGATTAGAGATGACATGGCGGGTATTGCCATCATCATCTTCGTAGCCAGTATCGTTGTACCTGTGGCAAAAGTACTCGGCCTTGCGTACATCCTGCTTAGCATCCAATTCAAGCGCCGCGTTTATCATCTTTATCGTATGAAAATTTTCCGCGTCATACAGTGGATTGGGAAATGGTCTGTCATGGACTTATTTGTCATCTCATTGATGGTCGCTCTGATCGACCGCGGACAAATTCTCGATTTTACACCAGGCCCCGGTGCCATCGCTTTCGCCGTTGTGGTGGTGTTAACGATGCTGGCAGCTGAAAGCTTCGATTCTCGTCTGATATGGGACAACTATGAACAACGGACAAAATAACCAACAACCAGAACCGGTAGATATTCGTCGTGATCGAGGGCTTTCACCGCTGTGGTTACTGCCCCTGCTCGCCCTCGTTCTGGCTGGCTGGCTCATATTTCAAGCGGTCAACGAGGCCGGAGAACGCATACAAATCCACTTTAACGATGCTGCAGGCTTAATTGCGGGCAGAACAACGATCCGTTATCAGGGTCTGGAAGTCGGGATTGTGCGTGACGTGAATCTGTCGGAAGATCTTCACAGCATTTATGTTGAAGCCGATATCTACCCTGAGGCAGTACAAACGCTGAAAGATGATACTCGCTTCTGGTTAGTAAAGCCTAAAGCTTCAATTACCGGTATTTCCGGTCTTGATGCATTGGTTTCCGGTAACTATATCGCTCTGCAGCCCGGCGAAGGGGAATTTAGAGTGAAATTTACCGCATTAGATACTCAGCCCTCTGACACCCCTCTGGGTGACGGCCTGACCGTTCAGCTTCGTGCTCCCGATCTGGGCTCAGTCAGTATTGGCTCACAGGTGTTTTATAAAAAGATCCCTGTTGGTGAGGTCTATAACTACACCCTAAGCCATAACAAAAAGCGTGTACTTATCGATGTGTTAATTCAGCCTCAATATACTGAACTCGTGACCAACAAGAGCCGTTTCTGGAATGTCAGTGGTATGAGTGCCAACATTGGTTTCAATGGTGTTGATGTTCAGTTCGAAAGCCTTTCAGCTATGATTGGCGGTGCTATCGCTTTCGATTCTCCCGATGAAGGGTTGCCGATTGAACCTAACCACTTATTCCGCCTTTACCCTGATCTGAATACGGCGGGTCGGGGTATTGCTATTACCATCGAGTTACCCGACGACAATAACATCAGTACCGGCGGTGCCCCTATCATTTACCGTGGCCTGCAAATCGGTCAGATCTCTGATTTACGATTAGATGATGAACGTAATAAAGTTATTGCTCACGCTGCAATTGAACCTAGTATGAGTGATTTGCTGACGACAGGTTCCAGCATGCTGCTTGAAGAGGCTGAAGTCTCATTAAATGGTGTGAAGAACATCAGTAACCTAATCCGGGGCAACTTCCTCACCCTGATCCCAGCAGAAGGTGAAAAATCTCGTAAATTCAAAGCGTTTACACAAGACACTCTGCAAGAGAAGCAGCCCGGCATCGCAACATTCTCACTATTCGCGGAAAACAGCTTTGGTATTCAACGAGGAGCAAAACTTAAACATCGCGGTCTCGATGTGGGCCGTGTGAAGAAAGTCTTGTTTGACGGTGATAGAGTCCGTTTTGATGTTATCGTGCGGCCGGAATACACTGCTCTGGTTCGGTCAAATAGCCGCTTCTATATCGATGGTGGTATTGAAGCGAACATCAGCGCACAAGGTGTCAATGTATCACTGCCACCAGCCGACCAACTGATCAGTAATGGCATTAGCTTTACCTCCTCAGGTAAACAGCAAATCCAGAAAAACTACCCTTTATACAAAAATAAGCGCTTGGCTCAGCTTGCGGCCGATAACCTGAGAGGCTTTGCTAATTTCACCCTATTTGCAAATGAACTGCCTCCTGTATCGGAAGGCAGCCCTCTCCTTTATCGTAACTTACCCGTTGGCGAGGTAGCAGGTTACGCCCTTACACGGGACGGTGTCACCATTTCGATTAAGGTTGAGAATAAATACCGCCACCTGATCTCGAAAGATACCGTCTTCTGGAATCGTTCAGGGGTTGAGGTTGAAGCCAGTTTAACCGGAGTAAAAATTAAAGCTGACCCGATCAGCACATTGATCAAGGGCGGTATTGCCTTTGACGATCTGCCAGGCGTTGCTAGCAAAGCAGGGGCACGTTATAAACTGTACCCTAGCCTTGGTGAGGCACAGAACTTCGGTTTATTAGTTACCCTGACAGCCAGCGATGCCCGTGCGATATCAGAAAATACCGACATTCGTTATCTGGGGGTGAATATCGGCAGAGTGGTGACGATTGAACCTGATTTCAATACTGGTAATGTCAACATCAAAGCCCGCTTATTCCCCAAGTACGCTGAAGTGGTGGCAAAATCGGGTAGTTACTTCTGGGCGGTGAAACCAAAGCTAAGCTTAACTGGCTCGAAAAACTTAGATTCATTACTTAGTACCTACATAGCAGTTGCACCTGGTGACGGTCATTATTCCCAAACCTTTAAATTGGGTTCGGCCGAATTAGTTAAGTCTGGTTTGACGTTTGTCTTAGAAAGTGAAGACCGTAATTCAATCAGCGAAGGAACTCCTCTGCTTTACCGTGATATTCAGGTTGGCCAGGTCGTTAAGGTATCACTGGGTGAACTGGCAGATCGCGTGATGATTGATGCTCAGATTGAGCAAGAATATAGTCACCTGGTACGTACTGATACTGTGTTCTGGAATGCTTCAGGACTCGATGTAACGATTGGATTAACCGGTGCCAACATTCAGACCGGTACTGTTGATAGTATGCTGCGAGGCGGGATTGCCTTTGCAACACCTGAAAAACAACCTCTGTCACCGCAAGCAAAAGCTAACCGCCACTTCTTGCTTTATAAAGATGCTAAACCAGAATGGAAAACCTGGCGTACTGCCATACCAAGTAACTAAATCAACAGGTCCGGTATCGCACTGAAAAAGGAGCACATTGTTGCTCCTTTTTATTGATCGATTAATGATAAATATTGGTATACTCTCGCCCCATTGCTAGTTAAACGAGATACTCCCTTGCACCCTAATATCTATATTCCTGACGCGTTTATTGAACAAATTCGCAAAATCATGCCTGAACATCTGAGCATGGATGACTTTATTGCGTCTTGTAAGACCCCTTTGCGTCGTAGTATTCGTGTCAATACGTTGAAAATCAGTGTGGCAGATTTTCTCGAACGTGTGGCTGACAAAAACTGGACGTTAACGCCTGTGCCATGGTGTGAAACTGGTTTTTGGATTAAGCGTGAAGACGAGGAATCCGTATCTCTTGGCAATACAGCGGAACATATGGCGGGGTTGTTTTATATCCAGGAAGCCAGTTCAATGATGCCGGTTACCGCCTTATTAAAAGACAATAATGCACTCGACTGCGTGTTGGACATGGCTTCTGCGCCAGGATCTAAAACCACTCAAATGGCCTGTGCCATGCAAAACCGCGGGGCGCTGGTCGCCAATGAATTAGCCGCCAGCCGCATTAAAGTGTTGCATTCAAACCTTCAGCGTTGCGGTGTTTACAATGTCGCCCTGACCCACTTTGACGGTTGTGTGTTTGGTGGCTGGGCACCAGAGTCTTTTGATTCCATCTTGTTAGATGCACCTTGTTCCGGTGAGGGGGCAATTCGTAAAGATGATAACGCAATGGCTAACTGGAGTCTGGGTTCTGTTGAAGAGATCGCTGCGATTCAACGCAAACTTATTGAAAGCGCATTCCAGGCATTAAAACCAGGTGGCGTTATGGTCTATTCAACGTGCACCCTTAACTTAAGCGAAAACCAAAACATTTGTCATTTTTTGAAAGACAGTTTTGGTGACGCCGTTGAATTTGAACCATTAAACGATCTGTTTGACGGTGCAGATCAGGCATGTACAGCTGAAGGCTTCTTGCATGTTTATCCGCAGGTTTTCGACAGTGAAGGCTTCTTTGTCGCACGGATCCGAAAGCATGCTTCAGTCGAATCACCAAAAGTAAAAAAACGCTTAGGTAAATTCCCGTTTAATCCGGCATCAAACCAAGATACACAGGTCATCGCTAAAGAGCTTGAGGCAACTCTGGATATCACTTTGCCATCTGATAGTGAAATATGGCTGCGTGATAAAGAAGTATGGTTGTTCCCTTCTCAGCTTCGTCCACTGCTCACAGAGATCAGATTCCAGCGCATGGGCATCAAATTGGCTGAGCAGCACAAAAAAGGCTACCGCTGGCAACACGAGGCCATCATGGCGTTAGCAAAGGGGAATGAAAAGATCTCTATTGCCCTAACAGCAGAACAAGCTAAAGAGTGGTTTATGGGACGAGATATTCGCCCGGAACATACTCCTGGCAAAGGGGAAATCATTGTAACTTATCGCGATTATCCTATTGGTATCGGGAAATGGGTCAGCAATCGAATCAAAAATGGCCTGCCGCGCGAGCTGGTAAGAGATACCAATTTATTTGATATCTAAGTATTAATACTTCTTATTAGTAATACTGGCAAATTATGCTGTGTGAACTAACATTGATAGTGTAATTGATCTCCATTTACTAACCAGTTAGCGCAAGGCTCTCACGAGCCATTCCCCTAAGCCCGAAACAGGAGTCGTTTCGGGCTATTTTTTTACCCTGCCCCAGCCATACATTCACAAATTAAATTCCACAACCGGCTGATTTTTTACAAAATTAATCACATCAAACCTTCATTCGATTTTATCGAACAAGTCACACAGTTTTTTCCGCTATCTTCATAGCACCAAGCTTCTTATAGTTACTCCCACAGCAAATGCCCCCCAATACCGATTAAGGAACACATTATGTCTAATGTACTGGTACTAAAATCAAGCATTCTAGGTGACTACTCTCAATCAAATAGCCTAATTGACCACTTAATTGCTTCATGGGGCGATAAAATCAGCTCTGTTGTTGAACGTGATTTAGCTGCAAATCCAATCCCGGTATTAGATGGCGAAATTGCCGGTGCGCTCCGTGGTGGCGATAACCTTAACCAACGTCAACAAGAAGCAGTCACACTTTCTGATCAATTGATTGAAGAGCTAAAAAATAGCGATACCGTTGTGATTGCAGCGCCTATGTACAACTTCTCTGTTCCGACTCAGCTAAAAAACTGGTTTGATATCATCGCACGTGCAGGAGTAACCTTCACATACACTGAAAATGGCCCTGTAGGCTTAATTGAAGGTAAAAAAGTGATTGTTGTTACCACGCGTGGCGGCATGCACAAAAACAGTCCAACCGATCTGATGGTGCCATACCTGAAGACTATTCTAGGTTTCGTCGGTATGACTGATGTAGACGTGATCTATAGTGAAGCCCTGGGTATGGGAGATGAAATGGCGGCTAAAGGTATTTCTGAAGCTAAATCAGCCATTGAGCAACTCACCGCTTAATCATCCAAACACGAATTGTTATTCCTGCTAGTACCTTGACTCATTAATTATGATTGATTGAGCTGATTAGTTCTTTATCGATGAAGCCAAACAATCGTCATCCTTGCTCTTTGTCATCCATTGAAGCGCTTAATGCTGATCTTTTCATTATCGATTGGATTTACAGTAGCGATTATCGGGGATCCACAGTCCACTGAACCTTCCGTGCATGATGGATCCCTGATAACCGCCAGGTAAGTTTTGAGAAAGCCTGCAAGTTCAGTGTTTGGCGGTTTCTGGGATGACGAACTTCGACTGTTTTAATCAATCATCTTCACTGTGTTTAGGTACTAGTCTCTAAAATAGTCTGTTAAGCGCATAATAAATTGAGCCGTTAAAAATCAAACTGCAGATAAACCGTATTATAGTTACTGCCACCTTTGATACGGCCAAACTGAGATGCACTCTCAAAAATAGCAGAACGATGATGCAAGCTGTAACCAAGCCATACCCCATCCATTGATTTTTGATTTAACAAGTCACCTACGTTGACATCAAATGAAAAATCCAGATAATTCAGCAAATTACTTGGCTCGTATTCTTTTCGATCCATCTCAATTTGTTCAATATAACTAATATGATTGATGTACGATAAACCTTCTGCAACTCCAAATCGCCACTCCACAGGCCAGTTAAACGTATAATACGCTTTAATCGCAACGACATATTCCGGAGAAGAACTCTGAACCTCAGAACTCCAATGCCATACAAAGCCAGGGGTTAAATAAATATCTAACGGCAAACCGAACAGTTCATCGGTTAACGGATGACCATAAAAAACGGATGTAAGCTTGTTATCAAATTCATCTTTAACTCGATTGCCAGAGAAAATTTCGCCAATATTTGACGGCGTCGCCCAACCATGTGCCAGTCGCCAGTACGATTTTTGTCTTAACGATGACTTCTTCGGTTTGCTGTCATCGCGGAAAAATCCAAATCCGGCATAGAGCTCGCCTTGCCAGTCAGTATCAATAGTTGATGAATGACGAACATTGCTATCAAAGCGTGTGGCATACGCACCACCAAGCAAGTAGAGATTCGAAGCTACATGGTATCGAGTATTAGCCCCAAGCCTTAGGGATATTCCGCTATCAATCGTCTCTCGGTTCAGGCCATAGTAGTAGCTGTTGTAATCCGACTCTTTCCAAATCAATGATGCTTTAGGATGAACTAGCCAGTTGCCATTCTTGTATCGCCCCCCGACGGTCGCAACAGAGTGGAACCTCATATCAGGGTCGAACATGAAGTCCAGCTCGCTATACAAGCTATCATCAAGCTGAAACTTTAGCTGAAGGCCACCATCCCCGCTGTCGCCACCGATCTGATTTTGATATGAAGAGGGAATATCAATAAAATGCATGCGCAATAATGCATTGACTTCCCAGTTATCCTGGCGATAAACGTTTAAACCGCCTTCGGTCCCATTAATGAAAAACCGCTCTCCTCTGTAAAACATCATCGGAACAAAGGTAGTTACGGTATTATCTTCAAGGTCAGAATCTACAGCATAAGGAATTTCCGCATGCCGGATCACGGCCGCAATCCCCCAGTCTTGTTCTTCTGCTCTCTGCTGGCGCAATTCTTCAACAGAAATGAAACCACTTTTTTTTATTTCATGCTTTTCAGAAAGCGGTTGTTCAGTAAGCTCCTCTCTTTGATCCGCCAGTGTCAGTGAAGGTAATAACAAAACAAAACAGGCCCAGAATTTCAACAAAAGACTACCTCCGCAATATGAACACATTTCGCTAAATAGTAACAATAGTTAGGTTTATTTATAGTTCCTGCCCGTAAAAAAGGAAAAAAAAAGCCCGAACGCTATCGGGCTTTGTTTCTGCAGTTATCAATTCAAACATAATCTAAGAATTGAATACCGTAATGAGGGCTCATGACTACTTAGCAGCGATCTCAGCTTTCTTCAGATCTTTTACATTTTTGCTAACTTCACGACGCTCTTTAGACAACTCAGCGCTGATGATGATGTGATCATCTACACGATCTTCGTAATCACCCTTCATATTTTCTACGATTTCGAGAATCGCTTCCTGAGTCATTTCAGGTCGAATGTAATCTAGAAGGTTTTCAAGCAGCTCAACACGTTTACGGTTGTCACGGATCTTACGTTCGTTATCTAAAATTTCACGCTTTAGTTTATTCTTACGACGTGTCTGTCTTACCAACTCCAAGATATTGCTCATATTTTGTCCTTTTATGAATCTATAAAATCTTAATCGCTTCGTTATAACAGAAAGTCATGCACAACCTCAAGTCACAGAGTGAATCCTCTCCATTTATCTATGGCTCATTGATTTCGTTCAATGCCGTTCAGCACGTAAGCATCATAGCCAATAAGCATGTTTTTTGTTACCACCGTACAGCGTTACACCTATCTGCGTGAATGTCATCACAAATAATTTACTCCAATATTTGCAAATGGCATATCAATGCCTACTCTTTTGATAGACCAGTAGTTGTTTGACCAAAATGCAGCAATCTGAATACCGAAGCTTCGTGTAACAATTCTTAATCTAAGAAAGTTGTCCTGAAGATGTTCAAGTTTCAATTGTCACCATAAGTTAAATTGTTATTGGCTATAACGTATTGATGTAGAGAATCCAGGAGACAACATGTCTAAAGCAACAGGTACCGTTAAGTGGTTTAATGAAGAAAAAGGTTTCGGTTTCATCACTCAGGATAACGGCGGTGCTGATGTATTCGTTCATTTTCGTGCTATCACTGGTGACGGCTTTAAAACACTGGCTGAAGGCGACAAAGTTACATATGAAACGGAGCAAGGTCCTAAAGGCTTACAAGCTGCTAATGTAGAAAAGACGTAATCTTATGATAGATTTGATAAAAAAGGGCTAGTCAGCCCTTTTTTTATTTCACCTGACAATAGTGACCCAACCCTTTCTTTTTATGTCATATTTCCGTTAACCTCTTCTAATTCCTATACTTTACTCAGGCCACTATGCTACTTTCATCACAATTCTTTATTATGGTTATTTGATTTTCAGTCTAATGCCTTGCCCTCAAAATAGCGCTGTGGCTTAATAGTTTCGCCCTGTAATGCAGTCCTATTTATGCAGCAAATTGAAATTGAAAACGAAAACTTCGTTACACCACTTTTTATAAGTGTCGTTGTCCTGAAGCTTCATTCTTCTTTTGTCCATAAGTAATACATTATTTTGGCTTAAGTACGCGTAGTGCGTGATTTTATATACAAATTTCAGGAGACATGTCATGTCTAAAACAACTGGTATTGTTAAGTGGTTTAACGACGAGAAAGGTTTTGGCTTTATCACTCAAGACAACGGCGGCGCTGACGTATTCGTTCACTTCCGTGCTATCGCTGGTGACGGCTTCAAATCTCTGGCTGAAGGCCAGAAAGTATCTTTCGACGTTGAACAAGGTCAGAAAGGTCCTCAAGCTGCAAACGTTGAGCGTGTCTAATTCGCTTTTAAGTTTGTAATGTTGATAAAAGGGGTATCGTTGGATACCCTTTTTTTTGTTATTAATTTTCAACGAATATATTCTCAACAACTCGAATTAACCCATCATATTGCATTACCTCCAAGAATAGCTCTCCACCTCCCCTATTTGCTCTTTCTTCAGCGTGTCATCTACACTCTCGGGGCGCCTGTATTTCTCACTTGTGCAAGTTATGCACAACGAAGTGTCCCTTTATACCTCGACGCTAGAGATTTGGCGCATACACTAAGAACAATGGAGAAGTGATTATGGCTGAATTACAGGCTCGCTTGCTTAACGGTGAAATCAAGATCCTTAGCGACGATATAATAGCTGACCTACGTGGCCGGGTGCGCGGACAAATCGTGCTGCCTGACGACTCCGATTATGATGACATTCGCCAGATATGGAACGCGATGATCGACCGACGCCCGGCACTCATCGTCCGCTGCTCCGGTACGGCCGATGTGATACATGCAATACAGTTTGCTCGGCAATATCAATTACTCACATCGATCCGTGGCGCTGGCCATAATATCGCAGGCAAGTCACTCTGCGACGGCGCATTATTGATTGACCTGAGCACAATGCGCTCCGTCCAGGTTGACCCAATTGCACGCGTCGCTATTGTCGGACCAGGGGCTACACTCGGCGATGTTGATCATGAAACCCAAGCCTATGGATTAGCAGTACCCGTCGGGATCAATTCAACTACCGGCATTGCAGGGCTGACCCTCGGTGGCGGCTTCGGTTGGCTGAGTCGAACACACGGCCTGGCGATCGATAACCTTATCGCTATCGAAGTGATTACCGCTGCAGGTGAGCGCCTGAGGTGCGATGCAAAAAACCACGCTGATCTGTTTTGGGCCTCATGCGGAGGGGGCGGGAACTTTGGTGTTGTTACATCATTCGAGTTCAAACTGCATCCTGTTGGTCCCGAAGTGATGGCCGGGCCGATCATTTTTCCTTTTGAACAAGCCAAGTCAGTTCTGCATGCATACCGAGAGTTCTGTGCCAACTGCCCCGAAGAGTTAACTGTATGGGCAGTAATACGCAATGCTCCTCCGTTACCATTTCTTTCTCCAGAGGTTCACGGCACTCGGGTCTTGATCCTGGTTGCTCTCTACACAGGCGCGATGGCGGCGGGAGAAAAAGCATTGGCTCCGCTACGTCAACTTGGCCAGCCCATCGCTGATGGTTTTGGACCACATCCCTTTGTTGGATTTCAGCAAGCTTTCGACCCGCTATTGACACCCGGGGCTCGTAATTACTGGAAGTCACACAACTTCACCGAGCTGAGCGATGGATTGATCGATAAGTTAGTTGACTATGGTGACAAGCTGCCTAGCTCACAGTCGGAGATCTTCGTTGCACAAATGGGAGGAGCAACCAACCGTGTTGCCCCTGACACCAACGCTTATCCGCACCGCGACGTGACATTCATTATGAACG
This sequence comes from Photobacterium sagamiensis, assembly GCF_050337085.1. Lineage (NCBI taxonomy): Bacteria > Pseudomonadati > Pseudomonadota > Gammaproteobacteria > Vibrionales > Vibrionaceae > Photobacterium > Photobacterium sagamiensis. Next base: position 67,749 of record NZ_JAKJSP010000024.1, on the reverse strand, counting down.
TACATGCGCGTTGGGAGGCTGAGGACCAAGACGACACCTGTATTACCTGGGCGCGTGAATTCTGCGAAGCAACCAAGCCCTTTGCGACCGGCGGCGTGTACGTTAACTTCATAAGTGAAGATGAAGACCGAGTTCAGGGCGCATACGGTGCGAATTACAATCGACTTGCGAAAGTGAAGGCCAAGTACGATCCTGACAATTTTTTCCGTTTGAACCAGAATATCACACCAAGCTGATTGCTGTTCCGTGTCCAACCTCCCCCCCCCTGTGAAGTAACAACTTACTGATTAAAAATCCCAGCTGATCAGCTGGGATTTTCAAGCTATAGGTCTTAATTTGTACTGACGACCTGACCGATTGCTTAAAAAACTGAGATGTAACCTGACAATCAGAATGACATCTCTGGACTGATAGAATTCGATATCCCCCATCCTATTTTCAGGTATTGGCCCTCGCCAAACCGCTCTGCCAACACGAGGATAATACAAAGATGTTCTTCCGTGGGGAGAGACAATGCTTATATGCCATCCATGATTCACGATACAAGCGACCTTGTGAAAAATTTGATTGCATTTTACCTGAAGGCGACGCTGCCTTCAGCAAGGTTTCCCCCTCATTCAAGCTAGCATCATTGCAGCGAGCAAGGTTAATCACGAAAGCTTTTGTCAATTGAGATCAACTGGCAATTGCTCAACAGCTTAAGGAACCAACTCACCAAATAATTAGAACACAAAACATTAAGTGACACATTCGCAAACACAAACCTTCCATACTAATCAACAAGATAAGATAAGCAAGTGGAATATTATCCATACATACACTTGATATATTCATTGAGGGGTGTAATGATTACGCCCCGATTGTTTAGACCACTAAGGATTATGGGTACAGGATGATTACGACAGCACCTTGGATTGTATGCCCGACAATATTGGCCAAGGATGAAAACAAGTGGGTATTTAGAACACCAAACATTGGCGATGGTGACCAAGTGCATAAGCTTATCGCTTCATGCTCTCCTCTGGATGTGAACTCGTCTTACTGTAACTTTCTGCAATCTACTCACTTCAAACAAACCTGCATCATTGCAGAATGCAATGATGAAATAGCAGGTTTTATATCTAGCTACCTCAAGCCGGAAAATAATAGTGAACTGTTTATTTGGCAAGTTGCCGTAGCCCCCAAGCACAGAGGGAAAGGGCTTGCATTTCATATGCTAAAAGAGCTTTTAATGCGCGATAACCTGGAACACATTAAGGCTGTTGAAACAACAATCACAAAAGACAATCAAGGCTCTTGGAACCTATTCAGGAAACTAGACGAGGAAAATAATAACCATGGTGCAGTGACAACTTTTCTGGACGAGTACAAACACTTTAAAGGCAAGCACGATACCGAATACCTGTATCGCATCCCTCTTACCAAAACTCATTAATTCATTGAAAACATGGTCCCAATATGGATATCTTCAAAAAGCAAGAATCAAATGTGCAATCATATGCGAATAACTTCCCTGTTGTTTTTTCATCTGCAAAAGGGTGTTGGCTATACACCCAAAATGGTAAACGTTACCTCGACTTTCTTGCTGGCGCTGGTTCGTTGAACTATGGCCATAACAATGCAGTACTAAAACAAGCACTACTTGATTACATCGATTGTGATGGTATTACCCACGGCCTGGATATGCACTCAAAAGCCAAAGCGGAATTTTTAACCGCACTTCGTAATCACATATTCTCCCCCCGAAATCTTGATTACAAAGTGCAGTTCACCGGTCCTACTGGCACAAATGCCGTAGAAGCGGCAATGAAGCTCGCACGAAAAGTAACTGGCCGCATTAATATCGTCACTTTCACCAACGGCTTTCACGGTTGTACCACCGGTGCACTGTCTGCAACAGGAAACCAGCACCACCGCGGCGGTGCTGGCATGCCTCTGACAGGCACTTCACGTCTTCCGTACGAAGGCTACGCTGGCGTTGATGGTCTGGCTTTGTTCGAAACAATGCTGAACGATAACTCAAGTGGTTTAGACAAGCCCGCAGCAGTATTACTTGAAACGGTACAAGGTGAAGGTGGACTGAATGCTGCCTCCACTGAATGGCTGAAACGACTGAGCACCATTTGTCAGCAGCACAAAATCCTACTGATTGTCGACGATATTCAAGCCGGCTGTGGCCGCACCGGCACCTTTTTTAGCTTTGAACCTTCAGGTATCAAACCAGACATCGTTACTTTGTCCAAATCAATCAGTGGATATGGATTACCAATGGCATTGGTTCTACTTAAGCCTGAACTCGACATATGGCAACCAGGTGAACATAACGGTACTTTCCGTGGTAATAACCATGCCTTTGTTACCGCAACGAAAGCCATTACAACTTACTGGGCAAACGGTGAATTTGAACAGCATATCGACCAGCGCGCAAACCAAGTCAACACCGCGATTCAACGCGCCCTGCGCCGTTATCCGTCATTATTTATCCGCGGCAAAGGCCGAGGCATGATGCAAGGTATCGAGTGCAAGAGCGGCTCAATTTCATCAGCCATCGCCAGAGCATGTTTCGACAAAGGTATGGTAATTGAAACCGCAGGCCCAGATGACGAAATCGTTAAGTTCTTCTGTCCACTCACTATTAGTGAGACCGAGCTTGAGCAAGGATTGCATATTTTCGAGCAGGCAGCAGATATCGTCGCCACTAAACTGCTCAAGAAAGCTTCTTAAGGACCTTAGGCATGATTGTAAGAACTCTGGAAGAGTGTAAAAACAGCGAACGTCGTGTAGTGTCGGACAACTGGGAAAGTATCCGTATGCTATTAAAAGACGACAAGATGGGGTTTTCATTCCATATAACCACCATCTATGACAACACCGAAACACATATTCATTACCAGAACCACTTAGAGTCAGTTTACTGTATCTCCGGCGAAGGTGAGATCGAAGTGATCGGCGATAAAACCTACCCAATTAAGCCAGGGACATTGTATATCTTAGATAATAATGATGAACATTACTTACGAGCCTATAAAGACAAAGAGATGGTAATGGCCTGTGTATTTAACCCGCCGATTACTGGTGCAGAGGTCCATAACGAAAATGGAGTATACCCGTTAGTGGAATAATCCTCTTCCCAAGGGGCAGTCAATGCCCCCTTTTCCCAGATGTAATTAAATGAGTAAAGGATTCCCTCATGAGTTATACCGTAGAAAAAATCGGCGGTACATCAATGTCAGCATTCGATGCTATCTTAGATAACATAATGCTACGCCCCAAATCTCCCTATAATCGCGTTTTTGTGGTCTCTGCTTACGGCGGTATCACCGATGCGCTGCTAGAATGCAAACGTTCTGGAAAACCCGGCATTTACCAGTATATTGCCAAGCGTGATGAAACATGGCGAAAAGCTGTCGCCGATTTAGAAATGCGCATGCTACTCGTCAACGAAAATATGTTTGCCGATCCCCTTAATCGCAGACGTGCAGATAAATTTATCAAGTCAAGGATCACTGATGCAGTAAACTGTATCACTAATATTATAGAAACTTGTCAGTACGGCCAATTCTCTTTGCGTCATTACTTGCCGCAAATCAGAGAATTTCTATCGTCGCTCGGTGAGGCACACAGTGCCTATAACACTGCCCTGAAATTAAAAACCCTTGGTATTAACGCCAAGTTTGTTGATTTGTCCGGTTGGGATGACAAAAGCTATGGCAGCCTGGATGACGTCATCAAACGCGCATTTGCCAATATTGATGTCACTAAAGAGCTGCCCATAGTCACGGGTTATGCCTATTGTGATGAAGGATTGATGAAAACCTATGATCGCGGCTACAGCGAAATTACCTTTAGTCGTATTGCTTGTTTAACTCACGCTACTCAGGCCATCATCCATAAGGAGTACCACCTAAGCAGTGCCGACCCGCGCGTCGTCGGCCCAGAAAACGTCTTTCCTATGGGACATACCAACTTTGATGTTGCCGATCAACTGGCCAATTTGGGAATGGAGGCGATCCACCCCAATGCAGCGTCTGGGCTACGCCAAAATAACATTGAATTACGTATCAAAAACACCTTTGAACCCGAACATCAGGGCACCCTGATTTCACAAAATTACCTACCTGACGCTGAAAGAGTGGAAATCATTGCAGGTAAAAGTAAAGTCTTTGCCCTACACATTTTTGACCAGGCCATGGTTGGCAAGGTAGATAATGTAAGCTATGAGCTGATGGAAATCATCTCAGATGCCAGAGTGAAATTAATTGGTAAAGAGATGAACGCCAACTCTATTACCTACTATTTAAGTGGTGGCACGGAAATCTTAAACAAATTGCTTTATAAAGCAGAAAAACGCTACCCAAATTCGACGATTACAGGCTGCATGGTCGCGCTAATTTCAATTATTGGAGCCTCTATCAATACCAATACTGCTTTAAGCAAAGGCATACTCGCCTTAACAGACAAGCAGATTTCACCAATAGCTGCCCACTCTTCCATGCGTAATGTTAACGTACAGTTTGTTGTGGAAGACAAATATTACAAAGCGGCGATATGTGCTCTTCACTCCGAGTTTATCAACCAATCTGAAAATAAAACGCGCAAAGTTGCTTAGTTTCTTTTAAGGAAAGCTCCCCCAACCGGGCAATGCTGCTCACTTAAGGCTCGGTTGACCGCTTCTCACAATGAAAATAATTGGAATACAATGAATGTGTTCCGATTTTTTTCATTGTAAGTGCCACTTTTGCTGATTTTATTGACGTGTCTTCCAACGATGTCAATCAACTCACTACGTTCTCAGAACATGTGCATAATAGCCCATACTTTTACACATTCCCTTGCTACACGATTGCATCAAGCAGAACCCGAGATTAGGACTGTTCAAGATTTTCTAGGTCATACAGATGACAACGACTGAAATTTACACGCACGTAGTGGGATCTCGTTTTGTGAGTACTCAAAGTCCAATGGATAGAGTTAAATTAAACATCTATGCCCCTTAGGAGCTCCCCCCTCACCTATCACCTATCACCACATTACTTCAGATATGAAAAATCGATACTAATAGAACGTGAATGAGCAGAAGCTCTAACAGACAATGGAGCAGAAGTTCGTTAGAGCGAGCCCCTGCCAGATTAGGTCAAGCTTTGTTCTTCAGGATGTGTTATCACTTAATTGTTATATACGCTATTTACTTGCAACGATCGCTAGCTCATTAGCATTCCCAGTAAAAGGAGTGCCAGCTACATCATACAACTCAACAACGTTAAGTCCTGCTTTTGTAAATTCCTGGCGAATAGTCTGTTCATCAAAGTATTGCAGCCAGTTGTACACAACGTAACTTTCTTCTCGTTTGATAGCAGAAAGATTTAGTGTGGCATTTTAAACAGGCACTTACAGTAGTTACCTGACACAATACTGCTCTTCCAATCGGCTAACCCCCAGCCCATTCATTTTTTTAACCTGAATTTGTACCGGGATCCGCTCTTTCATTGCTTCAATGTGGCTGATCACACCAATCATTTTTCCTGAAGCATTTAAGCTATCAAGGGCATCAAGGGCGGTGTCTAAGGTTTCGCTGTCTAAGGTACCAAAACCTTCATCGAGAAACAGAGAGTCGATGCTGGTCTTGTGGCTGACCAAATCAGACAATGCCAGCGCTAAGGCAAGACTGACCAGAAAACTTTCACCACCAGAGAGCGTCTTGGTATCTCGCACGGTATCCCCCTGCCAGGTATCAAGCACCTGTAGCTCTAACGCTTCGCTTTGTTTACGTTGCAGTAAATAGCGGCCGTGAAGGCGATCAAGCTGTCGGTTCGCCAAATAAACCAAATGGTCAAGCTTGACATTCCCAAATAATATCGGCTGCAATTGCTTTAAGATATTACCCTCTCTTTACGCATATTTGAAGTTTGGTATCTTAGTACCTGATTGAACTTTGGTATTATTTATGCGTATTATTGCTGTTTTTTTAATGTAAATATGAGAAGAGAATTATTCTTTCAGCTGACTGACTTCTCAAATTTCATCTATTACTCTTATTCCATTACTGCAGAAAAATCATTACCTCTACCAAACAGAATACCGATACAGTATTTTATATTCCAAGCCCATCCCAACAGCTAACTTTAATTGAGAAAACAGGATATCCCAGCCCATATTAATTTGAACTTGTTTTTTCATTGATATCATTACGTAATTAGAACAGCGTCGCATAGCATTTAGCAATCAGAAGATTATTATATTAGTTTGTCTATTAAGATGGTATAAAACCCTCATTAAAATCAAAGTGTCAACAAATAACCGTCCGTTATTATAGAAGGCTGATTATTATACTAGCCATATACAATGATTTATTAACAATTTATTTTAGCAACTATAACAATCCTCTTTATACCTTATCCAAAAGGAGTTAAAAAATGGAATCTTTAAGTGAAGATTTGAAGCACATGGAACTTGGTTCCTATAACAAATCTCTGGCTGATTATTATAACATAGTTGACCATGATTTATATCAACGTGCAGATTTATTCAATCTTGAATGGATTAAAGACTTAAGAGACCACGGACATTATCATTACCGAAGAGAATCCACCTCAGGATCTGGGCCATTAATTCAGATTAGAAAAGATGGTGATATACACCCAACAGAAATGATCAATCTGGCGTCAAACGACTATCTGAATTTAACAAAACATCCAAAGGTTATTTCTGCAGGAATAGATGCTATACAAAAATATGGGGCCGGAGCTGGTAGCGTTCCATTATTAGGAGGAACACTAGATATACACTTAGAATTAGAAAAGAAAATTGCCAAATTTAAAGGCTGTGAAGATGCGATAATTTACACCTCGGGCTTTGGTTCAAACTGCAGTACACTACTGAGCATGCTTGGTGAAGGCGACATAGCAATTCTTGACTCACTTGTTCATGCAAGCATTATGGATGGTTGTACAAAAACGACAACAAAATCATTCCTGCATAATAATTGTGATTCATTAGAAACAATATTAAAACGATATAGCTCTAAATACCGAACAAAGTTAGTTGTGGTTGATGGTGTCTATTCTATGGATGGAGACATTGCAAAATTAGATCAAATTGTTTCAATTGCAAAAAAATATAATGCTTATGTTATGGTTGATGAAGCACATGCTACAGGAGTTATTGGGCAAACAGGTAAAGGTACGCCTGAGTACTTTTCTCTTGAAGGAAAGGTGGATATAGTTGCGGGAACTTTTAGTAAAGGACTTGGTGTCGTTGGTGGATTTGTTGCTGGTAAAAAAGAATTAATCGAACTTCTCCGATTCTATTCTAGAGCCTATATGTTTTCAACAGCCATGACACCTCAGGCAACGGCCTCAACAATCGCTGCTATAAATGTCGTTCAAAATGAACCAGAATTAATAAATAAACTATGGCGTAATATTTCATATTTCCGCGAAAAACTTTTATCGCATGGTTTTAATATTGGCCTATCAGAAACAGCAATCTTTCCAATTATTATCGGTGATCAACGTAAAGTTAAAGAGGCTGTTAGACTGCTCGAAGAACAAAATATATATGCCAATTCGGTACTATATCCAGCGGTCAGAATAAAAGAATCTAGAATACGAATGACCGTAACAGCGCAACAGTCTCTTGAACAATTAGATACTGCTGTAGAAGCCTTAATGTCAGTTGATAGGTCATTACAGCTTAGACAAAACTCTTTGAAGCTCGGATAATTATTGAATATTAACAAAAGCTAGAATACTGATAATAATTAATGGTGACTAATATGCAAGGTACCTGGCATAAAACCGATACAATTGAGACGTTCAGTACTAAGGATTGGATCTCTATTTTAGGAAATAACATCCTAAAGTCATATAACTTAATCAAGGCTGTTGAACTATCAAACATTGAAGACTTTGACATAAAATATTTTTACTTTGAACAAAATACAGAAATCGAGGCAATAATTCCTTGTTTTATCTATAGCTTTAATCTGGATTTATTGACAAACAAACCGATAAAAAGAATGTCTCAAAAGATAAGACAGATATATCCAAATTTCTTAAGAATTAAAATCCTATTTATAGGCACACCTATTGCGATATGTGATCATTTAATCGGAATAAAAGATCATGAAACCAAACTTTATAAAGAACGTTTTTATGAGGTTTTTAGTGAGATCAAAAAATATGCTCGGCAAATTAAAACACCACTAATACTGTTTAAAGAAGTTCCTGCCCATGATACTCTCCTGCTCGATTGTTTTAGAGAAAATAACATTATCATTGGACATTCGCTCCCGAACAGTTATGTACTACTTGAAGAAAGGCTAGGAAAGTGGACTTCTTCGTTCAAGAAAAGGTATCGACAGAGAATAAATAGACAAGTAAATAATTCAAAAAAAATCAAAGGATTCAAGTGGGAATTTATTAATGATTTCAGCGCTCACAGCGAAGTCTTTGAAAAGTTATATCTCCAAATCCTTAATAATAGTGACTATCAGTTTGAATCTTTAAATTCAACGTTTTTCTCGAAAACCTCAAAATTACTAAAGGATAACTGCTTCGCTTTAATCTGCACTAATGTAAATAATGAAATTGTTTGTTTTGAACTCATAATCACACAAGATGACACAATAATACCAATATATCTAGGTTTAGACTATTCTTATCTTAAAGAAGGTGACCTATACTTTAGTTGTATAAACAAACTTATTCTATATGCAGAAGAAAATAATTTTAAAAAAATAAAGCTTGGTCAAACAAGTTATTTAGCTAAGGCATATTCAGGGGCGATCTTTGAAAATTTAATATTAGGTGCATACTCATGCAACTCTGTTATACAAAAATTTATTTCTCTTTTCCATAAGGTACTTTTTACAGCGCCACCAATGCCTATAACTAATGTATATCGAGATGATATTATTTCAACACTAGAAGATGTAATTTCAGAAAGTAGAATAGTTCCACTAAACACATATTCAAGTAGAATTGACAATGAGAAGGCTTAAATCATGTTAAAAGTTAAGTCAGCACAGTATTGTGGGATGGCGGGAATATATAGTACTGTTACAAAAGTAATTTCAATGGGAGGGAATAGTCGGAGTCAAGAATATTTTCTTAAACTTATTTCTCCTGAAATTAAAATATTAAATACTGGGTGCGGATCTATCTGTTTTTCTGAGAAGATAGCAAGCAAAAACAATAATGTCACATCTGTTGATATTTCCCCTAGGATGATTGAAGAAGCAAAAAAAAACTTCTCAAACAGAGAACTATTAAACAATATAACCTTTGTGTGTGAAGATATATTAAAGTACGAACCGAATGAAAAGTTTGATATTGTCTTTGTGAATTTTTTCTTAAATACGTTTAATGAAAATGACTATAAAATAGTTTTGCTTCATCTTCTGAGTATGGTAAAAGAAGGTGGCTTACTTTGTATTGCTGACGAAGTTACTGGAACAAAGTTATCTACAAAAATAGAACAAATCATATTTCGCCCTATTATTACAAGATTACATGGGATTTTAGCAAAACATCCATTACATCCAATATATGATTATACACCATTTATTACGGAGAATGGTTTCTCTCTTATAGATAAAAAGAGAGATAAAACTGATTATATATGTTCCTTCGTTTACCAAAAATAAATCGGGCATCAAATTGTGAATAAAATACTATTACTAAACTCATTCGGCTTTTTCCCCAGCTTTCCATCAGTCGCAACAGCTAAGGTAAGCGCCATACTAAAAGATAATGGTCTTAATGTTAAAAGCTGGGATATGAATCTCACATTGTGGCAGGCAATTTTAGAACCTGAATTTCTATCTTCATGCGAATATCGAGAATGGGTAATTCAGGATACCGATGTACCATTCCCATTAAGCGTAACCCATGATACATATGAATTATTAAAAGATAATGTTATTACACATATAGAAACAGCATTACAAGTTTTCAAATCAAAGAACGATTTTTATAACCATAAAAAGCTTTCATGGGCTGTAGATGTTATTTTTCAAGCACAGCAGTTAATCTTCTATCATTATGGTTGCTTCATTTCAAATAAAGTGATTTTCTGGCCAGATATTGGATTTAATGTTAATGATATGGATGCAATATATAAGCTCAGCATCGATCATGAGAGAAACCCTTTTATTAAGCTTTTTCACTCAAAAATCATACCCGTTTTAGAAGAACAACAACCTGATGTTATTGGCATTGACATAACATTCCCTTGGGAAATTTTGCCTGTTTTAACAATAAACAAGCTAATAAAAGAACATTTCCCTCATATCCATTTGAATTTCACTGGCCATGGTTTCGACGAAATGAGTTTTGCCAGGGTCGCTCATAGAATGGATAAAAATCCACAACTATTCTTTGAATTCGATAGTATATTTTTATCTCGTCATGATACGGAAATTATTCGATTTTATCAGAATATTCCTAGCACAGTACAATCAGCTGAAGAATATGACTCACTAGCTGTAAGACATGATAATGTTACATCTGTTTCGAGTAATATAATTGAAGTTATTAATGAAAGTCAATTATTCCCTGATTATCACGATATGAATCTAACGGAGTATTACACTCCCCACATGGTATTTGTTGATAAAATTAGTAATCGATGTTTCTGGAGTAAATGTGCGTTTTGTAATATTAATCATTTCAAAAATAAATCTACAAAACTCGATTCTCAGTTTTTTTATGACAGATTAGTAAGATATGGTACAGAGTACAACACACAACATTTTTTCCTACTTGACGAAGCAATTAAACCTGAATACATCTCAGAGTTTTGTGATATTATTTTAAGCAACAATAACAAGTTCACATGGTCTATCCGAACTCGTATTGATTCTGGTTTTTCTAGTGAGCTTCTTCAAAAAATGTTCAAAGCTGGTTGTCGTGAAATGTGGATAGGCATGGAAAGCGCTTCTCCAGCTTTATTGAAAAAGATGAAGAAATGTAAATCTCCAGAACAATATATCATGCAAATTGAGAACCTTCTAACAGAATGCAATAAAATTGGTATAGGTTTGCATTTTTGTTTATTATTTGGTTTCCCCCTTGAAACAAAAGAAGATAGAATATTAACTTTAGATTTCTTTAAAAAAGTTAAAAAACACCTCAAAAATATGCCTTTTTTTGTGACATTTAATATTTTCAACTTAAACTATGGATCAGATGTACATAAGAGGCCTAAGCTTTATAATGTTGAATATATAGATGATTCCGAAAGCAATTTCAATATGATCAATCTTCCTTATAAAACAAGTAATGGTAATGATGTATCAAATGTCACTTTTGAAAAAGAGATTGATGATATCGCTGAAGAATTAACATCAATATTTGTGCCGAGCCAAACTAATCAATTGTTATGGTTTTCCATGGGAGATAGCCCTTGGGAGCTGCTATATAAGGAACATTATGCACAAATAAAACAAAACCCCTATCAATCAGGAGGAGGAATATTGGAAATAATGATTGTAAAAGCATATCTATACTTTGAAAAGTATCCTTTCTTCTTAAAAATATTTCAGCGTTTGAATAATCGACAATCATCCTCTATTAAGGCTCAGATATATCGCTGATTGTAATCAAACACCTGTGAATAGACGGTTATCCGCGTACATATTTATCGGACGTAGTCCACAATATTTGCGCGGATCATTAACTAATGGGCTAGGTAATTATCGGTCATTGCCTGCCACTATGATAATATTCGTAACGTCACATAGACATACTTATGTTATCAGCATCATTCATGTAACAACGATTAGACGTTAACAGGCCTCTAGAAAATGAGATAAACTATGAACAAGAATGTTAGAAAAGAATATATTGAACGGGTACAATACTTATCTAAGGAGCTTAAAGAAAAAGAATCGACTGCCTCGATGATAAGTTACTTTCGACTTTTAATCGTGATTGTTACTGTGCTCCTCATTATCTTCTTTACTAAATCAGACAATGACGTTCTTATATATCCTTCATTATTGATTGGCTTGTCTGTTTTTATTTTCTTAGTTACAAAGCATACTAAGTTGTTTCAACGAATTGAACAATTACAACGTCTCATATCTATTAATAAAAAAGGCATTGATCGTATTGATGATAAGTGGTGTACATTTCACGACATTGGAAATGAGTTCATTGATGAAGGACATCGCAATTCTTTTGATCTTGACGTATTTGGGCAGTCTTCAATTTTTCAATTTATTAACACCTCTCATACTTATCATGGTCGACAAAGACTTGCCTCAAAACTACGTAACGGTTCATCAGATATAAATAACACACAACAGGCTGTAACTGAGCTGTCAAAAAAGATAGACTTCAGGCAAAACTTTGAAGCTTCTGCGCTGAAAATTAAAGACAACAACCCGACTAAAATTATTGATTGGTTTAAAAATAGTACTCCGCGCATCATTCCTTACAAGTTAGAACTTATAATAAAAACATTACCTTACATATCATTTACCACTCTTATTATAGATGCTTTAATCTATCAAACCGTTGTTTTACCTCTTGCTTTGTACTCTATTCAAACCATAATCTTTCTTTCTTTCTATAAAAAATCCATTAACCTTTTTACTATTTTAGATAATAAAATTATCTCATTGCAAGCCTACTCAAAGCTTTTTAAACTGATTGAATCGGAACAATTTGAATCAGACCTCATTAATAATCTGCAATCCAGACTTTTAAATAACAACTCTATAAGCTCATCATTAGCTCTGATGTCATTAAATAATATTTTACAAAGGTCAGATCTACGATACAACCAAATGGTACATTTCCTGGTTAATATCTTCTCATTATGGGATGTTAATTGTGCCATATCTGCTACAAAATGGAAGATTTCATATGGCCAATTTATTCCAAAATGGTTTGATGTCACCAGTGAAATTGAAGCACTCTCTTCTCTGGCAATATTGTCATTTGAGAATCCTTCTTGGAATATGCCAAATGTAAACGACTCTATGGCAGTTAATGCTCACAATATTATGCATCCTTTAATTTCCAACAAGAATAACATTGGCAATGATTTCATTTTGAATGATACAAATCGCATTGCTATTATTTCTGGTTCAAACATGTCGGGGAAAAGCACGTTTTTGCGTACTATTGCAACAAACCTATTACTGGCTTATGCTGGTGCTCCTGTCTGTGCTGAAAGTTTATCCTGTGGTCGGTTTGATATAATTACATCAATGAGAACAAAGGATAATGTCAGTAAAAATATTTCAACTTTTTACTCTGAGCTGTTGCGAATAAAAGCAATGTTAAATTCTATCAGCATAAATAAAACATTCTTTTTAATAGATGAAATATTCAGTGGGACAAATTCTAAAGATAGGATAGATGGTGCTCTTATCGTATTAAAGCAGTTGAATCAGCATAATAGCTTAGGAATGATTTCTACTCATGATTTGGAATTATGTTCGCTAGAAAAAGATAAAGAACAGCCTTTTTCGAACCATCATTTTCGCGAACATTATATAGACGATAAAATTAAGTTTGACTATAAAATATATCCTGGTCCATCTAAGACAAGTAATGCCATATTTATTATGAGAATGATAGGTATCCCGACAGAGAGTATAAGGCTACCCGCCTCTAATGCCAGAGAGAAATCCAGGTAAATGTAGGGGGGGGAGAAGTCTTTCGCATAAATCGTACCTCCCCCATCCAATCACCTACCTGACACAATACTGCTCTTCCAATCGACTAACCCCCAGCCCATTCATTTTTTTAACCTGAATTTGTACCGGGATCCGCTCTTTCATTGCTTCAATGTGGCTGATCACACCAATCATTTTTCCTGAAGCATTTAAGCTATCAAGGGCATCAAGGGCAGTGTCTAAGGTTTCGCTGTCTAAGGTACCAAAACCTTCATCAAGAAACAGAGAGTCAATGCTGGTCTTGTGGCTGACTAAATCAGACAATGCCAGCGCTAAGGCAAGACTGACCAGAAAACTTTCACCACCAGAGAGCGTCTTGGTATCTCGCACGGTATCCCCCTGCCAGGTATCAAGCACCTGAAGCTCAAGCGCTTCGCTTTGTTTACGTTGCAGTAAGTAGCGACCGTGTAGGCGATCAAGCTGTCGGTTCGCCAGATAAACCAAATGGTCAAGCGTTAGTCCTTGGGCAAAACGGCGGAACTTGTCTCCTTTTTGCGAACCAATCAATGCATGCAAATACGCAATGTCGTCGTATTTTTCTTGCCACTGCTCAATCTGTGCAAACAGGGATTTTTGGTTGCTACGTCGCTGACTATCGTCATCCAGGCTGCGTTTGATTTCACCTTGTCGATGGGTGATCTCTTTCAGCTTCGTGCTAATGGTATCAAGCTGTTCGGCCACTTGTTCTAATGAGGTTGCTGCCAGTTCTTGCTGCTCTGCTTTAGCATGCAGCTTAGCGAAAGCATCTTCTGCCTGCTCTTTCAGCGCCTGAGTTCGAGCCAGCTGTTCCAGGATCTGTTGCTTTAAGCTAACCAGACGTGCATGCTCTTCTTCAGCTAACAAAGCAGCCTCAAAAACCTGATGCGTCGCAAACGGACTCGATGCCAATTGTGTCTGCCACTTCTGCTGTTGAGCTTGCGCTTCTTGAGCAAGAGCGCGATGATTTTGTTCAGCAGCACCGTATTGCCCTGTCAGATTTTGCAACGCCTGATCCGCCGCCTGATGAGCGGTTTGTGCTTGCTGATGTTCACTGTCACTGTGTTGCGTCAGCTGCTGCGCATTATGACGCTCATCCGTTACCGATTTTTCTCCAAACAGTTCGATCCTGAGCTGCTGTTTATCATTCAATTGTGTCGTTACGCTCTGCTGCTGTGACGACAGATTTTGCAACTGCTTACCGAGCTCTTGCTGTTTTTCAAGCAGGTTCGTCGTTTCAATCTCCAGAGCCTTCAATGCTTCCTGACATGACTGATGCTGTTTTTCTGCCTGTTGCCAGCTTGCTGCCGCTTGCTGTTTTTGGTCTAACCAGGTTTCAATCTGATCGGACTCTGGTAACGCGATATCTAATTCTGCCAGCTGCGCTTTTAACTTATCATCCAGTAGTTGCCATTCCTGACCAAGTTGCTCCAGTTCGGTGCTGACTTGCAAGATCGCCTTACCAAGGTTTTCACCCTGCTGGGTATTTAATTCAATGTGATGTTTTACCTCTTTTTCAGCCTGCTCTGCATTGACGACGGCTTGTTGAGCCGTCACTTTCTGCAGATTAAGCTGTTTCACCTGCTCAAGCTGTGCTGATAAGCTTTTCTGCTGTTGTTGAACGGTATTAAGGTAAGCCGATAGCGGTTCCTGTTCGGTGATTGCCAGTTCAATTTGCAATGATCCGCAAAGCTGCTGCCACTTTTGCTGCAGTTCGGTCTGTTCTGCCGTGAGCTGTTCAAGTCGCTTGGCCAGTTCGCTCAACTCAACCTGCTCTTTATTCAGCTGCTCTTTGAGCTTACTGGCGCCTTGTTCAATCGTTTCTAACTCAATCAGAACCTGCTGACGACGCTGATCGGTCTCCGATACATTTAAGGCTTGATAGCTTTCCACCAACGGGTGCTCTTTCGAACCACACAACGGGCAGGGTTCATTCGGTTGCAGCTTAACGCGCTCTTCAGTTAAATCCGCAATGCGCTTTTCCTGTTCGATCAGCTTATCGAGATCTTTGAGGTGCGCTCGCTTGTCTTTATACTGCCCTCGCAAGGTTTCAACCTGCTTATCCAATAGTTGGCTGGACGCGGTTAATTGTGTCTGTCTTGCTAAACGTTGCTCTTGTTCGCGATGACACTTTTGAGCCTGTTGTGCCGCCGCCTGCAACTCTAGCCGCAGCCCGTGTTGCTCTGCCAATAAGCGGTGTTCCTGTTCTATTTTACTTTCATCGCTGCCTTTTAAGGCTTGAGATACTGCATGTTCGACAGAAATTAATTTAGCCTTACTCTGCTCAACCTGCTGAGTTTTACTGGCTAATGTTTGTTGATACTGCTGCTGAGTTTCCACCAGCTGCGTGGTCTCTTTATCAATTCGGGCACGGCGTTGCTCAAGCTCGGTTTTACCTTTGGCCAACTGCCCCAAACGGGTAAACTGTGCTTGCCAGAGTGGTAGTTGTTCGGCCAAGGCCGCTTCGTTGCTGTGCTGCGTCAGATACGACGCCACTTCAGTAAGTTTCGTTTTATGCTGCAGTGTCTGATCTTGATGCAGTTGTAACTGGGCAGCCACCTGCTTACTTTGTTCTTCCTGAGCCTGTTGCTGAGTCTGGATCTTGGCCAGTTCATCAGCACTTTGTTTGCATTCAGCATCAAGCGGAACAATTTTCTCATTCAGTAAAGTGTCCAGCTGTTGCTGTGCCTGCTTCGCTTGCGAGAACCGATCACTGGCCTGCTCATACTGCTGCTTTGCCTGTTCAGCTTTCTCACTCGCTTGCTGCAATACCAGTGTTAACCGTTCAAGTTCACCTTTCGCCCGGGCTGCTTTTTCCGTCGCCGCCTGATGCAAGGTAAATTGAGTGCGCATCTTTTCTGCCGGCTCACTTTGCGCTAAACGATCTAAGCCCGCTTGTTCTTGCTGTTGCTGCAGCCGGGCCTGACTTAAATTGCTTTTAGCCTGTTCAACCGCTTTTGTGGCCGCAATTACCTTTTCCCACCACTGTTGGTGGGCTTGTAACTGCTGCTGTGTTTTCTCTGCATCTTGTTCCTGACCCGACAATTGAATTTGTTGTTCTAACAGCGCTTCCAACTGCTCTGCGGTCAACAGCTCGACCCCATCGGCTTTCGCTTTCAGTTGTGCCAGTTCGTTTTTGGTGGTGGTGAAATGCTCGTGAACCTTTTCTGAAATTAAGCCATACACTTCAGTACCGGTAAGCTCTTCCAGCAATTCGGCACGATCGTTGGCATCCGCATTCAAAAACGCGGCAAACTGACCTTGGGAAAGCAGCATAGATTTGGTAAATCGCGCAAAATCCAGCCCGCTGAACGATTCTATCAATTGGGCTTTTTTCTTCACTTGCGAAGCGAGAATTTTACCGTCATCGATAGTGGCCAGCTCTACTTWGGCTTCTTGTAAGTTGCCATCGATCTTATCTCTTGAACGGCGCTGGCTCCAAAATGCCCGGTATCCCTTTCCTTTAACTTCAAATTCCACTTCAGCCAGGCAATCAGCGGTACCACGTGTCATTAATTCATTCGTAACTTTTGAAATGTTATTCAGTCTTGGCGTACGGTGATAGAGAGCAAGGCAGATAGCATCTAAAATAGTGGTTTTACCGGCACCGGTGGGGCCGGTGATCGCAAACAAACCATTGTCAGAAAAAGGTGCCTGGGTAAAATCAATTTTCCACTCACCTTTCAGCGAGTTGATATTCTTAAAACGTAAACTCAGAATTTTCATGCTTTACCCTCTAGATCACTGGCGGGTTCAGTCACTTCTTCCACAATGTCACAAAAAGTCTGACGAATACGTCTGATACGCTGCTGGTCTTGTTCGGTATCAAATTGCTCTTGGGCTAACCGCCGTTCAAATACATCCTGAGGAGTTAACTCGGCTAACATTTCTTTTTCCTGACCTTCAATCTGAGCCTGACGATTGGTGCGTGAGCGGCGCAGTTGTAACACTTCCACATTCAACTCTGCTGTCATCGCCTGAATGCGTTGCTGCAGATCATTCAGGTAATCCTGGGTCTCAACTTCAATGTAGAGCCAAATCGGCAACTCCCCATCGTAGCCCGCCAGTGTATTCAATTGAGTTTCAATACTATCCAGATCGCCTTTAATCACCTGCATAGGCTGAAACAGGGGAACTTCCAATGCGTCTAACTTAGCCAGTTTCCCGTCAGTGAATTCAGCCACCAGCACCTGTTTCGGACTGCCCAGCTCATCAAAACTGAGCGGAATTGGTGAACCGCAGTAGCGGATATGATCTGATTTCGCGACGACTTGCGGACGATGAATATGACCTAGCGCGATATAGTCGGCCGGTGGAAATGCACTGGCAGGAAAAGCTTCTAACGTGCCGATATAAATATCCCGCACTGAATCTGAGCTTTTCACTCCCATTGCAGTTAAATGGCCGGTAGCGATAATAGGCAGGGGCTGAGTAAACTCACTTCTTTTCTGATCAGCGCGTTGATAAAGCTCTTGATAATGATCGCTGATGGCTTTTACTAATGCTTGCTGTTTCTCGGCACCTGTTTCTCCTGCCTGACTGATCATCACATCCCGCGGCCGAATAAACGGTATAGCACACAGCACAGCCCCGGCTTCACCTTGCTGGTTATTGAGCACAATTATTTGTGCATCGAGATCGCGCTGAACTTTGGCAATGACCTGTGTGTTTAAATACGCCAGCAGCCCTTTAGATTCATCTAAGGTTGAAACCGAATCATGATTTCCCCCTAACACAACTAACTGACAACCCAGTTTGTTCATTTCAACCACAAATCGGTTATACAGCTCACGGGCATAACTGGGTGGCGCACCGGTATCAAACACATCGCCAGCAATGATCACGGCATCGATCTGGTGTTGAACAATTTGTTCTAATAACCAGGTAATAAAGGCATGATGCTCAGGCGCCCGGCTTTTGGTAATAAAATGCTGGCCAAGGTGCCAATCAGAGGTGTGCAAAATTCGCATGATGGAGTGCTCTAGAATCAAATAAAAACGCTTGCTACATGTTGGGAGATTATATCGCCCTTAGCAAGGTATAGCTGTGACATTGAATTTAACCAGTTGATTTTTAAAACCTGATCACAAGTTAGGGTTTCCAGCTGATGATGTTAATACATTAAAGCCCAATAGTTTATACCAATTCCTGGCTTTCATGCCGATATATTAAGCATTTGACACCATCAAATGTGCTTTCAACTGGCAATCCCGGGTAAACTAGGCTCACTTCTCGTTGTGTGGATTTATACGCCAGTGCTGTTACCGATTGATCCTATTAAACCTGTGTTTCTTGATCTGCTTGCTGAACATCATCTGGTAGTCGAAGCAGAAACGGGCTCAGGCAAGTCAACGCGTCTGCCTTTATGGGCCGCTGAGCAAGGTCGTGTCTTAGTGATCCAACCACGCCGCATTGCATGTACCTCGTTAGCAGAATTTCTGGCTGAGCAGGCTAAAGAAATAATTGGTCAGAGTATCGGTTATGCTATTCGGTTTAAATCTCACTTAGATGATCAGACGAATGTTGTTTTTGTTACTCCGGGCGTCGCTCTGCGCTGGATGAGCGAAGATCAGCTGGCCAACTTCGATATCATCATTATCGATGAAATGCATCTGCGCCGCTGGGACACAGACTTATTGATGGCATTGCTGAAACAACATAATACACATCGTTTAATTGCCACTTCTGCAACACTGGACAGCCAGCGTTTGGCTGATTATCTGGGAGCTAAACAGATCAAAGCCGAAGGCCGGTGTTTTCCAGTCGCCGTCGAGCACCAAGCCAGTGATCCCCGCCATAGCCCCGATAGTCGTCATCTCGACAGTAAAATCAGAACCGCGGTAGAAGGTGTTTTTGAACGAATAGAAGGCGATATTCTCGTTTTCCTGCCGGGACGAAAAGAGATCAGCCAGTGTATGAGCATGCTCAAACATCTCGATGCTGAGGTCATTCCGCTTCATGCATCTGTCTCTGATACCGATCGGCACCAGGCGTTAAATGAGAGTGATCATAGAAGGATTATTCTGGCAACGAATGTCGCGGAGACATCCCTGACGATCCCCGGTGTAACAGTGATCATTGATTCAGGTCTCGAACGACGTACTCACCAACGTAATGGCCGGACGGTGCTGGGCCTGCATGCCATTTCGCGCGCCAGTGCAGAACAACGTAAAGGCCGCGCCGGACGTATTGCGCCGGGGTTATGTATTCGCCTGTACGGTAGTGCCGCCCCGTTAGAGCTTCTTACCCCACCCGAACTGCACCGTGAAGAGCTGGTTGAGCCAATGCTGGCTTCAGCCTGTTGTGGCTATCGCCTCAATGACTTGGCTTTTATCGACCCTTTACCGGAGAAAACACTGAGCCAGGCAATCGCGAAACTGCGTCAGATGCAGGCCATTAGTAACGATGGTGAGATCACTGAACACGGAAAGCGCATCTATCCCTTACCCATCGATTCACTGTTTGCTCACCTGATCACAGCCATGCCGGATAAGGCCAGCCAGGAGGCCATGGTCGATCTGGCTGCAGCGCTTTCTATACCGCAACGGTTATATCAACCGCCGAAAAACGAAGAAGCTCTTGAACAACTTCGGCAATGGGAAAAGCATCATTGTGACGCAACGACGCTGATCAAGCTCATCCGTGGTGAGATACCTGATTGTCTTCTCGTCGATAACGATTTGCTTACCGAAGCACGCATGATGGCCGCCCAAATCCGGTCAGCCATGATGTTACCTCAGCTAAGTGTTGCCACTGCCATTAAACGTGACAGCTGGCTTAATGCCGTAATGCAAACTGCACCTGAACTGGTCTTTGTCAGGCGAGAGAAACGTCGCCAGGCATTAGGAAATGGCATCAGCGAAGCCACAGTAGGACGTGACAGCCGATATAGTGAAAGTGCTGAAGCGGCTATCATTTTTGATCAATACAGCATGCCAGGCAGAGGCGTAAAACAAACACTGTCATTAGGCACTTGCATTGCACCGGTAAAATTCAGTCAGCTTATTGAACTCGATTTTGGAGAGTTAGAACTGGCTGAAAGCCAGATCGTTGATGGCCAATGTCTGTCGGTCATGAAACGGTGTTACGCTGGCCGGGTGATTGAGGTAATAAAACAAGAGCCTGTTGGCAAACTAGTCAGTCAGTCTATTGTTGAAATGATCCTAGATAATCAGCTGCTGGAAGGATTAGCTGAAAAGATCAAACATGAAATAACGCAATGGAACCTCTTTTTAGCATTAGGACGTAATGCGCAGGGAATGTCTGAACGTTCAGATCCAGCCGAATTAATCAGCTGGCTAACAGAACAGATTGATGCTCTGGGGATTGAGTCTGTCGATGATATTATGCTGTTTGACAATGATGATTTTGTCTTTGCGGGTATTCCTGAATGGGAAGCAGACAGCTTCAATGAAGAGTTTCCTCGTAAACTCACGCTTGCCGAGCTGAACCTGACGGTTAAATATGACGTTGCTCGAAAGCGGGTTTATGTTGTTTACGCTAGCGGCAATCGCAAAAATGACCCGAAACGCTGGGAACTACCGCGCTGGCCTGGGTGGAAAATTCAATATAAAAAAGCCAGTCGGGTTATCGATGTGAAATAAGACGAAGTACTCGTTTAATTCGCAATAGAATAGCCACGTTAAAATATACGACTTTGGTTTGCTTATTTAGCATACTCGACCATGGATTTATCAAAAACAGCATAATACTTCCAACCTATAGCTAGTAAAGGCGACTAAGATCTACATTAAATGTTGAAAACATGATCTTATTCTCGAAAATATCCCTTTTCCCCTTTGAATTAAGTGCTTTGAAGGTCTAGGATTAGCGCCTCAAATGAAAGTATCGCGCTATTTTCATTTCCTCTTCTACGACGAAAAAACAGAGTCTATTGCATGAACAAAAATAAAAGACCTTTATATATTCCCTATGCAGGCCCCGCTCTGCTTGAAACACCTCTGTTAAACAAAGGTAGTGCATTCTCTGTTGAAGAGCGTATGTTCTTTAACCTGGAAGGTCTTCTTCCTGAAGCGATTGAAACCATTGAAGAACAAACCGACCGTGCTTATCAGCAATACCAAAAATACGATAATGATATTGCTAAGCACATCTACCTGCGTAACATCCAGGATACCAATGAAACCCTGTTCTATCGCCTGGTAGAAAATCATATCACTGAAATGATGCCAATCATCTACACCCCTACAGTAGGTGCGGCTTGTGAAAACTTCTCGAATATTTATCGTCGTGGCCGTGGTTTGTTCATTTCATATCCAAACCGTGATCGCATCGAAGACATGCTGAACAATGCGTCACGTCATAACGTCAAAGTTATTGTGGTGACCGACGGTGAACGTATTCTTGGTCTGGGTGACCAGGGCATCGGCGGCATGGGCATTCCAATTGGTAAGCTATCTCTGTATACCGCTTGTGGTGGTATAAGCCCGGCTTACACGCTACCAGTAGTACTGGATGTCGGTACAAACAACCCTCAACGTCTGTCTGATCCTATGTATATGGGCTGGCGTCATCCTCGTATTACCGGTCAGGAATACGAAAACTTTGTTGATGAATTTATTCAGGCCGTAAAACAGCGCTGGCCTGAAGCATTGATCCAGTTTGAAGACTTTGCTCAGAAAAATGCGATGCCAGTGCTTGAGCGATACAAAGATAAAGTGTGTTGCTTCAACGATGATATTCAGGGTACAGCTGCTGTGACCGTGGGCTCTTTACTTGCAGCCTGTAAAGCGGCAGGCAGCAAGTTGTCTGAACAACGCATCTCTTTTCTGGGTGCAGGCTCTGCCGGTTGTGGTATTGCCGAAGCAATTATTGCTCAGATGGTGTCGGAAGGTATTTCTGAACAGCAGGCGCGTGGTCAGGTTTACATGGTTGACCGTTGGGGTCTGCTAATCGACGATATGCCGAATCTGCTCAACTTCCAGCAGAAGCTCGTACAAAAGCGCGCTTCATTAGCCGAATGGGACACTTTAGATAACAATGTCTCACTGCTGGATGTGATGCGTAATGCTAAGCCAACCGTATTAATTGGTGTTTCTGGAGTTCCGGGCTTATTTAGCGAAGACGTCATCCGTGAAATGCATAAACATTGTGAACGTCCAATCGTGTTCCCATTGTCGAATCCAACCAGCCGTGTTGAAGCAACGCCTGCTGATATCATCCGTTGGACAGATGGTAATGCATTGGTTGCGACAGGTTCGCCATTTGATCCCGTGCTCCACAATGGTAAAACCTTCCCTATTGCTCAGTGTAACAACAGCTACATTTTCCCAGGTATCGGTCTGGGTGTGCTCGCTGTTGGTGCTCATCGTGTTACTGATGAAATGCTGATGGAAAGTAGCCGTGCTCTGGCAGAATGTTCTCCATTAGCCATCAATGGTCAAGGTGCACTGCTACCGCCACTGGAAGATATTCAGAAAGTATCTCGCAAAATCGCGTTTGCCGTTGCCAAGAAAGCGGTTGAACAACATAAGGCACCGAAAAACACCGATGAGCGCATCATGGAGAAGATCGACGCGAACTTCTGGCAGTCTAAGTATCGCCGTTACAAACGTACTTCGTTCTGATTCAGCTCAATAGTCAAAGCCCGCTCTACCCTGCGGGCTTTGAATACTACTTGGGCCGCCTTCTAGGATGGCGGCTATTTATTAAGGAAAAAGTTTAAACTAAACTATTTTCCAAGGTCCCCACTGACCGCTTAGCTCTGGGTCATCGCCCTGTGTCCAGGACTTAGCTTCATACGTCACACCATTAACTACAACACGCTCACCAGTGTTATAAACTGCGTTTGCCTTCCAGCCATTTGGATCAACGTCAATAATGTCGATTTTTTCGACTACACGCACTTCTGGCCAGTTGGCATGAGAGCCATAGAAGTTGGTTACACATTTCTCGTAGTCACCTGGAACCAGAGCTGAGTAAGCCGTTTGGAAACCAACCAGTTCACACTCAAACGACGCGCCACCTGGGCGGTCAGCGTGATTTTTCCAGTTGCCATCCCAGTTCGTGTACAGTACGTCTGTTGCACCATTCAGGTTCAGGCTGCCATATGGCGTTTGCTGCCAGCAGGTGTTTTCCTCATCCAACTCAACAGGAATATTGTAGTGAGCAGCTAAGCCTTCCCAGTAACGAATACGGTTAACAGGTTGGCCTTTAGTTTTGTTTTGCTCACCACACTCGATACCACCGTTGATCACGTTAATGGTGGTACCAAAACCGTAGCCGATACCTGCATCGATTTCACGCTGTGAAGGGGTCCATGTACGGTCAATCACATGCAGCATCGCGGGCTTAGGCGCTTGCGGCGTAAGGAAAAACCAGATTGCAGAAGCAAGGTTCAGCCATGAATCAGCAACCAAGCCAGGGTTATTCAACAGTACAGAGGCATCGCCATCGTACATCACTTCTGAGAAAGCACCATAGTTGAAGTGATAAGACAATTGCTTGGCGCCACGGCCAAAATAGCCTTGCCCTGCAGCACATGGCCAGCGTTTATTCTGCCAATCATCTTGTCCACAACCTGTGGTGTAACCTTCCTGGCCTTCAGACCAGCCCATTTCACGCACGTGTACTAGGGCTTGCTGCCATTCTTCAAGAAGCAGTGGGTTATCCCAAATGTTTTCTTTAGAAATGTGGCCGCCAGTCTCTTGTGAGAAATGGGCAAATGCAGTAATGATCGATTTTTTACAGATTGCATCTGATTCACTTTTACGATCGTCGGTGTATTCACCACAGAATGCCGGGAACTTACCAATGGCGCGCAAGAAGCGAGTATAAGTGTACTCAGGCGCTTTTTCTTTTGCCATTTGGGTCAGGAAGTCCCATTGATCTTGTGGGAAAACTTTTTCTACCCGTTTGACGTTTTCTGGGTTGGTTGCCGCTTTTGGCTCAATGACGTCAACGATGATATTTGGACGCGTTTCGAGCGCTTTTGCCCAGACGGCGTACATTGGGTTAGCGGTTTGCGCGTCTTCTGCTGCTTTCAACTCAACACGCGAAACAATGTAACCGGTAGGGTTTTGCGGGTCAGGTTGGGGATTCATCGCAAAGCTGTTCGCTGCAATGCCACAGCCGATAAGTGTCGACAGTAGTCTTAGTTTAAACATGTAAGAGACTCCTTGTAGGTGTATAGATTATTGGTTTGTTCTTTTATGACTGCATATCTTCCAGAAGCCTGTTAATACTGCGCTTTGAACAGTCTCTTTATCATTAGAGGGAGATAGCCCAAAGGTATTCGGCAAACTAAGGAATATGACGTTTACATTGCAGTTATCACGCAGCTATTGGTGAATGGAATAATTTCAAATTATTAATTTGTATGGCTTTATTCACTAACTGGCGCTGTGGTGTCACTATAAAATGTGTTCTGTAATTAGCCCAATACTATCTTTTTACTGAATTATCTTTAGGGTTTGTATTTTTAGAATTTAATTATACTAACTGTTAATTTCCGTGGTGTTTTGTCGCTTAACTCTTTAATAAGAAGATGATTTCAGATGGAAAACCTGATAAACGCTAGAGAGAGATGTTTTAATATATGCGATGCATATCAAGCGTATTAAAACATACTGTATTTGGATGCTTCATGGCTTTCTTTCTGTTTCGTGGAGAAATGAATAGATGCACTTAGAAACGGCTCACCACGCGCCTTGATGTAGCCAGTAACAAATAAATACGATATAATTCAACGCATTATTAGCAACAGTATTTTAACAATTGATTAAGGTAGTATTACCTTCTCTGTTATAGATTAGGATGATTATGAAACTGCTCTCTTCGCTACGCATTTTTGCAGTTCTCTGTATCGTTTTATTGGGAATGACCTTAGTCATTGATCGGTGGGTTTCAGCTCAAACATCTGATCGTATTTTTAGTGATATCTCATCGATTCCAGCTCGCTCCATCGGGCTTGTATTAGGCACAAGCAAGTATATAGCCAAGTCTTTGAACCCGTATTATACCTACCGTATGACAGCGGCTCTGGAGCTATATAAGCAAGACAAAATTAAAGTTTTTTTGCTTAGCGGCGACAATGCTCACCGTTCATATAACGAGCCCTGGACAATGAAAAGAGACTTGTTGAGAGCTGGCATTCCTGAACAGGATATTGTGTTGGATTACGCAGGATTCAGGACTCTTGATTCAATAGTAAGAGCAAAAACTATTTTTGATGCGGACCACTTTTTGATCATTTCTCAGAAATTTCACTGTGAGCGGGCGTTATTCATTGCCCAAAACAACGACATAGATGCCATCTGCCTGGCCGCCCCAGAACCTAAAGGTATTGCTGGGTTAAAAATTCGCCTTCGAGAAGTACTGGCAAGAGTTAAAGCGGTCATTGATCTCTACATCTTAGACGTTAAGCCGCGCTTTCTTGGCCCAAAAGAGCCAATTGAAACATTACAGTTAGAACTTGAAGGGCCAGAACCAATTAATTAACATTTATTTAGTGATATTTAATACCAGTTGGGACAATTATCCCGATGAATATCAGACAGCAATTAAAAAATAGCCAATACGCAATTATATTGGCTATTTTTAATTAAAAACAATATTCATTATTCGCATATTAATGACAAAAACGAATAATCATTTATGCATTAGCATACTCTAATTTATCTTCTTTATCTGGAAATTCCTGTAGAAATTTTTCCCGAACTGCTTTGATATGTGCCTGTACGTCAGCGTGAACACGCTTACGCATTGGGGCATCCTTAGAACTCATAATAACCTAGCCTTAGGTATAATCCGTTAAATTGATGTTTTTGTTATATTTTCCATCAACGTTATAATACAAAAGGTACTTGGTTCATATCCATCGATTTTATCATCCAAACCAATTTATGTGACAATAGTCACGCTCTGTGTATTCCATTTACCGCCTTTCTGACCAATGTTTTTTTTGTAATTATAAATCGATAAGCTGTAACAATTTATTTCCTTATCATTCAAACAGTAAATATGAAAATAAAGGATTTATTATTAAGGAATGTTAATAGTCAGCATGAAACAATGAAGACAACCAATCTAATTATATCTTAAAGAATAAAAAGCCTGTCTGCATTGATAATACCTTATGACATCCTATGTTGATAAAGCACTCAACGGGTAGATCTCCACACATTACGCAACAATCACCTCACAATTCCCACAATAACCCCACCACGCAGGCAACAAATCACCATTCAATCATTAACATCGCAGCAATAACATGTAACATCCGTGGCAAAGATAACGTTGTGGTCCGTTTTATACACGACATAACCCATTGGAAGGAAAGTATATGACAGCCTTAACCCTGACACTGAAAAAGTGGCTACTTAATAGAAATAGCATGATATTCCTGGCTGATATTATGTTGTTTGCCATTCTGCTAAATACCCTGCCCTTTGATAAAAATGTTGTAGTCGGTCTGAGTATATTGGCCTTTGTTGCTGTCTTGTGGCTGACTGAAGCGGTACACGTCAGTATCACAGCGATCATCGTTCCCTTACTAGCTGTCGGTTTTGGAATATTCCAAACCCCACAAGCACTAAGCAACTTTGCAAACCCCATTATCTTCCTGTTTTTAGGTGGCTTTGCTTTAGCGGCAGCACTACATAAGCAAGAACTTGATAAAGCGATTGCAGACAAAGTACTGCTTATCGCCAAAGGAAGAATGTCTGTTGCCGTATTTATGCTTTTTGGTGTAACCGCAGGCCTTTCAATGTGGATCAGTAACACCGCAACCACTGCGATGATGTTGCCACTTGTGTTAGGTATTCTAAATAAAGTCAATGCCAAGAATGAGCGAAGCACCTATGTGTTTGTACTTTTAGGTATTGCTTATTGTGCAAGTATTGGTGGTATTGCAACCGTTGTTGGTAGCCCGCCAAATGCGATAGCAGCCGCTGAAGTTGGCTTAAGCTTTACTGAATGGATGGCCTTTGGTGTTCCCGTTGCACTTACCCTGCTTCCTATCACCGTTGCATTGTTGTATGCCATCGTAAAACCAAATTTAAAGCATACTTTCGAGCTTGATCATAAACCAGTTCAGTGGGATAACGGCAAGCTGATTACCCTGGCTATCTTTTCCTTAACCGTTTTCTTGTGGATTTTCAGCAAGCCCGTTAATGCATTTCTGGGTGGGTTCAGTAAATTCGATACCATAGTCGCTTTGCTTGCTGTTGTACTTCTAGGTGCTTCCCGTGTGGTCTCGTGGAAAGATATTGAAAAATCGACTGACTGGGGTGTGTTGCTGTTATTCGGTGGTGGTATCTGCCTGAGTAACATTCTTAAAGCAACAGGCACCAGTGTATTCCTGGCTCACAGCCTGAGTGGATTCCTTGAACAAGCTGGTTTGTTCTTCACTATCTTAGTTGTTGCCGGTTTCGTGGTGTTCTTAACTGAGTTCGCGAGCAACACAGCAAGTGCAGCTCTGCTTGTGCCGGTATTTGCAACAGTGGCTGAAGCTCTGGGGGTATCACCTGTGATCCTGTCAGCTCTGATTGCGGTCGCCGCTTCTTGTGCATTCATGCTGCCAGTGGCAACGCCGCCTAACGCTATCGTCTTTAGTTCTGGCCACATTAAACAGAGCGAGATGATGAGAGTCGGTATTTACCTCAACATTGCCTGTATTATTGCACTTACGCTGTTTGCCTGGATGTTCTGGTGAGCACTTAGATAAATATAATAATGAGTACTACGTTCCCTACTCAGGTGGCCTTACTGGCCACCTTTTTAGCTTATCTCAATCCGAGTTATGTTCATCACATAAATTGGTATAGCAGCCTACTCAAACAATTTCGTCAGCAGGATAACGAACACCTATAATTTCACGGGCTCGGGTAATTATCGCACTTACAATTTGCGTTCGCGCCAGGCCTGGATGCATGGTTCGCTGCTGTTCAATTAATCGCGCAAACTCCTCCGCTTCATAGATCATAGTATTGTCACTCTGCACTTGTGACAACGTCACTGGCGGTTCACCAGTTCGGTGCAATTCAACCGACTCACACTCTGAAATAGCATGAACCAGCAATGTACCTTGTTCACCTTGCAGTTCACTCGGAACATAGCCATTACTAACTTTCGAGTGGGTTATAACTGCGTCAAAATCATTATAATGAAGCACTAAAGTACCATGCGCATCAACACCTGAGTGAAGCATTATTCCCTGAGCCGTAAAGCTGTTTGGCTCGCCAAATAAGGCAATGGCCGCACTCAACGGGTAGATACCTATATCCATTAATGACCCGTTTGAAAATTCGGGATTAAATGTATTGGGATTTTCGCCATTAAGGAACCTGAGATAACGGGAAGAATACTGGCAGTAGGTGAAATGTACTTTTCTCAACCTACCCAGCTTAGGAAGCGCTTCTCGGATCACCTTAAAATTCGGGGTATAGCTTGTTTTTAATGCTTCAAATAACACAACCCCTTTTTCTTGCGCCAATGAAATAATATTTTCAACTTCATGGATATTCGAGGCTAACGGCTTCTCTCCGATAACATGTTTGCCGTGCTCAATGAACAACTTAGCTTGCGAGGCATGAAGTGAATTAGGACTTGCGATGTATACTGCGTCAATAGTATCACTGGCAGCCATCTCTTCCAGGCTATCAAAGCAGTTTGTGATGTTGTACTTGGTGGCAAACTCTGTTGCTCGATCTAACTGACGGGAAAACACTGCTGTTAGTTGCAGCTTTTGAGAGGCGTGAGCACCTTCTATGAATTTTTCGGTAATCCAATTGGTACCAATTACACCAAAACGTATCATTGTATTCCCTACTTGCTAAACAAACTGATGTTTTGTCATTATCCACGTAACGAACTGAAGGTAAATTAATATATTCAGCGAGAATTCACCGGCTTTCAGTCAAGGCAACCATTCCTATACATTTCGTTCGAACTGAGTTCCCAGAAGAAGCTCTGAATCTCACATCTTGAGGTGGTTTGGGTATATGATTTACCGGCTGATATTAGCATTACACCAGAATTTGACTGCAGTACTATGTATGAAGTTACAAAGTATGAAGTTACAAGCGCAACCCGGCTATCAACATAAAGCATTTAGCAGATTACTTACCGCGTTCTGCCTCATAATATGTCTGTTAGTACCGTCCTAGAACTGTGCTGCATTAGCCCATGAACAATAGTGAAGAGAATAGAATAGAATGTATTACGCTGAAATCACTGGCTGGGGAAAATGTCTACCTCCGGCCGTTTTAACAAATGACGAGCTGAGTACTTTTGTCGATACCTCTGATGAGTGGATTCAAACCCGCACGGGGATTGAATCACGCCATATCAGCCATGTTAACACCTCGAAACTAGCCGAAATTGCAGGTGCCCGCGCCTTAGCCGCTGCTGGTATTGATGCTGACGAACTTGATCTTATTATTGTCGCAACCTGCTCACCGGATACATTAATCCCTAATATTGCCTCAAAGGTTCAACTTGACCTAGGTGCAAGCAGAGCCGCGGCATTCGATATGAATGCAGCTTGTACCGGCTTTCTTTATGGTCTTGAAACCGCCACTCGTATGATCCAGGCGGGTAACTACCAACATGCTTTGGTCATTGGTGCAGAACGTTTATCCTGGTATTTAGATTGGAGCAAACGCGACACCGCAGTGTTATTCGGTGATGGTGCGGGTGCCGTTGTATTAAGTAAAAGTGAAAAGCCGGTTGGCGTACTACAGGCGCAATTAGGTTGTGATCCTAAAGGGCGGGATGTCTTAGCCATTCCTGAATTTGGTACGGGAATGGACCGGTTTAATCCTGAAGCCGGACATTTTGATTTCCACTTTGTCGGCCGTGATATTTTCCGTCGTGCGGTTCGGGGCATGGGATCGGCTGCCAATACCGTACTTGACCGCGCTCAGCTTAACAGTAGTGATATTGACATCGTTATTCCACATCAGGCGAATAGGCGTATTATCGAAGCACTGTGCGAACACGCTAAGATCCCACTGGATAAAGCATTTATTAATATTCAAAAATATGGCAATACATCAGCTGCCACGGTGCCAATTGCACTTTGTGAAGCTGTCGAAGAAGGCTGTATTAAACCTAATAGCAAAATATTATCAGCAGCATTTGGGGCCGGACTGACCTGGGGTGCCACGGTAATTCAGTGGGGAGAACGTACCACACCAGTCTATCAATCCGACATTGAATTACCGGTATGTGAACAATCAGCCAAAGAGTTACTCCAAAACGCCATTGAGCACTGCATTACTCAAAAAGAGAGATAATCATCGTCTTTCATTTCATACAAAAGAGCCAGTTTGTTTGACTGGCTCTTCATCTATTCACTTAATTAAAAAATAGATCAGGCAACCTCAACCCGGTTTCTTCCCAGCTGTTTGGCCTTATAAAGTGCTTTATCCGCTCTTGCTATTAAAGATTCAAGATCTTCATCACCCAGCTCGGCAACACCTACACTACAGGTAATCACTTTTCCCTCTGCCCATCGATAAGATTCAACAATCGAACGTATTAATTGGCTGAGTTCAACAGCGCCAGCCAGCGTTGTGATCGGACAGAAAATAATAAACTCTTCACCACCCCACCGCACGAATACGTCGGATTTGCGAATTCGCTTAGAAATCAATTCAGCGAAAACTTTCAGAGTCTCGTCCCCTTCCTGGTGTCCGAAAGAATCATTAATAGCTTTAAAGTGATCGATATCCAGATAGATAATTGAGAATGGTTGATCATTATCTTTCGAATATTCAGTGATCTGTTCTAACCACTCATTGATACCATTTCGATTTCTAACTCCTGTTAACGTATCATTGTAAGCAAGGTCTTCAAAAATCTGGCTTTTTTCATAAAGATTTCGATTAGCATGACGTAACATTGAAGCTCTTTCTTCAGTCGCCACCAAATAACGACGTAATTGCCACTGTTCTATACATAAGAACACAATCGCAACACTGACCCAAAGAACAACAAGGAACTTCATCAGGTTTGACTCTGAAATCCACTCACCATAAAAAACTAACTTGTTAAGCTTAATCGTGTATGTTGCTTCTTTTACATAACTCCCCGTTGCAATTTCTATGAACGTGACGTTATCAAATTGCGCGCCAGACTTTTCTATTGGCACCTGATATTCGGCAATCCACCATGACAAAACCTGAAATGCCCTTAACGGAATAACCGACAAACCCGATTTTTGATCTGGCGTATACTCAATCGCATTAAACTTTAACGAAACCGGATCACTTTCTTCTGAGTAGGAAGAATCATAATTTCTAAGATAAACACGCAAGCGTTCATTCTCTACCGGGCTATCGTAATCAACATCGATACCGATTGAATGGTATTTCTGGAGATCAATCCCTTCATTGGTTTCTGATAAAACAATTGCTATTTCGCAAAATGGCCATTGAGCCGTTTTCTCAATCTGACAGGTCAGCGTTAATGATTGATCGCCAAAATTCAGCTCAGACTTTGTCGTTCCTCCCTGACTGGTATCATCAACAATCTTAAAGGAGGCGTTCTGGGGGGAAATCACTAACTCTTTTTCTGCACCGCCCAGCCAATACCAAAGAGAAGTCGCAGCAGTAAAAAAAATGAGAAAGTATGTTGCCAAACGAAGACACCGTGTAAGTATCATCACTCCTCTCGCCTCTATTTAATCACTAATAAAATAAATAACTTTCAGTAAACCCTAGCTAAACTAGGGTCCGTTTATCTATCAACATAATTACTGCTGATGAGTGCTTTTTCAGCTAACAAGGCGGAAAATCTGCCATGTAGTTAGCCTACTTAATATCTGACAACGAAGTTAGATTGAAAATAGCCAACAATTAGCGCAACCGGCGACCACGATTCTTATGGATTTTACTTTTTGCTTTGGCCCTGCGCTTCTCTAATATTGAGCTACGACGATTATCCGTTGGTGCCTGCGTTGGATCCGGTTCGTAACCTTCTAACCATTCCTGAGGTAATCGGTTATCGAGTAGTTCTTCAATCGCTCGCAGTGCCCACTCTTCATCATGGCTCATTAATGAAATAGCACGCCCCGTCAAGCCTGCACGGCCCGTTCGACCGATACGATGGACATAGTCCTCAGCTTTAAAAGGCATATCATAATTGACCACAAAGCCAAGCTGTTCAATATCAAGCCCTCGAGCTGCAACATCTGTTGCAACTAACGCTCTGACCTTTCCATCTTTGAATTCTGACAACGCACGCTGTCTGGCGCCCTGACTCTTATCGCCGTTAATTGAAACCGCTTTAATTCCATCTAAAGAGAGCTCTTTCGCCAGCGTATCTGAACCTTGCTTTGTTTTGGTGAAAATCAGTACCTGATGCCAGTTTCTGGCTCCGATCAAGTGTGACAGTAATTCACGCTTGCGATGTTTATCGACCGGGTACACTATTTGCTCAACACTATCTGCAGCACTGTTAGCCGGCGTTACTTCAATCAATTTAGGCTCGTTAAGGATCGTGTATGCAAGCGTCTTAACTTGTTTTGAGAAAGTCGCAGAGAAAAACAGAGTCTGACGCTGCGCAGGCATTCGCTTCATAATACGTTTTATGTCTACGAGAAAACCCATGTCTAACATACGATCGGCTTCATCAAGTACTAAACACTCAACACGGGACAGATCAACCGTGCCGACAAAAGCGTGATCCAATAAACGACCCGGGGTAGCAATCAGAATATCAACACCCGCTTTCAGCGCCTTAACCTGAACACCCATGCTGGTACCACCGTAAGCAACTGCCACGTTTACCGGTACATTTTTACTATAAGAAACTACGCTATCGTATACTTGCTGTGCTAATTCACGGGTTGGCGTTAGAACTAAGGCTCGAATGGCATTGGCTTTTTTTTCTGTATCATTAGTTGCCAGCAAACGATGCAGCATGGGTAAAGCAAATGCAGCCGTTTTACCGGTTCCTGTTTGTGCACCGGCCATAATGTCATGCCCTTCCAACACTTGTGGTATGGCTTGTTGCTGAACGGGCGTTGGCGTATTAAAACCTAGCTCAGTGACGGCATCGACTAACTGGCTATTCAGGCCTAATGCTTGGAATGACATTATTTTTTCCTACAAATGAAACGGTAAAGAGCGCGAATTCTAGCAGATATGTTTTGACCAATCACATTTAATGAATGTGATGAAATCTTCAGATACAAAAAAAGCACCGTTCCGGTGCTTTTTATCGGTGAAGCAGTGATTATACCAATTGGTATTGGTTACTTCTGAATATTCAGGAAAGCTGCTCCGCGAACACCGCCCGCATCACCGTGTTTTGCTTTAACAATCTTCGGTACACGCGAAACAGAGAGTAGATGTTTAGGTATACGCTTAGGTAGCTCTTCGTAAATAAGCTCAAAGTTGGATAAACCGCCACCTAATACAACAACGTGCGGGTCTAAACCGGTAAACAGATTGGCAAAACAAATTGCCAGCAATTCCATAAAGCGTTCAACATGCTCGACGGCTTTTTCTTCACCTTCAGCATGAAGCTTGATGATCTCAATCGCTTTCAGCTTTTCACCATAATAGTGAGCATAAAGCTGCTCAAAACCACGACCAGACAAGTAGTTATCGATACAACCTTTATTGTCACAGCCACAGCTAAATAGCGGGGCCTTTTCACCTAAGTGGAACCATGCATCGATAGGCATACGCGTATGGCCCAGTTCACCGGCAACGTGGTTCATGCCCGAAAACACTTTGCCATCAAACACTAAGCCGCCACCAAAACCCGTACCCAGGATCAAACCTAATACTGATTTTTCACCTTGCAGCGATTCGTCCCATGCTTCAGACAGCGCAAAACAATTTGCATCGTTATCGATAGCCACGCTGCGACCTAGCTTTTCTTCTAGATCTTTACGTAGGAAGCGCCCTTTTGCAGCAGGAATGTTGGTGGTTAATACCGAACCATCACGGGCATCTTCTATTCCAGGAATACCGATACCGACAAACCCTTCGCAGCCAAATTTCTGATCGGCTTTTTGGATGATATCAACAATAGTATCAACCAGTTTATCGTAATTATCACCAGGTGTTGCTACACGCTCTGTTGCTACACGCTCAAGTTTTTCATTAAATGCACCAAATTCAATCTTGGTTCCGCCTACATCAAAGCCGTAGTACATCTTTCACTCCCTAAATTTAAAATAAAACCTTTCATTCAAAACTTGATCGTCGCTGTTCACTGCAACTATTTCGTTCAAGAACAAAAATTGTTATTGAGCGAAATAGCAGAAAGTTTTTAGCCAACAAAACTGAAAAAATTATCCACACTTCTACACCTACAGACTGTGACCAATGGCTAATTTAGTGTGCGATTTTACGGTAGCCGCTCGCGTTTGCTGAAAGAAACAGCAAAGTGTTGCATTTCATGCCGTATTGCACTCATTTTCAGCTTGTATTTTTACCAAAGAAATCCATTTCTTTGTGGTTATATCCAGTAACTTCAATGCAGAATTCGGTTCAGGCCGCCGTGGATTCGAGATTTGTTGCCAATTTATCTTTCAGTATGTTAATTGCTGAATCAGCAGGTAACAGACGGTTCATTTTTCCGGTCATATAGTTTTCACGGAACACATCAAACCAAAGATCAAGAATTTCTGCATTATCGCTTTCACCAAACAAATCAATAATACGAGCTGCAACCTCGGCGGTACCAAGCTGATTCTCTTTTGACGCTTCCCTTACTTTGTAGCGCGAAGGCTTTTCCGGGCTAATCGACAGCACCGGAAATCGATCCAGATACGGACTTTTACGAAACATTTTCTTTGCTTCTGCCCAGCTGCCATCGAGCATGATAAATAGCGGACGTTTGCCCTCGTCCAGCTCAACGTGAGTCGCTATTCGCTCAGGTGCGGCATATTCGGCGGGAAAAACCACATAAGGCTGCCACTGCGGATCATTGAGCAGCTCCAGCATTGCCTGATTGGGCTCGGTACGAGACCAGATATAAGCAAACGTGTCTTCAAACAGATCTGCAATGAGTCGTCCCGTATTACTCGGTTTTAGAATCTCATCATCAAACATCACCAACAAAAAAGCAGCATCAGAGTTAACTGCTGGTTTTTCACTACAGATGCAGAGATGGGTACGTAACATACAATGACGACAACGCTCTACTTTGCAGCCTCGCGCTCGAAATGGTCGGGTTGAACGAGCAAGTCGTTCTTCATATAAATCATGTACAGCGTGAATGCGCATAGCGGCTCATTATCTAATAACAAAACGCCAGCATTTTACTGGCGCGTGATTTTGTTGCAATCAAAAGTCGCATTCTGCGGGAAAATAATGTGTGTCGATTCAAACGCGATCTGAGACTTGTCGAACGTCGTTGCTATCTTTTTTACAATCAGCAACAAGATAATACGTGTTTTATGGCATATCACTTAGCATTCAGCATCGATTCAATGTATTAGAGTTATGCTTTTGATCAATGGATTAACGCTGAACCACTGCTAATTGTTTATGTTTGTTATTATTTTGAAATCCTTCCTTAGCTGAGCAATTTGCTCAGCTTTTTTTTGTATTGGATATAAATAACAAAGCACTTTATATGCAACTGGTATAAAGTTGATAGTGTGTGAAAGGGAAATGTCTGTATGGAAGCGGACAACGTAACTATACAGAGTTGGTGTGGCATATGCCCATCTCATAAAAATCATTTGTTACGTAGTCATTTAGGACTAACTCGACACAGAAGAATCAGTTGTCCACTACAATATTGTCACAATCGCTAAAAGGTATATTTTAAATATGAAATCGCGTTATATCAGGGCTTGCTTGCTGACAGCCGGACTGCTTTTTCTTACTGCCTGCGGGAGTGAAAAAGAGGTCGAGAGCAAGCCTGATTACCCAAGGCCGGTGAAGCTGATGCAGATCCAAATTGGTGATAGTCAAAAAGAGCGAATATTACCGGGAGAGATACAGGCGTCAGATCAAGCGATACTTTCTTTTCGCGTTGCGGGTGAAGTGAACGAAATATTGGTTCGACCCGGGGCTGAAGTTAAGGCAGGTGATCTGTTGGCAACTTTAGATCCTGCTATGTACGAGCAGGCATATCAGGTTGCAAAAGCACAATATGAATTAGCTCGAGTTCTTTATAAAAGAGCTAAGCAGCTGGTGGGTAAAGGTTTTATCTCCCGAAATGATTTTGATAAGTCTAAGAGCCTACTCGCTACCGCTCGATCTGCGTTAGATAAGACGAGTAACGATCGCGACTACACCAAGTTGCTGGCACCTTATGACGGTGCTATCTCGGCTCGTTACTCTGAAGAGTTTGAGTTTGTCAGCGAAAAGCAGCAGGTATTGGGAATTCAAACGGAATCCTCCATTGATGTCAGCTTTCAGTTGGCTGAGCAATATATAGGTGCGTTGCAACGTGTACAAAAGCAAGGAGAAGGCACACCCAAAGCTGAGATTAATTTTGAGGGAAAAGATCAGTGGTTTGAAGCTCACCTTAAAGAACTGAGCACAGTCGCGGATCCATCAACAGCAAGCTATACCGTTGTTGTCACTTTGCCGGTTCCTGAGCAGGTAAATGTTTTGTCTGGTATGAATGCAAAAGTGAAAATACTGATACCTGCTCCAGCCAATAGTAAGTCACCTGAAATCCCTGCGGGCGCTTTAGTCCAGGACAATGGTCAGAATTTTGTTTTTCGTTGGTTACCTGATAGCAGCAAACTGGAAAAAGTAACGGTAGAGCTTGCTGACGGTCGATTAGTCGAAGGCTTACAAGATGGTGACTGGCTAGTGACGACCGGTGCAGCTGAATTGGAAGATGGCCAAACCGCTGTGCGTTGGGTTAAAGAGCGGGGGCTGTAGCCATGAAGATGAAATTTTTAGCGATAACGTTATTGAGTTGCACCGCCCTGCTGGGGTGCAGTGATGAAGTTGAATTTGAAACAAAAATTGCTCGCGTTGAGGTATTCCAGCTTCCGGAACCTAAGAACGAGGTAGGGCGCGTATTTAATGGTGTCGCGAAAGCGCATGATCTGGCGGAGCTCTCTTTTCGTGTTGACGGAAAAATTGCGGAGATCCCTGTCTCTAAAGGGGCGCTTGTTAAAAAAGGCGACTTGTTAGCGGTTTTAGATAAGAGTGACTATGAAATTGCGCTCAATGATCGCCGTGCCAGAAAGGAGCAGACCTATAACCAGTACCGGCGTGGCAAGTCGTTGCTGAAGCAAAAACTGATGCCTCAGTCTGAATACGACAAGATGCGTGCTGAGTATTTGGTGGCTAAGGCTGAGTTCCGAATGGCTGAACTTGCGCTGGAGTATACCGAGTTAAGGGCGCCCTTTGACGGTATTGTTGGCGATGTGTTCCTCGATGCTTTTGAAAATATCCAGCCGGGTGTTTCTGTTTTGAGCATGCACAAAATTGACTTGATCGAAGTGGATGTACAAGTACCCGATATGATCCTTGCCGTCGCGATACGGGAGGAGAAAAGACAAGGAAGGCGTTTTTTTGATGTGACGTTTGAAGCCTATCCCGATATCACGTTTGAAGGTAGACCTTTGGAATTGAATATGACCAAGGATCCCGTGACTCACAGCTATATCGCCACTTTGGCAGTTGATTTTGACCCTGAGCACAAGGTGCTTGAAGGTATGCCAGCCAGAGTAAATGTTGATTTGGGGGATGTGACTTACACCTACAGTCGCGAGTACCTGGTACCTGTTAATGCGGTACTGATGCAAGATGGACTGTCGCTAGATAAGCAAATTGCCAATGTCTGGGTATATCAAAGTGATAGCCAGACAGTAACTCGCCGAGAGGTCCGTTTAGGTACCCTTGTGGGCGATATGATAGAAATTACAGCAGGTTTGCAGGACGGAGAAGTGATCATATCTGACGGAGCTTCACGTTTGACCGAAGGCCAGAAAGTCGAACGGATAGAAGGATAACCGATGAATATTGCAAGTTATTTTGTAAAAAACAGCATCATAAGCTGGATGTTTACTCTGATCCTGCTGATTGGCGGGGGAATGTCATTTTTAGGTTTGGGCCAGCTGGAAGATCCGCCTTTTACCATTAAAGATGCCGTTGTCGTGACGATTTATCCAGGGGCTACCGCTACAGAAGTCGAGGAAGAGGTCACCTACCCTATTGAGAAGGCGATTCAGGCTCTGTCTTATGTGGATGATATTGTCTCCATTAGCACACCCGGCATGTCTCAAATCACTGTGACCATGAAAAACACTTATGGTCCGGATGAGTTACCTCAAATCTGGGATGAGCTGCGACGTAAAGTGGGAGACATGACGAGCCAGTTGCCGCCTGGGGTTTATACACCATTGGTTAATGACGACTTTGGTGATGTTTATGGCGTCATGCTGATGGCCAGTGGCGATGATTACAGCTACAAAGATCTGTTGGATTATGTCGATTATGTGAAACGTGAATTGGAGCTGGTTCCTGGCGTCAGTAAAGTCACGCTGGCGGGACAGCA
The DNA here is from genome assembly GCF_050337085.1 of Photobacterium sagamiensis. NCBI lineage: Bacteria > Pseudomonadati > Pseudomonadota > Gammaproteobacteria > Vibrionales > Vibrionaceae > Photobacterium > Photobacterium sagamiensis. Next base: position 28,628 of record NZ_JAKJSP010000024.1, on the reverse strand, counting down.
GCAAGAGCAGGTATTTATTGAAATATCTTTAAATAAACTGGCTTCGTTCCAAATCGATCCAACCCTTATTAACAATCTACTTAACTCCCAGAATATGGTGGTTGACTCAGGCAATATTCGTATTGCCGGTGAGAACTTAAGCCTGCGTCCGACAGGCGCTTTTCAATCTGTCGAAGAGTTAGGCGACCTTATCATTCCCGGCACATCAAAAGATAAGCTTATCTACCTAAAAGATGTCGCAACTATCCACCGTGGATTTCAGGAAATACCCGATCACCTCGTTACTTTTAACCAGAGCCAGGCTATCAATATCGGCATCTCGTTTACCCAGGGTGTTAACGTTGTCGCGGTAGGTAAAGCGGTTAACGATAAATTAGCAGATATTGATTTTGCCCGCCCTGCTGGTATGACTATGGAGTTTATGTATAACCAGCCGGTGGAAGTTGATAACTCGGTTCGTGATTTTGTTTTGAACCTGTTAGCTGCTGTCGTGATTGTTATTGTTGTGCTGCTGATATTTATGGGAATAAAGAGTGGTATCCTGATTGGATTAATTCTCTTTTTGACCTGCTTAGGCACATTTATCCTGATGCTTCAGGCAGAAATAGAGCTGCAGCGTATATCCCTCGGTGCACTCATTATTGCATTGGGGATGCTGGTCGATAATGCCATCGTGGTTGTTGAAGGGATCCTGATGGGGCGCCAGCGTGGTCAATCCACGCTTGAAGCGGCAAAAGCCATTGTTGGTCAGACGATGTGGCCGCTGTTTGGTGCAACGATTGTCGCTATTACAGCCTTTGCGCCTATTGGTCTTTCACCTGACTCTACGGGTGAATTTGCCGGCTCTTTGTTCTGGGTTCTGCTATTTTCCCTGATCTTATCTTGGGTAACCGCAATTACCTTAACCCCGTTTTTTGCCCAGCTCTTTTTTGGCAAAGAGGGAGAAGCGCAGAGCGGTGACGAAGAAAGTGATCCCTATAAAGGTGCTTTCTTTGTCGGCTATAAAGTCTTGCTTGATGTCTGCATGAGATTCCGCTGGGTATCGGTAATTGCTGTTGTGGTAGCTTTTGCCATCTCAATTCTGGGCTTCGGTTATGTAAAACAGTCTTTCTTCCCGCCTTCAACGACACCAATCTTCCTGGTGGATGTCTGGCTGCCGGAGGGAACGGATATTCGTGAAACCCGTGAAGCCGTTGCGGGTATGGAGCAAACGGCAAGCAAACTGGATAATGTTGAATTTATTTCATCCAGTGTCGGTAAAGGTTTTCAGCGGTTTATGCTGACCTATGAGCCACAGAAAAGTTATGCCGCTTTTGCTCAGATAGCAATACGCACATCAGAGTTTGATACGCTTGGCCCTGTGATGTCGGCGTATCGTCATCAAATCGAGGCTGACTTCCCGCAAGCCCAGTTTAAGTTCAAGCGACTGGAAATAGGTCCGGCAACGGACGCTAAAATTGAGGCAAGGATCCAAGGTGCCGATCCCGATGTACTGCGCGATATTGCCGTTGAAGTGATGGCGATATTTAATGCCACCCCGGGCACGGTGAACGTGCGTCACGATTGGCGGGAAAGGGCTAAATTTATTGAACCTAAGTTTAATGAAACTCAGGCTCGGCGCTTAGGTATCGATAAGGCGGATATCGATCATACCCTGAATCATGCGTTTGCGGGGCAACAAACCGGGCTATATCGTGAAGGCACTAAACTCTTGCCTATCGTAACGCGTTTGCCAGATGAAGAACGGGTCGATATCGAGTCTATCGATAGCCTGCGGATCTGGAGCCCGGCACTATCGGTCTATGTACCGATGCAGCAAGTGATAAATGGCTTTGATGTTAAATTTGAAGATCAAATTATTCAGCGTCGCGATCGGAAACGTACCTTAACCGTATTTGCCGATGCTGATTTTGAATATGACATTTTGCCTGCTGAGCTATTTGCGAAGGTGCGCCCTCAGGTAGAAGCGATAAAACTTCCACCTGGTTACGAGCTGAGCTGGGGGGGGGAATATGAGTCGTCTGGTGATGCAAGTGCCGCGCTGTTTGCTTCATTGCCGATGGGCTTTATGATGATGTTCCTGATCACCGTGTTCCTGTTTAACTCGATACGAAAGCCTCTGGTTATCTGGTGCTGCGTACCGCTAGCCATGATAGGCATCACTATGGGTCTGCTGGTGATGGGAACGCCGTTTGGTTTTATGGCATTGCTTGCGATGCTAAGTCTGTCTGGTATGTTGCTTAAAAATGGTATTGTCCTGCTCGATCAGATAAATCTTGATATTTCAAGTGGCAAAGAACCGTTTCAGGCGGTATTTGAATCAACGGTAAGTCGTGTACGTCCTGTCTGCATGGCGGCGATCACGACGATTTTAGGCATGTTGCCACTGGTTACGGATGCTTTCTTCGAATCGATGGCCGCGGTGATCATGTTTGGTTTAGGTGTTGCAACCATACTGACTCTGCTCATTGTGCCAGTGCTCTATACGATCTTCTTTAGTATTAAGTACCGTAGTTACAAAGAGTTCTAATTTTGACTCGTCGCTAGATACCAATCCCCGAACGCACTTGATGCTTCGGGGATTTTTATTCGAACTCACCTCACCCGCAGTGAAAGACGTGTAGTCCTTGTTTTTGTCGCGAATAGGCGGTCAAAAAGTATCCAAACGACAAAAATAAAAAAGACGACCTAAGCCGTCTTTATCACTGATATATTCATCGGGCTATTAATCGTGCAGACCGATCGCACTATCAAACAGATTTTTTACCAACCCAATATAGTCTTCTAAGAAGGCAATCTGTTCGTTCGTCGGACACCGACGCCATGCGCCGGCTAATACTTCACTCAGATCATCAACCACCGCGTCCGCTTCTCGCATCAGCATAAAGCGAAAATCTGATTCTAAGTCAGGATTTTGAGAGAACACTGCCATTAAGTTCGTTGCAATCATATCGGTCACAACATCTTCAACGGTATCTGTAGATACATCAGAACTCACCCTTTCAAACAGCGAAAGGTGCTCGGTAAAATATTCAATCAGCGCGTGATAACCTTCAGATTCAACAACCATAATGATTCATTCATAGTACTTATAATTTTATCAATTGTAAGGCTAATGATTAGAATTACAATGCCCTAATGCACGGAATTTACTATTAGCCAGTATCTTTTTCTAGGTTGACAATTTGCTCATAGAGAGAGGTTTGATTACGACCAGACTGCTTTGACTGATATAACGCCTGATCTGCTTGCTCCAGCCATTCTTCATAACTACGCAGGCCAGGATACCACTCACACACACCGAGGCTGATCGTTACATTAATGCTTCTAACATCAACAGAGACACTGGCTTGTTCCACTCGCCGACGTAGGCGTTCGGTAAAGTACAGCCCCATATCTGCCGTCGTGCTAGGCAGGATGACCCCAAACTCTTCACCACCATAACGCCCAGAGATATCACTCTGACGTTTAGTTCTTCTTAATATACTGGATATGATACGAATAACACCATCACCTGCGATATGACCGTAGGTATCATTTACTTTTTTAAAATGGTCAATATCAAACATTACCAGAGTCGATGGGATCTGGGTCTGGCGGCAACGTTCGAATTCCTCTGCAAGGCAGCCTTCCCAGTGTCCGCGATTAAACAGTTGAGTAAGACGATCGGTCATACTCAAATGGGTCAATTGTTTGTTTGATTCACGCAGATGGGTTTTGTTTTTGGCAATATCAGAGACATCAGTAACCGTCAGACAGATATGGGACATGTCACCGTTCAGTGACTTCAGTGGGGTAAGTGTCATGTTTTGATACATGAGCTCAGAGCCACCAGATACCGGGCTAAAATTAGAAAAGTTAAAAATTGAAGGTCGATCTTCCCAAGATGTAAATGATCGCATTCTGAGCTTGAACGTGGATTCAATCTTATTTTTCAACCACTCTTCAGGTAAATCTTTCACCGTATCAAAAAGATTCTGCCCCATAATACGTTCAGAGGATATGCCACTATAAGCCTGCATAAACGTATTCCACGCCAATACAGTGTAGTTTTTGTCTAAAATAACCACCCCTGCATCGATGTTGTCCATCACCTGCATTGTAAGGTGAAAATCTGCTAACGTGATTTGATTCAATGTAGTGTATCCATAATTTTGCTTATGACTTGTGTTGAGCCACTATCCATTAAAAACAACACATCACATTCGAGATCTAACGATTCAGCGTGATACGTATACTCCACAGTGAAGAGATCAGAAGTGACATTATCAGTTTTATTCCATACCATATATTCTTCCAGAACAATAGGTTGACGAACTGAAAAGGGGATGCTCATTTGCTCAGAAAGTGCAACAAGAAACGATGACACCATTAAATTTGCTATATCTATTACAATTTCGCTCTTGTGCTCATCCATCTGACTAAAACCTAAACGCTCACCAAAGACGTCTATGTCTTTACCCCGTAAACAAACCAGTGCTTCACCGTGAATCCCCCCACCAACAAAGCGCTGTGCAATCGCAATCGAATTACCATTGTTCTTAATATCGGTAATGGCCATCGCCAACTCCCCTGCTCCCATATGGGCAACATTGGGTAATGGCATCTTAATAAATTCCCCGAAATGATCAGAAATGATCGCGGCTCCACGTCCTAAAGCCACGTTAGCAACTTCTTTAAAGATGCTTATATAATCAAGATTTTGCTCTACTAAATGTACGGGTAGATCCGACGAACGGGTATTAATACCGAGCTCTGCAAGTAACGTCGTGAATTGTTCGGGATCAAAAGGTTTCGCTAAAAAATGATCAGCGCCAAGTTCGATACAGCGTTCAATAGCCTGTTTTTGCACATCGGCGGATAAAATTATAATTTTCGTATCATAATCACGTACAGGCAATGATCTTAATACTTCAAACCCGTCCATTACTGGCATCGTCAGATCTAAAAACATCACATCAATATTATTCTGACTCAAACACTCAAGCCCCGCCTTACCGTCTTCGGCATAATGCAGGTTCAGTCCGCCGTCTTCAGGTAACAAACGTAAAATTGCTTTGTGCACTAATCTTGAGTCATCACAGATGAGTATGTTCTTAGTAATTATCACTAGCCGAGTGCGCCTCTGGATGTCATATCGTAAAAACTCTTATAATAATCGATTGAACCATCATTCATAATCACTACGTATGAAAATTATTGAATAAGTGACATAGATCTTCTTTTCCTGTTCTACGTATTATAATTTTTTATAAATACCTGATGAAATATGTTGTTTTTCATCCACTTTGATACATCTATGACAACACTTGCTAACGATATGTCATCTCTATTTTCGTTATCTCAGCCAGCGGTTTGTTCTTATGTACCCTGCCACACAGTTGAAGCATTCCTCAAATCATTAGTGTTAGCCTATAAGATTAATGTCTTATTTCGCCTTCTGACCCAATTAAACGCCGTTTTATGTCATCTTTTAAAAAAAATAAAATCGCTGTAAAGTTGCTGTTATCAAGCTTAAGCAGATGTAATACACTCTTCTTGCTCATATACCCAAACTACTTCAAGATGCAGGATTCAGAGTGACATCAGCAAGCCTAGTTTAAGGAAAATGACGGTAGGAATGGTGGCCCATTTCAACGTCATTTGACGCAGAAATCGGCTTGCTGAATCACTCCCGAAGGGCGAGTTGACAGGGCTGGTATGCTGTGTTGCTGCTTTTTAACGTAGAGCCACTATGTTTTTAAATCAGCGCCTTGCCTACCAGCCCTGTCATTCTCGCTGAAACGAGCATCTTGAAGTGGTTTGGGTATACACAACAATTAATAGGAAAAGCCTTCAATGAAAGTCATCCGCTGGTCCTTAGGACGCCTGATCTTGCTCCTTAATTTTATTTTTTCTCCATCAGCAATGAAGCGAGAAAGCGAAGAACAGGAAACGGTTGACCAGACCGTATCGAAGCTAAAGTTATACCAATTTGCGGCTTGCCCGTTTTGCGTAAAAGTACGTCGAACAGCGAAACGTCTGAATCTGCCATTAGAAACTCGCGACGCAAAGGTTTCGCCATGGGAACAAGAACTGCTCAATGATGGCGGTAAACGTAAAGTACCTTGTCTGCGTATTGAAGAAGAAAACGGCGAGGTTCAGTGGATGTATGAATCCAATGACATCATTACATATTTAGAAAAACGCTTTGCCTAACGCTCACCAGGTAACTCCTGAAGAGTAAGGTACAAGCGTCAAATCAGTGAGCCATCTCTACTACTTCAATTTATAGCGGTGCAATTCATGCTGTTTAGTGACAAACTGTTTCTAACTTTATGACTAGCTAGTTTTACACCAACGCTTAAGTTAGCTGCACGCTGACACGGGACAATGAATGAAACGAACCAAAACCATTACCACAGACGATATCCTGCTAAAACTTTGCCAGTCCTTTTCAAATGTTTTATCAAAAGCAACCGATAGCCAAATTAACTATTCTGCTATGGTTCAGAAAATCAACAAAACCAGCCTGAAACCTGATATTGGCTGTTTTGTACTATTTGATGGTGGTTTCACAGGCCTTGTAGTAAGTAACTTTTCTCAACAGGCTGCACTTGAGCTTTACCAAGAATACATGTTGAAAATGGGGATCTCAGAAGAAGAGTTAGCAATTCACCATACTTCTGATGAAGTTGCTGATGTACTTGGCGAATTAATGAACCAGGTTGTTGGTGATTTCACCAGCAAGATACGCCGCGAATTGAATATTTCGATCTCTCAAAATCAACCAAAAATGCTGGCTTTAAATAAGCAAATTCTGTTATCCGTTGATACTAACTTAGATCGTCCACAGGCACGACGCGTCAGCTTTACAACTGAAAAGAACCACATTTTCTATCTCGAACTGGCTATGGATAAAACTGAATTCATTCAACTTGAAGAATTTGAACAACATACTGAAGTTGATCCGGACACAATTTTCGAGAATGCAACAAAGCGCCAACAAAACATCGCAGCACAATCTGCAGCGAATCAAGAAGTAGATTTAGATCTGCTTGATGAACTGGGTATTTAATTCATCGTTAAGAGGCACTTGATGTGCCTCATATTTTTGCCCGCCATACACGATTTAATACTCAAAAGAAGATTCGCTTTGCTAGACTTTATTGAATAATCCATACTCTTCAATAGGTCTGACAATGCAAAATCCACGTGACAAGCCCAAGATGAGTTCGCAGCTATTCTCGGCTGTTGCACCGTTTTTAACAGTCATTATTCCTTCGGTATTCATCTCATTCTCTGCATTGGCAGAAAAAAACACTTATTCAGAACTTAAACATGGCGATGTCATCACGGTTAATCTTGATCAACTCCTCCCCACCCAGTCAATGCTTGCCTATGACGCAGAATTCTCAAACCTGGGTCGTTATGCCGAAAACCTTAAATATATGTACGATGATCTTTGCCGGCTCAATGGTGCGAAAGGTGTGAAAAAATGGACTGAAGATTCACTCCCTACCGATATAAAGTCATATAAATGCATTGATAAACCCGGCAAGCACATTGACGATCTGTCAACCATCGTTGTTGGCCCAGAAGAAGGTGTACTCTATCTAACAAGCAACCACCATATTTTATCAACTTTTTGGGATATGCCTAATGGTGGTACCAGCGTACCTGTGATGCTTAAAGTAGAATACAACCTACTAGGGTCTGGTGATGACTTTTGGCCCGAAATGCTTAATGATAAAGAGGTATGGCTCTATGACAGTAAAGGCGAAAAAATCAAACCCAAAAAACTGCCTGAATATCTAGGCTCCAAGCAGTTGAAACATGATAAATACCTTTCTTTAGTCTATTTTCTCAACGGAATTAGCTACGATACACCTAAGCCAACGAAGAAATCCAAGCCAAAAGATGAGACCCCTTTTCTAGAACTCTACTGGTCTCAAATTTTACGTCAACAAATGAACATATCTGAATACGACCTCAATATTCCGGATGAATATGCGACGGCATTGACTGAAGCGGCGACCGTGATGGTCGATTTAAAATCGGATACTATTATTGGGAAATCCAATAAAACAGCCAAAGAAATGGGACAGTTGAGCCAGGTCAACACCAAAGCACTTGAAACTTTGCTGACTGACAATAAATCAAAATGGCACTACGCGATGACCTATCGGCTCGCCAAAAAAGAAAAGACCACTCCGAAAAGCTTATTGAACGATAATAAAAAATTATCAGAAGAAAGCAGCAAAGAAAGTGATAAACCAAACCCAACCGAGGAAGAGATTAAGAAGTAACCTTTTCTAGATCTCGCCAGTTACACTGTAACGTAACAACCTGAAGTAGCAACAGAGACTGCTATACTTCACTGTTATTCCATCTCTGAACTTATGTCATTTCGCTCTATTGGCAGTGTCGCATTGTTAGCTGACTATTGCGTATCTTTTTAGTTGTACATAGTTACCGAGAAATAGCTGTACTATTTCTGGATCAAAATGCATTCCTGCCTGTTCCTCAATATATTGCAGTACATCCTTTTCCTGCCAAGCAGATTTATAAACTCGTGGATGAATGAGAGCATCCCAAACATCAACTACCGCAAAAATCCGCGCTGCAATTGGGATCTCTTTCTCTTTAAGGCCTTGTGGATAGCCACTGCCATCCCACTTCTCATGATGGCAATACGGAATATCAAGACAAGGCTGTAGAAAATCAATATTTGATAATATGTCATACCCTATCTCGGGGTGCTTTTTCATCTGCTCCCACTCTTCATCATCTAGCTTTTCCGGCTTGATCAATATAGCATCAGGAATTCCAATTTTTCCGATATCATGAAGTGTTGCACCATACTGAATATGATTAAGCCTGTTTTCTGCAGTGATACCTGCTAGTTTTGCTAATTCTATCGTCATTTGTGTTACGCGCTGAGTGTGATCTTTGATTTCCTTATGTCGCAGATCCATAACTTTAACCCACCCACTCAAAGTCTGTTCATAGCTTTCAACCAATTCATTATTTTTTTTATTTATGGCCTCAATATCTCTTTCAATAAAAATGAACAGCAATAACCCAGTAACAGCAATAAAAAACCATCCCTTAATATTCTGCGCGGATGTAAGAGCCTTATCAGAATCAAATAAAAGATCAAGACCTAAGTCAGAAAAAAAGATCCACAGTGAACCCAGAACAAGATACACAAATACAATTCTGTGCTGCGATTTCAATGTCACTTTGCTACTGTCTCCTAATAGATAGTGCTTTAAAAAGCAGCATATTGTACGCTTAACAATGCACGCTGTCCATAAATCATGACAGCATGGCATATTGACGTAATTGCCATGCTTGGCGCGAATATCCATTACATCTTCAAAATAACTCCATTACTCTGTGTTGATTATTGCTAATATCAAGACGGTAATATTTACAACCGTTGCGTTGTGATTACCCTAACAAACAAACCTTCCAGCTATCATTGAATTATACCCAAGCTACCTCAAGATGCAGAGTTCAGCGAGAATTCATGGGCTTTTAGGCAAGGCAGCCATTTGAGTGAATAGTGGTTCTATTTAGAGAATGGCATAAACATCGCCTAATAACTGATGCACCAACTCTTCATTACGTTAATAAGAAAATGTAGAATGCGTCGAAGAAATGTCTTTATGACATTAGACCAAAAATCAATAAAACCTTAGAATAAATGCCTACTTCCAATAGAGCCACCAATCATTATTAGCTGACGATCAATGAATAACAACTCACTTTACAACAAAATAGCCTAACTGCCTCCCCCTCCAAAAACAGACAAATATATTAAAACCCATCAAGATACTAGTGTATACAAACAATAATAATTTGACATATACGACTACTTATTATGCAACTACGCATAGACTAATTTAGTGAACTCATTATTAATACAGGGAAACATTTTGCGATTTCCAGATATACCAAAGTATTATCTGGAAATTAAGATAACCAAATATACAATTCAATCTATTAAAACTACACACTCAATCGCAAAGCCAGAGCTTAGTTTTTATCAAGTAATCATTATCACGTATTTTCGACATCGCATTCGCTCGCAATCATCACAAACATTAGCTTTGCTGATGGGTATGTAGCGTGAGAATGCTTCCATTAGTTAAAGGATTACATAATGACTACTCAATTTGGTTTTTACAAAGCGCTTTCAACAAAGTGGCGCTGGGGGTGCTGCTAGCAGGCATTTCTACTTCCTCGATTAGTGCACCTCATAAACACAATCATTCTGTGGATCTTGGTATTGTAAACCAGGACAAACTTATCAGTATGCTAAAAGAAGGCGGACAAATTGCGACAGACGCCAATGAGACCGAAGCTGTTAAAGCTCTCCATCAATATCTCGCAGAAAATCATACGCATAGTGGAGAGCCAGGTGAGCTTGCTCGATTTGAACAAAAGCGGAAAGAGCGCTTAGTTCAGCTGATGTCAGGTGATCAGGCACAGGCATCTAACCCAATGGAAGCAGACGGGAAGTCTGATTATACAGATGTTTGGGAGGGCCCCGTTACTCAAGATAAAATTTTAGCCATTCTCATTGAATTTCCGGATTATCCGGCCAATAAAGTTACGTCTAGTGAAACTTCCAATTACTACGATGACTACACACCAAATCACTATCAAGATATGCTTTTCGGCCCTAATGGATATATTGGCAGCAACGGAAATAACCTTATATCCATGGTTCAATTTTATAACCAACAAAGCGGCGGTTCATATACACAAGTTGGTGACGTTGCTGGTTGGTATAAGGCTCAGCACCCTGCCGCTTTTTATGGTGCACAACAAGGTTCAAACAACGATATCAATGCTCGGGCTCTAGTACGCGAAGCGCTGGTTGCTGCAGCAGCAGATCCTAATGTCAACCTTGCCGATTATGATCTAGAAGACAGATATGACTTAGATGGCGATGGCGATTATAGGGAAGCTGATGGCCTTGTTGATCATATTATGATCTTCCACTCTGCTGTCGGGCAAGAAGCCGGCGGCGGAAACCTGGGATCAGATGCAATTTGGTCACACCGTTGGAATCTTGGTGGGGTATTTGCCATCGAAGGAACACAAGCAAGTGTTCCAATTTGGGGAGGCTTAATGGCAGCCTACGATTACACCATCCAACCCATTGATGCCGCAGCAGGTGTTGCCGCACACGAATATGGACACGACCTGGGTTTACCTGACGAATATGACACCGTCTACGGTAAAGATGAATACGATTCACCTCCTGGAGAGCCAGTATCATACTGGTCAATTATGTCTTCTGGTTCTTGGGCCGGCCTGATCCCAGGAACAGAACCAACAGGATTCAGCCCTTGGGCTCGTCAATTCCTTCAAAATTCTTTGGGAGGCAACTGGCTGCAAGGAAAAACCATTGAATTTTCAGAATTAACCACTAGCTCTGTTCCCTATGTTCTCGATCAAGCCGCAATGAAAGGGCCAAATCACGATTACTTACGAGTCAATTTACCGGCAAAAGTTATTAACTTAATCGAGCCAATTGGATCTAACTCATTTTATTCCGCAAGAGGCAACAACCTCAATAACTTACTTCATTTTAATGTTGATCTTACGGCATCTGCTAACGCTTCTCTGTCATTCAAAATACACTACGATATCGAAGATGATTTTGACTATGGTCGCGTATTAGTCAATGGTCAGCCTATTGCGGGATCAATCACCACCACTTACGACCCAAATGAAATTGGGTTTGGGATTGGCTTTACGGGCCAATCAAACGGTTGGACCGATGCGACATTTGATCTAAGCGCTTTTGCAGGCCAGCCAATACAAGTCAGCGTCCAATACCTAACCGATGGAGGTCTGATCAAAAACGGTTTCTGGATGGATAACATTAGTGTCACTAGCGATGGTCAAAACATATTAACCCTCGACGGGGAAAGCGAACATCCGGAAGTCAGTTATGCGGGTATCGAGTTAAATGACGGCAATTTTAATTACGAGCACTACTACCTCTTAGAATGGCGTCAACATAAAGGTGTAGACCGTGGTTTGAGCAGAATTAATCGTAATAATCATATTATGACTTTTGATGAGGGCATGGTCGTTTGGTATGTAGACACCTCACATACCGACAACGGAGTAGCGTCTCATCCTGGTGAAGGATGGCTAGGAGTAGTCGATGCCGATCGTAACCCTCAAATATGGAGTGATGGCACACCTGCAACATCACGTTTCCAAGTCCGTGACGCTGCTTTCAATAGCAAGCCTGGTCAACAAATCAATCTTGTCGACAAACAAGGAAGAACACTTTCAGATCCTTATGTAGTTGGTAACCCGATGTTTATTGATTGGGAAGACTACTCTAACCCACTTCGACCAGCGACAGGCCGCCTGACACCACATTATGGTATCTTATTCCAAATCGCTGATCAGTCAGAAGATGGAAATACGGCTACCGTTAACGTTTCAAAAATTTGGTAATTAATTCATATTATTGAGCGCTAACACTATCGAGAATCAAATGCCGTTCACTTCTATGAACGGCTTTTTGTCATCGCGCCAATCTTGAATAAACAGCGATCTAAATAAATTATAAATAATTCGGATGTAGGATAGATACCTAAGGGTGGTAGCATGATTATTATTTCAAAAACACATCATCTCAACCCGTAAAGAGGAAAAAATTTCACCATGTATTTTCTGTTTTTTATCTCTTGATTTTTAAGTAGATTAAACACCAATACGTTAGATTAGTTGAGTGATCATGATGAAAATTGAACACATTGCTGTTTGGGCTAAAGATTTAGAAAAATTGAAAGAGTTTTACATCAAATACTTCAACGCGACAGCAAATGAAAAGTATTTCAATCCGGCGAAAAACTTTTCATCATACTTTCTGAGTTTCGACTCCGGTGCTCGCTTAGAGGTTATGCATATACCTACAATCCCTCAGAATCAGAATAATGCTTATGATCAAATTACAGGCTTTGTTCACCTAGCGTTCTCTATTGGATCAGAAGAAAAAGTTGATCGTTTAACTCAGCGATTAGCTAGAGATGGGTTTGAAGTGCTGGATGGCCCGAGAAAAACAGGAGATGGGTATTACGAGAGTTGTGTTTTGGATCCTGAGGGTAATCGAATTGAAATTACCGCTTAATCTTCACATTTGCATATCAAAACAATCAAGGTAATGCGTTACATGCCGTCATTGCCAACTCTTTCAGCCAATTGTTGATAGTGAGGTTATTACTCACTTTCAAATAAAAAGGCTTCATGGTTATCTAACCACTGCGGGTATTTGGTCATGGCTTTCGAATATAATGGATTTTGATAATGTGCAATTAGCCAGCGTTGAAGGTTCGGATATGGTGCTTGAATGTACCACTTGCGATCAACACGGGAAAATTGGCGAATAAAGGGTAAGAGAGCGTAGTCAGCTAAACTCGGACTAATCCCCATAAAGAAATCATGCTCTGTAAGGCACTGCTCAAGGTGGTAAATAAAGAGCTCACATTGCTCTCGATAATAGACTTCGGCAATGTCATGATAGCGAGCAGCAACTTTATATTTCTCCAGCGATTCTACAAACTCATTATCATTGCGGTTTATCAAGGCTAGCATCGCAGAAAAAGCATTAGATTGATCACTGAGCAATAAATTATCGGGGTCGTGTTTATTTAATGCCCAAATCATAATATCCAGGCTTTCATCTATCACCGACGAATTATCAAGTACTAATACAGGTACCGTCCCTTTTGGTGAGGCTGCTAACATCTCGGCAGGTACATTTCTCATAACCATATCACGCAACATTACAGGCTGTTTTGCCAGTAACAACCCTACTCTCGCCCGCATGCAATAAGGACATCGCCGTAATGAATAAAGTATCGGGAGTGGCATACGTTTTACCTAAACACCGCTTTTAACCTAAAATTATAGTAGCGCGATTTTGCGTCAAAGCTAAACAATGAAGACCCATTGGGCATAGTAGCATTGGTGGAGCAGTCAAGCCGCTTTGAAGTTATGTCGACAGCACAGGCCATCAAATAACCACTAAGGATTATGGCTGGTTAGATGAGTCCGCAGTTCTCTGTTAGTTCTTTGTATTGATTATTACTGATGAGCAAGGATAATAACATTCCTTATCCATATTACTAATGCTGTCTGTAATGCGCCTTGATAAATTTATTTGTAAAAGTACCAAGTTAACCAGATCTGAAGCAACGCAGGTGATTAATGCAGGAGATGTAATAGTCAATGGTAATGTGATTGAAAGCGAAGCAACTCAAGTTCATGAAAATAATACCATTACTCTCAATGGAGAAAAGCTGACATCGCGTAGTTCGCGTTACATAATGATGTATAAGCCTCTTGATACCATTTGTTCAAACGTAGATGAGGTTTATCCATCTATATTCAATTATATAAATATCGAGAACGGATCTGAACTGCATATAGCAGGTCGTTTAGATGCTGACACCACTGGATTGGTGTTGGTAACTGATGATGGTCGTTGGTCGTTCAATATAATCACGCCGAATAAAAAGTGTGAAAAAGTTTACCGTGTTGGTTTGCGCGACTCTATCGCTGATGACGTTGCTATGAAGTTCGAGAATGGCGTTCAGTTACAGGGTGAAAAACAACTTACTTTACCGGCCAAATTAGATGTCGTTAATCCCAAAGAAGTTCTTTTAACGATAACTGAAGGCAAATATCATCAGGTTAAACGTATGTTTTCAGCGGTTGGTAACCGGGTTGTGTCATTACACCGTGAAAAGATTGGTGAAGTAAGCTTAGATATTGAACTCGGTCAATGGCGTTATCTAACGGCCGATGAAGTAAAGTCCTTTTAAACAGCAAAGGATATGATGCATAAACTTCGACTATTTTTTAATTAAATCAAATAGTTATTGTTGCATACCAAAAGACCAAGATGATAAGTTACACTCGCCATTGTTGGTTTGGTCATCAGTGTGATGACAGCTTATAAATTATCCTTATATAACGCAAAACGTACACCACATTATAGAAAGTAAATGGAGAACAAATGAATTTCATTGATATGTCAGAACAGGCAATTTTAGATATTGCTAATCCGATAATGGATAACTTGATGGATGCATCAACAAAGATCGATTATGAGCAGCACGTAAAAGATTTTACCGACAGAATGAAAAGTATTGTAACTACAGAATATTTTCAACAAATATGTAAACAGTATCAAGAAGAAAAGGGGTTTTTCACAGAACGTGAAATCGCAGCAGTCTTCAAGCGTCCTGATTCAGCAGCGATCGTGTGGAAACAGACTTTTACTAAAGCAAAAGGCAAATATGTTGCCGAAATGGTACTTGTGGACAAAGATGGCAGATTTCTCGTTGACCATGCAATGGTGTTCTAGAGTAGTAACCGTGCAACTCTATGTCAGATCATACGCTTTAAGCTGATTGTCCGACCAATCAAACCTGTTGTATAGCCAGCCTACTTACCTCAATATGCAAATTGGCCACGCAGGCAACGCAGCTGTCAGTTTTTTTTGCTCCGGAGCTTAGCGACCAGACCGTGCTTTCTAATCTTTCTCAGTGCTTTGGAGTACGAGATGTGAAGAGTATCAGCCAGAATTCGGATGATCCTGGTCTTTTTCATCCCGGCTTTTAACAACGTATCAAATAGATCGTCAGTGATCTGGTTGCGCCAGGCATCTCTGGAAAGCAACCGGTGGCGGATCAGCAGGGTAGAAAACTGTTTATGGCTGATCAGCTTGCCGTTACGGACCAACTGATGTTTTTTTAAGATGCGTTTGAGTTCGGCGGCCGAGAAGGCCGGGCGGGTAAAGTTGGCGGCATACTCTGCATAGGCAGCCAGAAATCGCCGATCGAAATCTGCTTGTTTTGCTTTTGTCAGCTGTTCCATCGTGCATCCTTGTAAAAACGCTGTTCCATTAACTATAAGCCTAGTTGTCGTGTCGCTCTTCGCTTATTTACTATAACAGCGTCACGGCTGACCACCGTAATTCGGAACAATGGCCCATGCTCCGAACAAGGCTCCGGCAAGTTCATCTTATTTTTCCGTTGTTTTAGAAATACGTCATCAATTCAGCATCGACGCTTTCAATATGATCAGCCAGTACGTTTTCAGGTAACTCTTTATTGTTTTCACCCACGCCACCGTTAGGGTTTTCTTCAAACCATTCCGCTTTTAACTGCGTTAACATCAACTTGCGTTTCCAGCGAGTGAACTCAAGAACAAAATCATCACGTTCTGGCACAATAGCGCTAGCGACCTCAGGACAATGACACCCTATATTCGCCACTTTACGGGCGGCGATTACCGCATCTTGCTGGTCTGCATCAAGTCGACCCCATGCTTCATGCAGGTTCTTGTAAAAACCTTTAAACACAGACATATCACCGGTAACAAAACCATAGCTGAAAGTTTCACTGGTTGAACCGCCACGCCTTACCAAGCCAATTAATACGATTCGTTCTGCATGGCTCAGTTGTTCAAATCCCATAATGAAATCCTTCTTTCCTTTTTCCTTGGTTTTAAAGCTGTTCAAGTTTTGAGATCAAGTCTTCAGCCAGGCGCATACTCCAATTGCCGTCATAGATAGGAACCGTGAAATCGTGCAGAAGGGCGACGTGTGTAGCTGTATCTTTTGTAAGCAGCGCTTGTTGATTGTCTGGGTGATAAGCAGCATCCAACACGAAAGAGGTAACAGTAAAGTGCTGCTTGTTATTGTCCAATAACAATCTAATTGTATCGTGTTTAATGTCCGGAACTTCAGCGGCGATCTCCTCTAAGACTTGAGCTATATTTTGTTTTTCACGCAAAACCCAATCAAAATTATCTTCTGACATAGCATTTACCTTATTCCGTTCCTGATAATATTTTAGCCGTGCGGATGGCATTCACACGATTTTTCTCCACTGTAATTTTCTACCTCTTCACCGTTTTCAAATTGTTGAATTGGCCTACATACACTATTGATGCAAGCATGTTCAACAAGTTCAGAACTAATGCTTTTTAGCTGAGAAAGTCTATGCATTAACCCTTTGAGCTAATGTAGAGCTCACTTGTCATCATTCGGCTTCTCAGGCGCAGCCTTCTTGTCTGGAACATTCACCTTTTCTTTCTTCGGTGCTCGTTTCCAAGCGCCTCCTGCCGTAAAACTCTCCCACGACCACTTTGCCCAGCGCAAGACTGAGTTTGCAAGCCATAACGCCCAGAGCAGCATCACCGCACGGTACACCCAGATTGAGAAGGAGAATACAGAAGCCACCGGAAGTGTTCCCTCCATACGGTCTTCGTACCACTGGAGACCCCAGCGACTACTACTATTGCCCTCCACCATCATGTCCGGATAACCCAGAAGGCCTGTTTGTACAGCAGTAAAAAGGGCACTCGCCGCCGCCAGTGTGGCTAAAGTCAAGGCGATTTGCCCCATGTTAAAAAACACCGGGCGGATCTTATCAACATCTACCCTCTCTCGCAGGGCAAGCAGAAAGAACCAGGTCGCCACTACGGCAAGCCCAATGATAGACACCGGCGCTAACCCAATGACCAACATCGCCCATTGCCATGTTTTTAGCGGGCGGATCTTGAGCCATCCAAGCGCAGCACTAAATATCAGCAACAGCAGAAATACCCCCCAGAACAGTATCACAGGACCAAGACGTGGCCCCATGAGGTATAATACCCACCGATCACTGGGTACGGCGGTGCTAATATGGACATTGGCCACTGGCATGCCAATGTCGATTGCCGGGGTACTCAGCCAGGCACCGCCCCCTTCCGCCTGACGCCATTCCAATATGATCTCCTGCTCCCCCGGCGTGAGCGGGAACGCCATCTCGGACTTTGATTCATCCAACGGGATCGCCCGACCATCAACTTGAACCTTCAGGGGAATACTGTTCTCAGGCAGGGCTATCGTATGGCGCGCCCCTTGGGAGCTGGTAATAGAAAGAGTCAGCTTGTGCGTTTGCTGTTTGCTCCCCGTCTTCACTCGATAGTCGACCTGACGTGCCGTATGCGTCGGCCCTGATACGCCTTCCGGTCGCTTGATATCCAGCACAACAGTCTCACCAGCCCAGGGCCGCCAAGTCGGCCCCCAGGTACGATTCTCGACCAGTACAGGTGCAATCCCGCTCGTCTGTTCCATGTGCCAAATCGGCCCCGGGGAAACACTCCAGGTCTCGGCGTAATCGCCCTCACTGGCCTTAAGCACTAAGGCTGGCATTACCGCCACGCGGGATACAAAATTAGCCGAATTGATACCGGCAGGAAGTCTGATCCACGCTATGCCATCCTTTACCTGCACGTTTTGCGATAGCACCTCTTCCCCGGGTAATAGCGGGTATTCAATCAGCATAGCCTCTTGATTATGCGAGTAACGCACCACCGATGTTTGCATGTCCCAGGTAAGGCCAAGGGAGATACGGCGGTTAACCATCGCAAAAGCTGGAATTTCTGTGGGGGCCAGTTCCTGTTTGGTTGCGTGCTGCTGGCGCGCAAACTGTAAATTACCTCCCAGCACTTGGCCATTCTCATAGCCGCTCACTTGCCAGCCTTTGGCTTTTACAGATACATTGTGTGCATAGCTTGAAAGGGGTAATGTGATGCTCTTTTGCGCACTGACATCGGCAATAACCTGAACGTGCGTCTCTCCTTTCTTGAGCGGCAGCCAGAGCTGATCCGCCTGTTGCCGCCACAACTGCTTTGCCGGATGTCCATTAACGATTACGGCATCCGGTTGCCAGCCGGTAAAGGTGAGCGGTATCGACACAGCAACCGGAGCCTCGGCATGATAGGCAAGATCCAGACGCAGCTGATGTTCGATTAACCTTACCGCGACCCGGTTAATCGTTGCGCATTGCGGTGAACAGGCAGGTGGTTTTTCTAAGTGTTTTTGGTACTCCCCGAGCAAATCTTTGGGAGGAAAAGGTGCAGCCTCGACAGAAGGCGTGACGCCCGCGTTCGCAAGCACACCGATAACCAACACAGTCGCGGTCGCCTTCCAGCCCCCAAGGCGAGCCTTCCAATCGAAGACGCCCAGTAGCCTTACAAACAGCAGAGAAACTAAGATGACGTTAATGATCGCCCAGAGCAAATTGACAAGCGGACCTGCCACGACAAGTGAGAAGGTTTCATCCGAGCGCACCGGCCCACTCCATTTCAGTTGTACATATCGCCCTGTCCAGCTAGGCAACCCCGCCCCTGTTTGGATCTTGGCATCCGGATCGTACTGAAGTCGTTGCTTGCGGGGCTCATCACGGGATGAGTCATAAAGCTCTTGCTTGAACTTGGATATCTTACTTTGCTCTAATTCGGCAGGCCTGTCTTCTTGACGCAGTTCATCTATTGCACGTTCGCTCATAACCTTGGGAGCCTTTGTAAGAGAGGCATACGGTCTTACGCTAGCCGTTTCCTTGAGCTGCGGGTAGAGCCCCGCACGAACCTGATCCACAGCAAAAAATATGACCATCAGGCCCAGCACCATCAGGCTGATGCGCTGAAAAAATTCAAGGATCCGCTTTGCCCGGCCTTGCTTAAAGTACCGTAGAAGCCCAATGGCGAGTAACGGCAACACCCACGTCCATACTGGTGCCAGAGGCGAATGAAAAGTTGCCAGTAAAGTGACCGCTGCCACTCCCCCCCACAGCCAGCCAAAAATGCGTCCAAAGGCGAGCGCTATCAATCCTGCGAGAAAGACATTAAGCAGGTTCCACTTTGATACCCAGGTTGCCGAAACAAAATCGGGGCCACTGATGTGGATCGCCCGCCAGCCAGGAGGCAAATACAGTTGCGCAGATACACTCTCAAAGTCGGTATCCCATCCCGATACGGGCAGCTTTCCACCGCCCGTTGGAATACGGCTTTCACCAATAAAGTTAAGCGATGACTGACGCACCTCGACACCACGCGCACCATTGGCAAGACGCGTGATAAATTGCGGTTCATCGCCGATCAGAGCCCGCCCAAGTTCAAACGGACTTGCCAATGAGAGCCGCCAGTCTCGGCGCATCTCACCCACAATGGTATCTTTGACCGAGTATCCTCCATTTTCAAAGTCGCGCCATAGCACGCGGCTAAGGCTTAGACGGTTGCTCACCGGGGTGGGATCGCCACGCTGTAGTTCTTTGAGCGTTAGCGTCTGCCCCACTTTGGCCACAAATGCAGGAAATTTCCGCCATGCTTCAGGTAGCTCGGTCTGTTGTGGATCAATCTGTGGTAGACCTGACCATTCGATCTTTCTTAGATCGGAATGCTGCTCGATGACCCAAAGCTCCTCCAGGGGCATTTTGTCACCGGCCTGCAAAGTAAGCGCGTTGACAGGCACTGAAGCTCGAGTGCGAATATTGACTGCCCAGGTTCCACGCGCAACCTGCAATCGCAGTGTGCCATCTGGTTCTAACCGTGCCGGTCGATTGGATCTTAGAAATAGCGGTTGATGGTCTTGAAAAACAATGGGGCCAAGCACCACCTCTCTTGCATCACCACCGACATGGAGTTTGATCTGTGTCTCGACTTCAAAGGGAATGCTGTCGCTTAGTTTTCTAAACACCGTGGCAGTGACAGTATCAGCCTCACCCGTCTCCCTTTGGGCCAATTGACGAAAACGGAACCGCCCCAGGCTGTCAATCTCTATCCGATCTACCTTTCGGCCATCAACGGTGACCCGAAGCAACCCATAACGCTCTGGCAGCTGAATATCACTCGAGGCCGGCGGCAGATCCAATGTCCCTCGCAGAATATGGCTACCGGGCGCTAAATAAACCACGGGCTTATTGCGAACCTGTATCACAGGTACGGGCTTCCCGCCTGCAGTGACATCTGAAGGCCAGACTCGACCGCCGGGAAGAGAGACAGCCGTTTCCTTATAGACGGTGACGGGCAGTTCAAATGTACCCTGCTGACCCGTAATAGTAATAGCTAAGTCACCGGTAAAATAACATTCGCGCTTGCCTTCCTGAGCCACCGGTGGCACACAACCGACGTTAGAATTGCGAAGCACCCAATTACGCCACTCATTGAGTTGCTGAGGCGCCGGATCGACTTGCGCATAGGCAGACAGCGTAATAAAGGCCAACAATACGGTGGTCATGAATCGATTTATGTTTATCATTACTTTCATACCCCGATTATTAGTATTTTTCGGCAATGCGGGATTCGACTTTATTTGTAATTTCCTGGCTGACATTTTGAACCAGCCAAGATATATAAGCTTGGATTTTCGCGGTAATGCCCGAGGGCTTATCAAGTTCCTTTTGCATGCTAAAAGAATAGTAAAAACAGCGGCTTTTACTATTTTAATTTCTTATTTAAACAATGTTTCCAGCTATTTATCAACTTATTGCGACCGCGATTGCAGAACACGAACCAGTGCGATTCCACAGGATTAAGTTCAAGTACATCCACGACCGACATCCCCAAGGGTTCGTGCGATGAAGCCGTTACTTTTTTCTGCCAAGAATAAAACGGTGACTAATGATCTGGTTCTGCTCATACCAAGCATCTTCTCTACGACGTGCGGCATAATTATAACTTTGTCTATGACCAATCTACCTGCTACTACCCTTTTTGCTCAATTTTCTAGTAGACTACCCGCCGTTTTGTATCACTCTCACTATGGATTCATTATTTTGCAGACACTTTCTCAGCTAAAATCTGGCGAATTAGCTGGCATTCAGCACTTAAAATTATCTGAAAACTTAACGTCATTCCCATTAGAAATTTTATCACTGGCTGATAGCTTAGAAATTCTTGATATATCCAACAACCAATTAGCTTCATTGCCAAAAGAGCTAATGCAGCTTCAAAGACTTAAAATTATTTTTGCCTCAAACAACCACTTTGAGACACTACCTGAAGTGCTTGGTCAATGCCCTAACTTAGAAATGGTGGGTTTCAAATCAAATAAAATTAATCAGGTTCCAGAAAACTCATTACCACCAAAGTTACGTTGGCTCATCTTAACGGATAACCACATTGAAACCTTGCCTGACGCTTTGGGCGAACGGCCACGATTACAAAAGTTAGCATTAGCGGGCAATCGCTTAACACATCTACCGCAAACCTTGGCTCAGTCTACAAACCTCGAGCTAGTGCGTATTTCAGCCAACCAACTGGCTGAGTGCCCAGATCAATTACTGGGTTTACCTAAACTTGCTTGGTTTGCGTTTTCAGGTAATCCATTTAGCCAGTCAGATGTCAGCATTCAGTCAGTCCCAGAAATACCGTCATCAAGCTTCACGTTACAAAAAGTACTTGGGCAAGGTGCGTCAGGGGTTATTTCAAAGGCTGCTTGGAATAAACATCAACCCACCTTCCCTGATGATATTGCGGTTAAAGTCTTTAAAGGAGAGGTCACTAGCGATGGTTATCCAGAAGACGAATTGCAAGCATGTTTGAAAGTAGGCAATCATTCAAATCTAGTACAATCTTTGGCGCAAGTGAATGAAAAAGGGTATTTAGCGTTAATCATGAACTTGATACCCCCTCACTATAGTAACTTAGGGCTACCACCATGCTTTAAAAGTTGCACCCGTGATACCTTTCCACAGGACTTTACTCTATCCATTGAACAAATTGATAAAATCGTTGTTCAAATGGAAGATGTATTTGCGCATTTACATTCAAACCAAGTATGCCATGGCGACTTATACGCGCATAACACCCTGTTTGATGAAGAAGCCAATATCATTTTCGGAGACTTTGGTGCAGCAACGATGTATCACATGCTGACTGAAGAACAGCAAGAGCAAATAAAGCAGATTGAACATCGAGCACTTCATCATTTTATTGATGACCTATTAAGTATTTGTGCCGAAGAAGATCAACACAGCAAGAAATTTAACCTTCTCAAGCAGCAGATTACTCATTAGAGCATCAGTAGAAAACAGGCATTGTTAGACCCCTCTAACTGTGCCTGTTAATCACTCTTTTACACCAAGCCTCTGGTGGTGGCGACTAAGAATCCCGAAAATTTTTTATTTCACGCGAGTGGGACTCGTGAGGCGATACAGGGCTCTCAGAAGAACCTATTTTCCTAAGCAATCAAGATGTAAGCGGGGAACGAATGATGTTTGTTCCCGCCGATTATGCTCTTGTTAGGCATTAGTCCCCTACGAACCCTGGCGGCATGGGCATTTTGAAATCCCTTGGCTTTCCCCAAGTGTAAGCGTACTCATAACAGGGGCCGTAGTCGGAGCAAAATATCAGCAGACCTTCGGGGGCGGTAGCTTGGAGCATTTCTTGATACCACTCGATGTATGGACCATTTGGATTTCTTGCTCTTTCTAAGATGTGTGGGTAGGTTGCGAGAAAACCATCTATGAATTCTGACAACGAATCAGACGGGTTTCCCCACGGAATTTCCTGATCATAGCCTCCACCTATGGACCCAGATATCGGGCAGATCTCTCTGTCATTAATATCAAGAGCCCTACTTGGCCAAAGGCCTTCGACTATTACGCCAATTTCGTAACGCCAATAACATCCACTCGGTGCCATGGTCGGATCAATGTATAAAGATTCATACCCTCTTTTGTGCAACTCTCCGACCATCTCCAAGATGCGCCTGCTAATTTGGCTTCCCGCGACACCGGCACTGCGTTCTTCTTTGAGCCTATTCTGTACATCAATATGCTCTTGAATTGTTTCCGATGGCAACTCAAACGTCGACACAAGTGAACTACCTTCGATGGTTTCACCAGTATCGATGTTTGTATAGATGTACGAAACGAAATCTTCTGTTCGGTTGACTTTGATATTCCACCCAAGGTTTCGGTCAGTGTATTCCTCATCCATGTTACTTTTTGCATCACTCCATATTTCTACCATCTGTTTACTGATTAGGTAGAAGTGAATTTTAAGTGCTTTAAATTCATCGCGACTACATACTCCAAGCGCGACCTCTGCTGCCTCTTGATGAGGATAACCGTACGCACCACAAGATATCGCGGGGAATGCTACTGTTTGACATTGATTTTCAATAGCCAACCGAAGCGAGTTTAAATAAGCTGATTCAAGTAATTCTCTAGGATTATCAACTTGTTTATATCTCGGCCCAACGGTATGAATTACATACTTTGAAGGCAGGTTCCCTGCCGATGTAATTCGAGCTTCTCCAACTGGGCAGCGAATGCCATTAACAGGTTCAACCTTGAAACATTTTTCACGTAAGCCAGGCCCAGCAACTCGATGAATTGCTCTATCAACACCGCCTCCTCCC
This sequence comes from Photobacterium sagamiensis, assembly GCF_050337085.1. Classification (NCBI taxonomy): domain Bacteria; kingdom Pseudomonadati; phylum Pseudomonadota; class Gammaproteobacteria; order Vibrionales; family Vibrionaceae; genus Photobacterium; species Photobacterium sagamiensis. The sequence goes on along the minus strand of NZ_JAKJSP010000024.1, from coordinate 4,402 downwards.
ATCATTATTGGATTAGCGGCATTTACGATTGCATCGACATTCGCTTTCGTTAAATCTCCTTCAATGATAAAGATATTATTCATTCGGATTAATCACCTAATCTACTGAATTGGATATGTTTGATATCACCAGAGAGGCCACCAAACTTAATTTGAACACTGTAATTACAAAGCCTAATTCAAGATAAAACTACCGAGTGTAACGCATCACCTTGATTCATCGTTATATTCCAATATGTGACATAATTTGAGGATGTATTAAGAAATTATCAATCTGCTTACTATGTTCTAATCGTTCACCAACTAAGACAAAGTTATAAGCAAGATCAATACAAGCTTTCTTGTCCCATACTCCATCACCAAAGTACGTTTTTGATATGAAATTTTTGCACTTACAACGAGACTCAGAAACTTGCATTATTTTTGTTCGTTGAAAGTGATCTGAAGCCGACGCAAAAGCGATACCTGATATATCGAATCCTGCTGATTTCAACTTCAATTGGGCACTATCTTCCCAACCGCCAGTTGCTATTGAAACTTCAACATCTTGACGAGATTTGAGCTGATTAAGGAATGATATAGCACCTTCAATTTCACGAACAGGCGTGACTTTTAGTTCTAAGTTAACTCTACGTACAAATTCATCTTTAACTCGATGATGAATTTCATCACGTTGGTTCATTAAACCTACTTGCGCAATAAACTCATCCAGTATTCCCGAGACAGTGATATTTGTGTAATCAGATAAATTATTCTTAATTTCGATACCTACAATACTATTTACTGCGTCAGAAAAACAAATTGCATCTAACTCACAAGATTGGATAAGTGTCCCATCAATATCGAACATGACTAAATGCATTGAACCTCCCAGTGGCATACACCTGTAATAAGGTGTGCGCTACTACCACCTTACTTTACCTTGATGACCTTGCTAGCCGCAATTCAACCTTTATCGAATACTAGTAGCTTCCACATGGGCAATGACCAACCTTTGGATCATATCTTTCACCACAGCGAACGCATCTAATTTTTGGGTCTATGTCTTCAATTTCTGTGGGCAATGCTAGCTCATTCTCATTAATAATATCTTCAATAATATCTTCAATAGCCATCGACGAGACCACATCGATGGCCATCAAATATGTCTTTCTTGCTTTATTTAGCCCTAACTCTAGCTTTCTTTTAGCCAAAGCGATGTCGGCTAAATTACCACGTGCAAGTAGCAAACTATCAGCAAATGATGAATATAAACTTCTGACTTGGGACAAGTATTCCTGCATAAATGCTTGTTTAATGACTTCCATTTTCACCTCATTTAAAACACACTACCGCCCTTAGGTAACAGCAATAACCTTTGCACTTCCATCTTGTCTTTCCAGCCATCTCTTTTATATCTATAGCAAAGAATTCCACTTGATGCATATAAGACTGCAGATGAAAGAATGTGATTTGGTGATTTGGTGATTTGGAACAAGAAAGATAAGCAATGACATTTTGACCTACACTTTCATTAGCCTTAGTAGGAGCATGGTCATGAAGCATAAAGATAAAATTCTATTTATCCCCATTGAAAGACAGGAGACAACACGAAAGGAAATAACAACTTTGCTGTCTGAACGTTCCTGCACCGCCAAAGAGATTTCGACTGCCGCTAAAATCTCGGAAAAAGAGGTTTATGATAACCTCGAGTATATTTTAAAAACAATTCACAGGGATAACAGGAAACTGGTTATCACCCCTTACCAATGTAAAAAATGTGGATTTGTCTTTAAGAAGCGGGAGCGTCTGAAGAAGCCAGGAAAGTGCCCTTTATGCAGAAGTGAATCTATTGAGGATGCACTCTTTTCAATTCAAGCGAATTGATAAGCCTCTGGTGGTGGCGACTAAGAGGCCCGAAAAATTTTCATTTCTCGCGAGTGAGCCTCTTCGATAACTATCCCTTGCCGTAGTGCTAATTCATGAAAGACATCACCAAGGTGCTTTCTAATCGCACCAAATATCACTTTCTGTCTTTCCTTGGGAATAAATACAATATGGTATTTACAATCCCATCGCGTATGTGCTGTGGTTCGTTGGCCTGTCAGCCAATGTTATAGGTGACCAAAATCATAACCCTGTAACGTAAAAAGGCCGCCAATGGCGGCCTCTCTTATATAGACTCCTTTACTCTGGGTAAGCCTGAGAAAAAAAACTGTAGCAGTATAGACTCCTTTACTCTGGGTAAGTCTGAGAATAAAAACTGTAGCAGTATAGACTCCTTCACTCTGGGTAAGCCTGAGAATAAAAATAGTAGAAGAATTTATATAAAGAACTATTTAAAAATAGTCTGAATTAAATATAGCCWATTTCASTTACARTGCWGTTAAGAGTGCTGGATATGCGACATTTGTCACRCAAATAAGCACTCTGTTGCTCTGCCAGAAATGTCACGACATCCACAGAAATGGTGGGTAACCACTACTAGGCCACGGCTTAYGGGTGACYGRAAAACGTGACGCCGTGACAAGAACATCACTCTCGAATAGATACAAGAAAGGCCGCCATGAGGCGACCTTTCGGTGATTCATTGTTTGCCTGTTATGTTGATTGGGTACCGAACTAATGCTTAAACGACAGATATAAAAAATGCCGGCCATAGCCAGCATTTTTTCAGAAGATAAGTCTTYTAATTATAAAGCAACTACRTTCGCTGCTTGAGGGCCTTTTTGGCCTTGCTCTAGGTCAAAAGAAACTTTTTGACCTTCAGCTAGAGTTTTAAAACCTTCAGAAGCRATAGCKCGGAAATGAACGAATACGTCAGCGCCGCCGTTATCCTGAGTGATAAAACCAAAGCCTTTATCTTCGTTGAACCATTTTACGATACCAGTACTTGAATTAGACATATGCTGYCCCTTATAAAAAWTAATAAATAAATCGCCAGAATGCGACGTGCTAAGCGGTTGAATTATTTAATGTTACGGTAAATATAAGGGAAACACTGAGGTACAAAACGATAACGTAGATGTAGCTGAAGGTTTAACTTGTACTTGATGTTGCATTTAATAACTCTCTGAACAACAGAGCGAGCGAGATAATAACAGCTGTACACTTTTTGTACAGCTTAATTTTCAGACCGTCTTCGGAAAGGCTGGCAGAGACGACCTTTCCGTTCCATTTCCGTTCCGTTGTGGTGCGGTAAATGCGCGTTACGTTAAATGGTCTATTTGTTACGCAGTAACTTAGGTTTGATCAGGCAAAAAAAAGCCCCATTCAAAAGGGGAAAGGGGCAAATTAGTTGGAACTATAAATCCTCATGTGAAACATACCTCATACCACCCCCAACAATTTATGATCTCACTCTCAAAATTTGGTTCGGTCTATGCCTATCGCGTCAAATACGCTTATATATTAACCGATTAGTTTGGTTGATCTTTACATTACCATCGGTGTTCCCTACTATTATCGGCCTTCGGAGAGATGGCTGAGTGGTTGAAAGCACCGGTCTTGAAAACCGGCATACGTTTGTAGCGTATCTAGGGTTCAAATCCCTATCTCTCCGCCAAATTCGTATTTAGGCGTAAGCGTGAATACAAAAAGATAAAGTGTGCCGACTTAGCTCAGTAGGTAGAGCAACTGACTTGTAATCAGTAGGTCACCAGTTCGACTCCGGTAGTCGGCACCATTTATTATGCGGGCATCGTATAATGGCTATTACCTCAGCCTTCCAAGCTGATGATGCGGGTTCGATTCCCGCTGCCCGCTCCAAATAATTCCCTCTTAGTTCAGTTGGTAGAACGCCGGACTGTTAATCCGTATGTCGCTGGTTCAAGTCCAGCAGAGGGAGCCAAATACAAAAAAGCTGCTTATTAAGCGGCTTTTTTGTGCCTGTTATCCTGAAACTGCCTCTGAACATTAAAACCCCGCTCCCTGAAGATCAGCGGTGATTGCGATAATGACTGCCAATACCACCGGTTACAGAGCCTGAGGAGAAATCATAGCCACCGGTTTGACCAACTTGCGTCATAGCAAAGGAGCTACCTTCAAAGGCTTTCAAGCGTTGTATATAGGACAGGCACACTTAAGAAACCATCAATTCTGTTAATTTCACCGTACCACAATACTTATCCCAATCTGATCCTCAGCCCCTTTTCAAACCCAATTCATAAGCTATGGTCATTATTCAACCAGCGAGGAGTGACTGATGACCACCGCCAGAAAACAACAGATTTGCCTGGAATCAACACCCTATTACCACTGTGTTTCACGCTGTGTGCGGCGCACCTTTCTCTGTGGCTACGATGAAGCAACAGAAACGTCTTTTGAACACCGTCGCGAGTGGATTGAAGCGAAGATCAAACAACTCAGCAGTATCTATTGCATTGATATTTGTGCCTACTCAGTAATGAGTAACCACTACCACC
>NZ_JAKJSP010000121.1:0-953 GCF_050337085.1 Photobacterium sagamiensis | reverse complement strand
ATACTGGCTTATGCCAGTGGGTTTCCCCATTCGGAAATCGCAGACTCAAGTGGCTTTTACTGCCTAATCTACGCTTATCGCAAGTTAATACGTCCTTCATCGCCTCTGACTGCCAAGGCATCCACCGTGTACGCTTAGTCACTTAACCATACAACCCCAAGAGGTTTCGTATGGCAACAACCAAGGTTTCTCTCTTAAAAGAGAGGATTTGTTTTCGCCGGACTCTACACAAGACACTTGAATGTGTTTGTTTTGAGAACTCGTTTTTTATCGTTAGATAAAAAACATTTGTAATTGAATTCGAAAATTCAATTTACTAGTCAGCTTTCCAGATTGTTAAAGAACATTGTGTTTCTACTTAAAGATCCACTTTCTAATCACACTCAAACGAATGTATTTAKAAAGTGGTGGGCGATACCGGGCTCGAACCAGTGACCCCCTCCTTGTAAGGGAGGTGCTCTCCCAACTGAGCTAATCGCCCTCCGATGTTTTACATCCTCGAAGAGAAGATGGTGGGTCGTGCAGGATTCGAACCTGCGACCAATTGATTAAAAGTCAACTGCTCTACCAACTGAGCTAACGACCCTTGGCGTCCCGTAGGGGAGTCGAACCCCTGTTACCGCCGTGAAAGGGCGGTGTCCTAGGCCTCTAGACGAACGGGACTAAGTTTTCGATGTTATTGGGTAACATCGTGTTCTTTTACATTTCGACCAAGCAATCTGTGTGGACACTGCATAAAACAGTAAGTCTTTAGGTAAGGAGGTGATCCAGCCCCAGGTTCCCCTAGGGCTACCTTGTTACGACTTCACCCCAGTCATGAACCACACCGTGGTAAACGCCCTCCCCTTTCTCCTAGAAGATCGGGGTTAAGCTATCTACTTCTGGTGCAGCCCACTCCCATGGTGTGACGGGCGGTGTGTACAAGGCCCGGGAACGTATTCACCGTGACATTC
>NZ_JAKJSP010000120.1:0-985 GCF_050337085.1 Photobacterium sagamiensis | reverse complement strand
CGTCACACCATGGGAGTGGGCTGCACCAGAAGTAGATAGCTTAACCTTCGGGAGGGCGTTTACCACGGTGTGGTTCATGACTGGGGTGAAGTCGTAACAAGGTAGCCCTAGGGGAACCTGGGGCTGGATCACCTCCTTACCTAAAGACTGTTTGTTTTATGCAGTGTCCACACAGATTGCTTGGTCGAAATGTAAAAGAGCGCTAGCGTTGCCCAACAACGTTAGCAAGAAARCTTAGTCCCGTTCGTCTAGAGGCCTAGGACACCGCCCTTTCACGGCGGTAACAGGGGTTCGACTCCCCTACGGGACGCCACTTCTTTTAAAGAAGTATGGGTCGTTAGCTCAGTTGGTAGAGCAGTTGACTTTTAATCAATTGGTCGCAGGTTCGAATCCTGCACGACCCACCATTCTTTCTCGCGAAGGAATTAAAACTATCGTGGGCGATTAGCTCAGTTGGGAGAGCACCTCCCTTACAAGGAGGGGGTCACTGGTTCGAGCCCGGTATCGCCCACCACTTTCTAAACATTTTCTGCACGGATACGCAGATTCAATAGCAACTTTTGTTATTGGGTCGTTTTCGTGTCGCTGAAAGTCTTTAGAAAGTGGATCTTTAAATAGAAACACATGCTCTTTAACAATCTGGAAAGCTGACTAGTAAATCTAATTCTTAGAATTAGGTTACAAATGTATTTTCGAAAGAAAATACGAGTTCTCAAAACAAACACATTCAAGTGTCTTGTGTAAGAGTCCGGCGAAAACAAATCCTCTCTTTTAAGAGAGAAACCTTGGTTGTTGCCATACGAAACCTCTTGGGGTTGTATGGTTAAGTGACTAAGCGTACACGGTGGATGCCTTGGCAGTCAGAGGCGATGAAGGACGTATTAACTTGCGATAAGCGTAGATTAGGCAGTAAAAGCCACTTGAGTCTGCGATTTCCGAATGGGGAAACCCACTGGCATAAGCCAGTATCGCTACGTGAATACAT
>NZ_JAKJSP010000119.1:0-1002 GCF_050337085.1 Photobacterium sagamiensis | reverse complement strand
CTTGACGCGAGAGGCCCGAAGGTCCCCCTCTTTGGTCCCTGTTCGTAATGAACAAGGACATTATGCGGTATTAGCTATCGTTTCCAATAGTTATCCCCCACATCAAGGCATATTCCCAGGCATTACTCACCCGTCCGCCGCTCGTCAGCAAAGAAGCAAGCTTCTTCCTGTTACCGCTCGACTTGCATGTGTTAGGCCTGCCGCCAGCGTTCAATCTGAGCCATGATCAAACTCTTCAATTAAAGTTTTGTTGTATCTTTCGATACGGCTCAATGATTTTTACTGATTTTCTTGTTTCGTTACTTCTAAAAGAAGTAATGAAGCATAAATTGACTGTGTCATCTTGCGATGATTAAGGTCACTCAGTTCATTGATAAATCTTTCGACGAATCATTTCACGAGTGCCCACACAGATTGCATGGTCAAATTGTTAAAGAACGTTGACTTTCAATGCCTTGGCGTTAAACRCTTTAGCAAGTCAGGCCGCGTATAATACGCTGTCTGACATTCAAGTCAAGATAAAATTCTCGCCTTTTTAACTGTCTGGCTAAAAAGTAAAAACCTTATATTGACTCCGCTCACATCCCAACCGGAAGAGCGAAGAAATAGCCCRCTGAGWACAGCGGGCTTTTCAATTTGGCGCCTGGCGATGACCTACTCTCACATGGGGAGACCCCACACTACCATCGGCGCTACTGCGTTTCACTTCTGAGTTCGGCATGGGATCAGGTGGGGCCACAGCGCTATGGTCGCCAGACAAATTCTTGTTTATTCCCGGCCAAAGCCGAAAATAGCAATCTTGGAAAAACTAACTAGCGTGCAAATCGTTCTCAAACACCATTCAAGTGCTTATGGAGTCCAGTTAAAACCCCTTGGGTGTTGTATGGTTAAGCCTCACGGGCAATTAGTACAGGTTAGCTCAATGCCTCGCAGCACTTACACACCCTGCCTATCTACGTCGTAGTCTTCAACAACCCTTTAGGATACTTATAGTATCAGGGA
>NZ_JAKJSP010000118.1:0-1070 GCF_050337085.1 Photobacterium sagamiensis | reverse complement strand
GGAGTGGGCTGCACCAGAAGTAGATAGCTTAACCCCGATCTTCTAGGAGAAAGGGGAGGGCGTTTACCACGGTGTGGTTCATGACTGGGGTGAAGTCGTAACAAGGTAGCCCTAGGGGAACCTGGGGCTGGATCACCTCCTTACCTAAAGACTTACTGTTTTATGCAGTGTCCACACAGATTGCCTGGTTAAAATGTAGAGAGCATTCAAGTTGCCCAACAACTTGAATAGAAAACTAAGTCCCGTTCGTCTAGAGGCCTAGGACACCGCCCTTTCACGGCGGTAACAGGGGTTCGACTCCCCTACGGGACGCCACTTCTTTTAGAAACTATTCTCTGAGAAGAACAAAGGGTCGTTAGCTCAGTTGGTAGAGCAGTTGACTTTTAATCAATTGGTCGCAGGTTCGAATCCTGCACGACCCACCATCTTCTCTTCGAGGATGTAAAACATCGGAGGGCGATTAGCTCAGTTGGGAGAGCACCTCCCTTACAAGGAGGGGGTCACTGGTTCGAGCCCGGTATCGCCCACCACTTTTCCTTTATGCTGTGTTATAGCATTTCTCGTTTAGCGAACTAAACGTCGAAATACTATGCCTTGCCTAAAGAAAAAGCCTTTCTTCGGAAAGAATCCATTACGATGGGGCTATAGCTCAGCTGGGAGAGCGCTWCGCTGGCAGCGWAGAGGTCWGCGGTTCGATCCCGCATAGCTCCACCACTCTCTAAATATTTTCTGCACAAAAGCAGATTCAATAGCGAAATACTGCTGTTGGGTCGATTTTGTGTCGCTGAAAGTCTTTAGAAAGTGGATCTTCTATCTCTTTGGAGATAATGAAACACATGCTCTTTAACAATCTGGAAAGCTGACTAGTAAATTGAATTTTCGAATTCAATTACAAATGTTTTTTATGACTTCTTATTTAAAGAAGGGATAAAAAACGAGTTCTCAAAACAAACACATTCAAGTGTCTTGTGTAAGAGTCCGGCGAAAACAAATCCTCTCTTTTAAGAGAGAAACCTTGGTTGTTGCCATACGAAACCTCTTGGGGTTGTATGGTTAAGTGACTAAGCGTA
>NZ_JAKJSP010000117.1:0-1124 GCF_050337085.1 Photobacterium sagamiensis | reverse complement strand
GTTACTGGCCGATGAAAACTGCAGTGTTTTAGGTATAGCAGCATCAGTACCGGCCACCACCTATGGTGTAGTACCTATTTTTACTGTCACTGGCCGATGAAAACTGTACGTTTCTAGGTATAGCGACACCAGTACCGGCCACCACCTATGGTGTAGTACCTATTTTTACTGTCACTGGCTGATGAAAACTGTACGTTTCTAGGTATAGCGACACCAGTACCGGCCACCACCTATGGTGTTGTACCTACTTTTACTGTCATTGGCCGACGAAAACTGAAGTGTTCTAGGTATAGGAACATCGAACTGAACTAACAGCCAAGATGCAGCCCCTATATTTACTGTCAGTAGGGGCTATTTGAAAGGTACTTATTGAATAGAATACCCTCCAGAAGCTTGTAGTGAGCAGTGAGAGGCTGGAACTAAGAAAGTGAGGTATAGGTCTGGCCGATGATGGTATGGTAACGCTTCATGCGTTTGACATCTTCTGCTGGTAACTTTCTTCCCACACGTTTCAACTCCAACTCAAAGTTTGAAAGGATCTTGATGTTCTCCCGAGCCCACTCACCTTCGCGATGGGAGCCTACCGGCACTTTAGGTGGACGACGCTTGAGCTTACGAGTCGGCTTGACGGCTTCTTTGACATTGTTCGCCAGGGCTTCATAGTTTATATTCGTCTGCTCAAAGTAGATGACCCTTAAGGCATCGTACTTTTTCCCTTTACCTAGCGTAATACCTTCAATATGAACACATAGTTCAGTCTTTTCGGTGATCTCTTTGTGGACACGGAATGAATCAATCAGACGCCTAATGGTCTTGTGGCTAACATCAAAGTACGTATTCCAGTAGTCAAGATCACCGACTTTGACAAACGTTTCAGTACCTCGGTTTTGAATTGTAAGCCCAGGCTCCAGTGGTGTGATCTTACTCTCCATCTTGAGGGTAGAGTAAAGCTTCTCGGCCTTTGGTGATAACTTACCACCGATTTTATGGTCAATACGGGTGAAATTCTTCTGCAGATACATTGAGTGGATAGCAACCAGCTCATTCAAAACAAAGGTGATCTCCTTTGCCTGGTAGGCTTTGCCGTCTTTGATATCATCAATGGTGAGTTTAACGTCCTTCTT
>NZ_JAKJSP010000116.1:0-1154 GCF_050337085.1 Photobacterium sagamiensis | reverse complement strand
GGCCAACCAAAGAATTCACAATTCGTTTTATCCCTAAGTGAGGTCATCGCCCATGGGTTACCTAACTCAGCTGATTTATAGAACCATTCTCCGGCGGTTAAACCCTTTTGAAAATCCTGAAATTCTAATGAACGACCCAGCCAGTACATTGCATCCGGATTTCCCGCTTCAGCTTCTGGTCTAAGTTCTTGCTCGGCATCATGCCAGTGGGCTTGCTGCACATATTCCATACCCTGTTCAAAACTGGCATGGCTGTAGCTGCAGAGAACTACATTGATCAATATGGCATGTGTTAGTTGTGTTAAGAAGGCTTTCATCATGGCTTAAAACAAATTAACTTCGTTGTAAAAATAATTAATAGTGTGGGTTGCAAACCATTCGTCTGCTTTTTTATCTAATTCCGTTTTTTTTCTTTTGTTAAATCGCCACCAATCCCACCACTCTCTAAAGCAAAAGATAAGCTACTTCCATACAGGTCACCTACCCTTGTACTAATAACTGCATAATAATATGCTTGTTCACTGTCTTTCTCTAAACCATTACCTCCTTCATCATAAATATTTGCTAATGAAAATGCTGCAACCGGATAGCCGAGTTCTAGAGATTTATATAACCAATTTTTTGTTGCTTCGTAGCCAATAATATCCGAATAACTAGCAACAGCTGTCATCGCGCGTGCGTAACCATTTTCAGCAGCAATAGATAAAATTTTCGCACATTCTTCTCTTATATTTTTAGGTGCTGTATCATAACCATGATTCCCAAGTAATAGTCCATTTAACTTTATTGCGGCAGTTCCTTCCCCCATTTCTAATGCTTTAGTTAATCGACGAATTTTTTCATTCTTTCTAACAAATGGAATATATCCTTTCCAACCTAAATCATAAGTTGCCAGAGCATATTCGGCGAGTCCATCACCTTTTGCAGCCATATCACGCCAGATCTCTAATCGCTTTTCACTCCAGTTTGTTCTTTTACATGGCCAACCAAAGAATTCACAATTCGTTTTATCCCTAAGTGAGGTCATCGCCCATGGGTTACCTAACTCAGCTGATTTATAGAACCATTCTCCGGCGGTTAAACCCTTTTGAAAATCCTGAAATTCTAATGAACGACCCAGCCAGTACATTGCATCCGGATTTCCCGCTTCAGCT
>NZ_JAKJSP010000114.1:0-1206 GCF_050337085.1 Photobacterium sagamiensis | reverse complement strand
CCCTTATAAAAATTAATAAATAAATCGCCAGAATGCGACGTGCTAAGCGGTTGAATTATTTAATGTTACGGTAAATATAAGGGAAACACTGAGGTACAAAACGATAACGTAGATGTAGCTGAAGGTTTAACTTGTACTTGATGTTGCATTTAATAACTCTCTGAACAACAGAGCGAGTGAGATAATAACAGCTGTACGTTTTTTGTACAGCTTAATTTTCAGACCGACTTCGGAAAGGCTGGCAGAGACGACCTTTCTACCTGGCGCGGTAAATGCTCATTATGGTAAATAGGTCATTTATTTACCCACAGATTCGGTGGTTAGACTAGGTAAAAGATGGGGATAACGAGCGCTAGGCCATACATTATAGGTAACCATAATTAATTACCCTGTAACGTAAAAGGCCGCCAAGTGGCGACCTTCAAACTCTGTTCTTTGAAAATCAGCGGTGATTGCGATAGTGACCTTTAGCATCATCGATTACAGAGTCATAAGAGAAATCATAGCCACCTGTTTTACCTACTTGCGTCATAGCAAAGGAATTATCTTCAAAGGCTTTTAAGCGTAACTCCGTGGCATGCTGTGTTGATATCTGCTCATCACGATCACGTTGTACGAATGGCTCAACGTTATGCACGGGCTCACCCAATGCTTGCTTACGTAATTCAGTGGCACGCAGTGTTGATACTGACTCGTCACGGTCTACTGACAGCTGTGGATTAACTTTTACCTGATAAGCAGGCTCACCTGCAAAGGCTTTCAGGCGAAGTTCATTCGCATAGCGATCGCTGACATTATCATCATGATCATATCCTTGTGCGGCCATCACAGTAGAGGCTGAAACCAACAAGAATGTAGATAGTGCAATTGTTTTAATAGACATATTATAACTCCCGCGAATGAACTAAACTGTTTCGTTTCGTTTTGCTTGTAATAGAGATTAGCTCACAGAAATAATAAGTCAAGACTTTTAATACGAAACAGTTTAGTTTATTTTTAGGTTGTTGAGCTTTTGTTGGGGGATTGAAGATGAGCAAGAAAGAAGAGAAGAGATTAAAGATAATTGAAGTGACGGCAGATCTCTGCATTAGAAATGGTTATCAAGGAACCAGCGTGGATGAGCTCACTGCGGAAACAGGGTTTTCTAAAGCGACCATTTACCGGTATTTCAATTCAAAAGAGTGCCTGATATCAGAAACACTCAGC
>NZ_JAKJSP010000113.1:0-1228 GCF_050337085.1 Photobacterium sagamiensis | reverse complement strand
AGAGAATGGTGCGGAAGGAGAGACTTGAACTCTCACACCTTGCGGCGCCAGAACCTAAATCTGGTGCGTCTACCAATTCCGCCACTTCCGCATACTTATCGTACTCAACTAAAATCAGTCAGAACGCAAAGTAAAATATGGCAGGGCTACCTGGATTCGAACCAGGGGATGGCGGCATCAAAAGCCGCTGCCTTACCGCTTGGCGATAGCCCTACAGGTTTTATCTTGAGAGATAAAAAAATAAGTCACAGAGAGAATGGTGCGGAAGGAGAGACTTGAACTCTCACACCTTGCGGCGCCAGAACCTAAATCTGGTGCGTCTACCAATTCCGCCACTTCCGCATATTGTCTCAATCGAATAAATCGAATGAGTATTTCTCTGGAGCTTATTGTACAAATCAAAGAACTGGTAAGCTTGATCTGTATTTCACTATGAAAATTCATAGTCACAAGTATAAATGGTGCGGAAGGAGAGACTTGAACTCTCACACCTTGCGGCGCCAGAACCTAAATCTGGTGCGTCTACCAATTCCGCCACTTCCGCGTATTTATACTGTCTCGCTTATTAAGTCTTTCAACTTAAGTCAGCTTTTTGGGTCAACACCGTAAAGGCATTAACACAAATCTGGTGCGGAGGGAGGGACTTGAACCCTCACATCCTTTCGGACACTAGCACCTGAAGCTAGCGCGTCTACCAATTCCGCCACCACCGCATATGTAACTTTACTTTACCATACTTCATTTCCATAAGGAAAGAAGATGGTGGCTACGACGGGATTCGAACCTGTGACCCCATCATTATGAGTGATGTGCTCTAACCAACTGAGCTACGTAGCCATTTTATTTATGCCGCTTAACTATTTGCTACTTAAAAAASAAAGCAATTAAGCCACATAATWAAATGTGGCAGGGCTACCTGGATTCGAACCAGGGGATGGCGGCATCAAAAGCCGCTGCCTTACCGCTTGGCGATAGCCCTACAATGTTTGTTCAAAAGATTCACTTAAGAACAATTCTCTTCGCAAAGAGAATGGTGCGGAAGGAGAGACTTGAACTCTCACACCTTGCGGCGCCAGAACCTAAATCTGGTGCGTCTACCAATTCCGCCACTTCCGCATCTGGTATTTTTACATCTTGCGATGCTTCAACTCTAAGAGAGTGAAGATGGTGGCTACGACGGGATTCGAACCTGTGACCCCATCATTATGAGTGATGTGCTCTAACCAAC
>NZ_JAKJSP010000023.1:0-148616 GCF_050337085.1 Photobacterium sagamiensis | reverse complement strand
GAAGATAAAGGTTTTGGTTTTATCACTCAGGATAACGGCGGTGCTGACGTATTCGTTCATTTCCGAGCTATCGCTTCTGAAGGTTTTAAGACACTAGCTGAAGGCCAAAAAGTTTCTTTTGACCTAGAGCAAGGCCAAAAAGGCCCTCAAGCAGCGAACGTAGTTGCTTTATAATTAGAAGACTTATCTTCTGAAACAATGCTGGCTATGGCCGGCATTTTTTATACCTGTCGCTTGGCATACACTCAACATCACAGCCAAACAATGAAAGGTCGCCACTTGGCGGCCTTTTTGATATCAACAAATTTTCTGACTAACTTGCTCTATTTTTCCCGCTTTTTTTGAAGCACGTCACACTTTACTATTTGTATAAATCGAAACGAAGTCTGAACCGTAAAGGTAAAGGGATTACTCCTAAGAGGGAATGACAAGTTTTCAACACTGCAAAAATATTTAACATTAAGATAGTGGRGATAAACATGAAAAATTCTGTACTTACAGTAACTCTATTGGGCCTAATCTCTTTTGGCGCTTCAGCAGCTCAATACAATCACCATGATGACAACGTCAGCAATCGCTATGCGAATGAACTTCGCCTGAAAGCCTTTGAAGGCGAAACTAGTTATCAGGTAAAAGTTAATCCACTGCTGTCAGTAGACCGTGACGAGCCAGTATCAACACGACGTGCCACTGAATTACGTAAACAAGCATTGGGTGAGTCCGTACGTAACGTTGAGATGGAAAAATAGTCGTGACGATAGGGCTCACTGTATTGACTTACTTCACGTATCAATCTTATCTCGAAATGAAGCCAATGGCTGATGATTATATGCAATTATTACAGTAGACTCCGCTCAATATTCTAAGTAACTGGATTTATGGGTTTAGAGATGTCGCCTCAGGCAGCGCCTAAGAAACTGATACGCGGCTTCTTTATTACGTTTGTGAGAGAAATAGAAATCCAGTGTCTCGCCTTGTTTATTGATGGCACGGTAAAGGTAGTGCCATTTCCGCCCTTGACGCTGTATGCAACAACAGTATGATGCCGAGTTTATACTTGTCAATGTCTAATGAAGATGTGAAGATGTGAAGATGATTATTGGCCTTATTTAGAAAAGCTTTAATCAAATTTTTGACAATTTTGAATTCGGGGGAAAGCAAAATTACAACCTCGCCGCCAATCTTAATTTTCGCCCCTCAAACCTGATTTAAGATGATCACTATGCCAGCATCCAGCTCTTCCCAATTTTTGTCATTACGTGATGATTCTATCTTCCGCCTGTTCTGGCGTTATACGTTGCCAACCATCGCCGCAATGTTAGTCACTGGGGTATATGTCGCTATTGATGGTATGTTCGTTGGCCATGTCTTAGGCGAAAAAGGACTTGCCGGTATCATCCTTGGCTACCCGATCGGTTCAATTCTATACGCCATCGGTGCCATGTTGGGCATGGGCGCTTCGGCGTTAGTCTCTATCAAACTAGGCGAAGAGAAAACCGATCAGGCCAGGGAAATTGTCGGCAATGCACTGACATTATGTCTGATCGCCTCCGTCGTTTTTTGCAGTGCCGGTATCTTATTCGGCCGCGATATCTTGCTGTGGATTGGCGCAGAAGGCGAGATTTTGGAAATGGCCTCCGATTACCTTTTTTGGTATTTCTTATTAGGCGCTTTTCCGATCATCTCTATGGCTTTTTCATCTCTGCTTCGAAATGATGGCCAGCCAAATCGCGTGACCCTGATCATGATTTTTGGCGGGCTCCTCAACATCGTCCTTGATTGGTTGCTGATTGTTGTCTTCCCTTATGAACTGACAGGGGCTGCCATCGCCACTATGCTGTCTCAAGCTGCGACTTGCCTGCTCTGCCTGCAGCATTTCTTTAGCGATAAAAGCACCCTTCGGTTTGGCTGGGACAGCCTGAAATTAAAGTGGAACACCGTTACCCAAATATTACGCCTCGGCACCTCAAGCTTGCTTATGTACCTGTACCTGTCTGTCGTACTTATTCTGCACAACAAAGCCTTCCTATGGGTAGGCAGTGCCATTCACGTCGCGGCATACAGTATTGTCAGTTATACCGAAGCCTTCTTTTATCTTGTTTTCGAAGGTATTGCGCTAGGTATTCAGCCTATCACCAGCTACAACACGGGGGCCGGACTGAAAGATCGCGTTATCAAGGTACGTAATATTGCATTTGCGACCACACTGATCGTGGCCGCTTTTGGCCTGTTTATTCTGTATGGCTTCCCCGAGTGGATCGTCTATCTGTTTGCCGGTGATAATCCGACACTTCAGCCCGAAGCGATTAACGGTATGCAACGCTATTTTTGGGGCCTACCCATGGAAGGTATGCTGTTAGTTGGCGCAACGTATTTCCAATCTGTAAACCAGGCTAAAGAGGCATCGATTCTAACTGGTGGCAAACTGATCTTTATCACTTTGTTCATTTTTGTATTAGCAAAATCATTCGGCGTCAATGGCGTTTGGATTGCTTTGCCGTTATGCAGTGCCATTTTAGCGACCTGGATGCTTTGGGCTTTACGAAAGGCTTGATACCGGTTTGAGCTTGCTGGCTATTTCAGATAAAGTACAAAAAACCGTTATCGAAAGTGGTGAGGTTGTGCAGTAAAACTTCCGCCAATCATAATGTGTAATGAAGGAGAAGGCAGCAAAAAAGCTGCCTTCTCCTTAGAAAATCAGATAACGCCCAATTCTCTTAAGCGTTCCATCAAATACTCTTTTGCCGTGTAGCGCTCTGACAACACAATTTCTGGTTTAGGGTGCAAAAATAAACCCTACATACTAAGTAGGGTTTATATTATCTGCCGTTTGCCAGCCGACATATTTTTCACAAATCACGCATCAGTGTTTCAAACTCTTCTTCGGCTGACTCGATCAGTTTCGCCAGCTCTCTGGCATCTTCGTTCGCTAAATCTATATGCCAACGTACCTTATCCTGACCAGCATGCTCTTTGCATATCAACTCCGTGTTATTTCCGTATGAATAGAAGCACAACTCATCAAAATCAGCGTGCAACTCATCATGTTTTTCCTTAATACAAACTTCCAACTCACCAGTCGGGATCACTTTAACGTTAGCATGAAGATGAGCTCTTCCGGGTAAAGTAAATTGCCGATATTCAGCTAACATAATCTGTCCCTCCGATTTACATCCCTTACTATCAGTTTAGTCAATAGCACTCTACTCCATATAGTAAAAGCCAATAGATGGAACGTGTTTCTTTAAAGTGAGACAACTTTTACTCACTTAACAATATCGCCTACCACCGTACCTTGTGTTTCAAACATCCTGTTCCCGGTATGAGAGCGTGGTGATATAGTGGTTCGGGTATATTATAAGTACAGCTGGGGACTAAAATAACAATGATAGATTTTCGCTCTGATACCGTAACCCGCCCGACGCCGTCTATGCAGCAAGCAATGGCTGTTGCTTCCGTTGGGGATGATGTGTATGGGGATGACCCAACCGTCAATGATTTAGAACAATGGTCCGCTGAACGTCATGGATTTGAAGCGGCGATTTTCTGTAGCTCTGGTACACAGGCAAACTTACTCGCACTAATGTCCCATTGCGAACGTGGTGATGAATACCTTTGTGGTCAGCAAGCACATAACTATAAATTTGAAGGCGGCGGTGCTGCTGTACTCGGCTCTATTCAACCTCAGCCCATCGAAAATGACAAAGATGGTTCACTGTCATTCGTTAAACTCGAAGCCGCTATCAAACCTATTGATCCCCACTTTGCACGTACAACTCTGCTCAGTATTGAGAACACGATTAATGGCAAAGTACTCCCTCTTTCATATCTACTACAAGCTCGTCAATTTACAGAACAACATGGCTTAAAACTTCACTTAGATGGTGCTCGCGTTTATAACGCAGCTGTCGCTCTAGAGGTTGATATTACTGAAATAGCGAAGCATTTCGACTCAATGACCATCTGTTTGTCAAAAGGCCTTGGGGCACCTATTGGCTCATTACTACTTGGTAGCAATGAGTTAATTGCTAAAGCCCGCCGTTGGCGTAAGGTTTTGGGTGGGGGTATGCGTCAGGCCGGTATTCTCGCCGCAGCAGGCAAACAGGCATTAACAGAGAATGTAACCCGATTGGCTGACGATCATGCCAATGCACGTTACCTTGCTGAACAATTAGCAGACATTGAGGGTTTCACAGTCAAACCAGAACTTGTTCAGACAAATATGGTTTTTGCCAAAGTTGATCCGGCCATTGATCAAAACCGTCTTATTTCTCGGCTAAAAGAGCAAGAGATTTTATTCAGTACGGGCAACCCAATGCGGCTGGTCACTCATCTGGATATCACTCGCAATGACATTGATACCTTCTTAACCGCGATAAAGCAGGCGCTTTAGCGAACAAGAAATAAAGGCGCGTTAATCGCGCCTTCTTAAAAACGATAAGCAAGGCTGACTGATGATAATGCGTGCCTTGCATCCGCATCATCATCGTCATCATTTATTTGGGTCGGGACGACCAGTCTTAAGCCCAGCTCCCATTGGCGATAATTCACAACAGCACCAATGTGCGAATTAAAACCAAAGCCAACACTCGAAAACTCAATATCTTTTCCATCAGGTTGTTTTAATTCTCCGTCAGAATTCAAATAATTCATCCCGACTCCCGCTTCAACTCGCCAACTTCGGCACTTGGCACATAGTTCTTTATGACCCCACTGGTAAAACAATACGGGAGTAATATCAGCGGTATAACCTTTAAGTTCACCATCCTGATAACGAGCGTCATCGTTATCATAATCAAGTTTAAAGTACTTAACATTTAACTCGGTATGGTATCCCCAACGAGTATCTTCACCGAAATATACTGGTGGTTGTATCAGTGTGACGACAGGCGATATAGAACCACTGGATTTGAATGGAACGTCAGAAAAAGATTTATTATCAGACACTTCTACTGTACCAGCACTACCTACCACACCAATCTTGAACACCGGCATGCGAAAAATAGCTGCTAAATCCATTGCTGTCGCCGCTTGTAACGGGTTAAGCAGCAGTAATGTATTTAAGCATAGCAATCCAACTTTATTCATATGCCTATCCCGTTGACACCTATCATCTTTAGCTTAGCTTGATTACTAAAACCTGACATAGGAAAAGCTAAAACACCGCTGGTTTCAGCGTGAATTCAATGGCTTTTAGACACCAATTAAACAGTAAACATCGCCCCATTTATAAGCAGATGGATAGCAATACTGGATGCATATCCTAATGCAATGACTGGCATCCATTTTAAATGGCCAAAGAAGGTGTATTTACCATGTGCAGCCCCCATTAGTGCCACGCCAGCTGCAGAGCCAATAGAGAGTAAGCTGCCTCCAACGCCTGCAGATAGCGTCACTAATAACCAGTTACCAATAGACATCTCAGGTTCCATGCTTAAAACAGCAAACATCACCGGAATGTTATCCACGATTGCAGATAAGATACCCACCATGACATTGGCCCAAACCGGGTTCCATTGGGTATACATCACTTCAGAAACCAGGCCTAAATAGCCGAGCAAACTCAACCCGCCCACACACATTACGACGCCATAAAAGAACAGCAGGGTATCCCACTCGGCATGAGATACTCGTTTAAAGACATCAAAAGGAACAACTGAACCTAACCGCTTCAATGCTGCATCATCACGATTGGCCAGGGCTATCGCTTTCTTTTTCGCCAGAGAACCCGGTAATGTTCTGCGCAGGAAATAACCGAAAAATTGTAAATATGCCAACCCCATCATCATGCCCACCACTGGTGGGAAGTGAATAAAACCATGGAAACCAACCGCCGTTGCAATAGTCAGCAGAAATAATAAAACAATTCGCCGAGCACCGCGTTTTAACTCAACATATTCACTGATGGTATCAGGCTGAGTTGTTGGTACAAATCGCGACATAATAAAAGCCGGAACTAAATAATTAACCAAGGAAGGTATAAATAAGGAGAAAAAGCTACTAAAAGAAACTATCCCGGACTGCCAGACCATTAGCGTGGTAATATCACCAAACGGACTAAATGCACCACCGGCATTGGCGGCGACGACAATGTTGATGCAAGCTAAATTAATAAACTTGGTGTTACTGCCCCCCACTTTCATGACTACAGCACACATCAATAACGCCGTTGTCAGGTTATCGGCAATAGGTGAAATCAAGAAGGATAAAATACCGGTTAACCAAAACAAAGTTCGGAAGTTAAACCCTTTACTGACCATCCAGGCCTGCAGGGCATCGAACAGACGACGCTCTTCCATGGCATTGATATACGTCATCGCAACAAGCAGGAATAAAAGTAACTTAGCATATTCCAGTAAATTATGATCTAAAGCGCTTTTCGCGACTTCTATTTGCCCTTGCTGCTGGAAGAAATACCCTATCATTAACCAAATCAAACCCGCAGCAAGCAATACCGGCTTGGATTTACGAAGATTTAAAAATTCTTCGGCCATCACCAGGCAATAAGCCAACACGAATAGTATTAATGAGACGTAACCTATCGTCGATTGGGTCAAATCCAGTGCGGTATCAGAGGCGAATACCGGGAAAGCAGTAAAAAAACCTAAACTGGTATATATAACCTGTTGTATTTTCATGCTTATTCTCAGCTCCTTGAGAAATGATCACCGTTGCAATAATACACATTCTTGATAAGACTTAACGTGAAGTATAGCCATAGAGCGTAAAGTAACATCAACATTATCCTAACAAAAAACAATATTATTCAAAGCGCCAATGTTCAATATTGATTGCCTTCATGGCAGGAAAAACAACATCCACCTTGCCTATCCTCAATAACACTGTCATTGAAACAAACTATTTAACATCAAAATTATCCTAACTACTGCAAGATTTTACTAAGCTGTAAGTAGCGCTAATAGATATGCTATTGAGGAAAATAGAGCAATGATAATAATGACAGCACATAAGCCTCTCTCTCTATTTGTTATACCACTTCTTGCCTGCTTGTTTTTCCCTGCTCAGGCGCAGCCTCTTCCGGCTCCACCCGAAATTGCCGCGAAAGCATGGGTATTAATGAGTTATCACTCAGGCCAGATCATAGCCAGCGACAATGAACGTGAACCACTCGCGCCAGCCAGCCTGACTAAAATCATGACCAGTTATGTCGTGGGCCAAGAAATTAAAGCCGGTCATATCAACTCAGACGATATCGTTCTTGTTAGTGAAAATGCCTGGGGCAAAAAATTTCCAGGCTCATCAAAAATGTTCTTGAATATCGGTGATGAGGTCTCTGTCAACGATTTGAATAAAGGCGTTATCATTTCTTCAGGCAACGATGCAACTGTCGCACTGGCCGAACATGTTGCCGGTCACCAAGCCGCCTTCATTGATATGATGAACCGCCATGCAGAAAAAATTGGCATGCTAGACAGCTATTTTACCAATCCTCACGGTTTGGACTCTGAAGGACAGTTTACCAGCGCTTATGACATGGCCTTGCTCTCTCGAACTTTCATTCGGGAATTACCTGATATTTACACACTTTTCAAGGAGAAATCCTTCACCTTCCATGATATAAAACAAGGCAACCGTAACGCACTTTTATGGGATACTACCCTCAATGTCGATGGTATTAAAACCGGTTATACCACTCAAGCCGGTTACAGTTTGGTCTCATCTGCCGAGCAAAATGGCCAGCGTTTAATTGCTGTAGTCATGGGAACAAAAAGTACTGGTGCAAGACGTTCAGAAAGTAAAAAACTACTTACCTGGGGATTTCGTTTCTTTCAAGACCTCACTCCGGAGTTTAATCATAAAGAATTATCACCATTAAAAGTCTGGTATGGCTCCCCGTCTAATGTCAGTGTTGAACTTGGTGATGGTGCCACAATCACGGTACCTCGCAGACAGCGAAAAAATTTAGAATACAAAATTATCTATAATCACGATCTTGAAGCCCCTGTAACCAAAGGCACCCAAGTAGGTAAAGTTGAGTGGTACCTACAAGATGAAATTCTTATTGTTCAGCCGATCCTTGCTGCCGAGAATATAGCCGAGGCACCTTGGTACAAGTCTATGATAGATGTAGTCTGGCGACCTATCGATAAATGGTTTACCAGCCAGAAATGGGAAGCAAACTAATACCTCACTGACGGTTAGAGACGGAGAGACAATATTCTCATCATTAATCTCGAACATGACGAATAGCGTCTCCCCCCATTTTTCACTTGGTATATGAACATGTCGGAGAAAACTATGAGCGCGTAATAGTGTATTGTTAAAGAGTTAATTAGCTGCGCTTTCAATTTTTTTATACAGCTCCCGCATTAGCTTGGCGACCAATTCACGGGTTTTCTCATCAATAATGTTGCCGCTTTCATCAAATAGTGCATAAGCATTTCCCAGCATCACCTCTGGCCGATTAATGACTTGGCTATTTAGAAAAACAAAACATTGACGCAGGTGGTATTGGCAACGAGCTGTTCCTAGCCTGCCGGGACTCGCCCCTAGAATCGCTACCAATTTTTCATCAAAAGGCGTTGTTGGCCAACGTGAAACCCAATCTATCGTATTTTTTAAAACCCCCGGTATCGAATAATTATATTCAGGTGTCACAATGAGTACTGCTGCCGCGGATTCTATCAGTTGACACAACTCTTCGACCTCTGCCGGGAACCCGTGTTCATCCTGAACATCCTGGTTATAGAGTGGAATATCATCCAAATGAAAAATAGTTACATTAATGGGACCTGGCGCAAGTGATTGTGCCGCTCGTAATAGCTTCATATTGATCGAGTCTTTGCGTAAACTGCCACAAAGACCGACAACTGAATACTGTACTCCTCTGTTGCTCAATTCACTATCCTCGTACTCTTGCTGATCTGCGTTATTACGAAAAACTGGCATAATACCCTCCCGCTAATCCTTTCAATACTGGTAATAAACACTAGGAAAACGAGGCTAGCTCGATGCTGGTCTAAGCATTCAACTCTGGCTTCATCCATACCGACTTAAAGTCAAACCAGCCCATTGCATTCGAAGCCATTCCTTCAATTGACCCAGAGCTATCTACCCCTAACCAATTATGGAACAAGGGTAATATCTGCCCGCTCTGTACCAGTTTAGCGCCAATTTCATCAGCCGGGAAAAGCGTTACAATATCAGCACGCCAAGTCATGACCTGTCGATCCAGATCCTCAAACTCTTCCTTTGGCATCACTCTGAACAACTGATCAAAACTATACATCCAAGGCAAAATAGCATCGCTACGATAATTGCTTAAGCTCATACCGCCAAGCCAGATGTCAATTTTATCAACTTGTTTCCCAAGCAAAATATCTGATGACGAGAGCTCTAAAACTTTAAGACGCAGACCATCTTCTGCCAATATTTCCTTTAGCGTTGCTGCGACATGCGGATAAACCGGATGTTCCTGTTGGTACGCCAATGTCACGGTTCGTTTTGCTGGTGCCGAGTCAACTGACGGAGCTGGTAAAATGTGCGCCCAACCGGGTAGTAATCCATAGGCATTAGTTAATCGGAAGTCACCTATTTTAGAGTGATCCAGTAATCGCAAAATATTCAGCGGAGTTAACCGTGCATGAAAATACGCCAGCCACTCTTCATTATTTGCCAGACCCGTGACGCGGTTAAACAATAAATAGTTACTACCTTCATCAAGTTTCAGTCTGGTCGATACATTCATCGGATCCAGTTTACTGATATCCGTCGTCGGCTTCAGATAACAAGCAGTAAAGCCTGGCAGAATCCAGATATCAACCATATCGATCAGCGCACGAAAACCAAAGTACTGATCAAATGCTTCAAGCTTAAGTCGCTGCTTATCATTAAACGAGACTTTGTAAGGCCCGGTACCTATCGGATACACGTCAATATCGTTGCGACGGAGCGAATCCGCAGGCTGGATCATCGCCAATATATTTGCCATCAAATCAGGTAAGCGCACATCGTCCCGACTTAAATGAATATCGATGGTATTGGGAAACGGTGATTGGATACTTTTGAGGTGCTTGAACAATCGGTGCTTCTTTACCTGATCTAACGTCGTAACAACATCGCTGATTTCCATTAATTTCCCGTCATGGAACCGGACAGCCGGACGCAAATAAAAACGCCAATGACGAGGGGTTATTGATTCCCAATGGTGAGCGAGATCACCTTCGACTTCCTCTTTTTCCTCATTTATGCGGGTGAGACCGCTGAAAATCTGTCGAACTAAATGCTGTTCTGAACGCCGTAAAGGACGCAAAGGGTTCATATTGGTGAAAGGTCGATAGTAAGGTATACGAACAATTTGCTTACCTTTCAGGGTTGTTACACCAAGCTGCTCCTGAATCAGTTGTGCCAGCTTATCGCCATCGTTATCCAGAGCAGCCAAAGCGGGTTCCAATTTCCCTTCCGCTACCAGCTTTCTGGCATGCATATACTGCAACTCACTGTCTGTACTGTGGAAAATCAATCGAGATTGTTTCCCTCGTCCAACAGCTGGTTGCCAGTCAACCCACCCCTTATCAACCATTTTATTAATAACCATTCGCACATTTCGTCGCGTACAAAACAGAACTTCAGAAATATCATGTAAGTTCGTTTCGCTTTCTGAACCAGAGAAATGATCATACAGACGCTGGAACTGAAGCTTTAGTCGTTGACCCGTCATAAAAGGGGAACCTTATTAATTCATTTATTCTGTTTTATCCTTCCTATTTTAACTTAATAATAGACTCAGATGAAAAAACAAATTTGTCATGAAAAAACATCAATCGATGGTCGCCAAGATAGCTTTGAAATCACTTTCCCCCAAAGGTGATTGCTTACGAGTAACATTGAGGCCCCATCACTTCCAGGTCAGTTCATAGCAACTGGCCTTTTTTTCACTTTTCCCGCTAGCAAAGAGTCCGAAAATTGTATCAGAGCTAAAAAAAAGAAAGCGCCCTGTGAGCCAGGCGCTTTTAAAAAGGATAGAAAGAATTATTGTTCTAATTAATTCGATGACTGCTCTAACTGTTGTTGCAGCACTTCCGTACGCTGATGCAAACTGTCTTTCTCGGCAATTAATTCCTCACGCTGTACATGTAACAACTCAACTTGCTGTTTTTGCTGTTCAAGCTCACTCAACGATTTCTTCGCGTTTAACCTTGCATCTGAAAATGCTTTCTCTAATTCAGCCACTTGTGACTGTAACTCGATATTAGCTTCTTCGAGTTGATGATTGAGGGTAACCGTCTCATTCAGCTGAGTAGTTAGCAGTTGTGTTTGTTCAATACTTTTATCTAAATCTGCTTTTTGCTTCCGCACACTTCGTTGCGCTGCTTGCTTCGCTTTAATAGCTTTATCACATGCTGCATCTTGGGCCGCCAAACGATTGTCATTTTCTCTGCCAGCCGCTTCTAACGCCGCAATTTTATCCGAATAAACAGCATCATTAGTATGCTTTTTCTGTTTCTCTGCCTCTAAACGTTCAAGAAGATCTTCTTCAGCTTTTGTTCCAAGCCCCATCATGACTCGCCAGGTATCAAAAAGCGTATTATTCGCCTGATTAATGACATCAAATGGGAAGACCAATTCACTATTTTCATGATTACTGCTTTCATGATCATTGTTTTCTTGTTGGTAGCTTAGGCGAATAACACGTTCAACCTCTTCTAGTACCATCAAAGCATGCTTATAGCTGCCACCAATCGCTTGCTGTAATTGAGTTGCTGAAATCATTTCCAACGTTTTTCCTGCCTCGACCCAGGTTTGGATCTGATCCAGATACAGCTGAGGCTCAAGAGATGGTGGAAACTGTACAAGTTGTGAATCTGTCTTCAAATCGACACCCATTTAACGCTCTCCCTTAAAATGTATGTTAGGTACCACCAACAAATAGTCCATAAAAATGACATCAACAGAGATTATATTAAAATAGCGAGCAATCTCTCTTTTTATTGCCTTCATCATTTTGATGACACACAACTTCTGTGATACCAATTGGTATGGAAACTAATGACGATTAATATAATAACATACGTTTGTCAGCCGTTTATCCCCTTTCACAATTCAGAACTATTAGTCTTGATTTTCTAACTCCCCTTTTTACGGCTATTAATGCCGCTAAAATGGAAATACTAATAATTTCGATTGAAACACTTAAGACCAACAGCAGCGGAGATGATGTGTCAACAGGATCAAGATAATTAAACTCAAACAATTGAGAAAGAAGAACGATTACGTCATGATAGATAGACCCACTCCATAGCGCTAATCCTCCTCCCAGTATCAAGCCAGCCATAACAATCAGACATACTTCACAAAGAAACCCACTAATAATTTCTCGGGAGGAAGCACCTAAAATGGTGAACAGTTCTATTTCTCTTTGCCGCCTGGCAATACTCTTTATCATGATATATTGCAGCAGAAGATACAGGCTTACTGTAATTATGATAACTAAAGTACTCATAACTAAAATAACGTTATTCCCAAAAATATCAAGATGACTTCCTTTATCCCAAACAGTAGATTCTCTTACTATATCCAGTACATTCAGTCCGTAGCCTCTAAAAAAGAAGAGTAAAGAACCTGAAATTGCAATAGTCAACACAGTAAACAGAGACTGCATCCCATTGTGAATAATGTGCTTCTTGGCCAACTGCAGTAAAAATATCAAACTCCCCACGGGAGTGCCTCCGCCGTTTTCCGATATTTAAAAAGAACAGCAGGAACATGCTCGACAATACAGCCGTCGAGCATATGAATTGTTCGATGACACATTTTTGCAATTGTAGCGTCATTGGTTGCTACTAGAATTGCAGTGTCCAATTCATGACCCAACTTGAGCATCAATTCTATGACATCGGCCTTCGAATCACTATCAAGACTAGCAGTCGGCTCATCAGCAATCACTGCAACCGGTTTATGGATAAACGCCCTTGCAATCGCAACACACTGCTTTTGTTTTCCCGTTAATCTTTCAGGCTTGAAATGAACAAACTCACTCAATCCCACCTTATCGATCATTTCTAACACACGCTGAGTACGTTCTGCCTTAGAGATACGATTAAGTATCAAAGGAAACTCGATATTTTCAAAAACAGTCTGTACCGAAACCAAATTAAATTTTGGAAAAATGAATCCCATTTGTTTACGACGAACATCGACAGCAAATGCAGATGTTTTGGTTATCGGCTCATCACCAATAATGACTCGTCCCTGATAATTTTCATCCAGTAAACTACACACATTAAGTAATGAACTCTTTCCTGAACCTGAAGGGCCATAAAGAGCAACCATTTCTCCTGAGGCAATTTTTCCATCTACCCCCTGCAGCGCGTTATAGATGTGACCATCAAATATGTATGTTTTCTTGATCCTCTGAAACTCAATCATATAACCTCCTTGATAACGAGGCTCCTATGGCTTCAAAACCATAGATGCGAGCCAAGCTACCAAGTGTTTTTGCCAACTAACATTATTTATTTTTATATTGTCTATGAAGGTAAATATTCGTAATGATTCTTACGTTAATCTTTACTTCCCTCATTGATGTGGCTTTAGATTAATGTAATCGGAGAGGTAATATTGAACAATGAGATAAATGGTGCATAGCAAGGATAAAAGGGGAATAACCGGATAATCTGATCACATTTGCTTGAATAAGCCTTGCGCATTCCGGCTAACCGCCAGTTTTTCACCTTTATTTTGCAAATAAACAATCATCCTGCCTGTGAAATCACGCTTTACTTTTTCTATTGCGTCAACACGTACAATCGTAGAACGATGTATCTGCCAGAAAACATCTGGATCAAGTTGTTTAATTAGCTCTTTTAGCGGTGTACGAATAATATACTCTTCATCATGGGTATAAACGCTGACATATTTAGCTTCCGCATGCAGATAATTCACGTCATCAACTGATACCAAGCAAATACCATCACCTTTACTGGCCTTTATCCAACGTAAGTAATGATTGGCAGGACTCTGAATCGTAGCAACTAAATTCTGTAAAGCTTCAATTGACAATTTGTTCCCTTCCTGGGTCGCAGAATAACAATTTTTTAAATAATGCTGAATACGTTCGCAGGTTTGTTGCAAGCGAGTTTCGCTAAATGGTTTAAGTAAATAATCTATTGCCTGCTCATTAAATGCCTGTATCGCATATTCATCATACGCGGTGACAAAAACGATCAATGGTACCTTATCGATCGACTTCAACGCTTTAGCGACTGAGATTCCATCGAGCCCTGGCATACGAATATCAAGAAAAGCAATATCGGGTTGATATTGCTTGGTACTGGCTAAAGCTGATTTACCGTCTTGTTCACTTGCCACCACTTCAAGTTGCGGCCATACCTCTGCAAGTATTTTGTTCAAATGATAACGCAGGAGCGGCTCATCATCTGCAATAACAGCTGTGACAGATAACATTTCCTTCATGGTTAATGCCCTCCAGGCAATAGCTCCATTTTAGCTGTAACCCCTCCACTTTCCGGGGCAGAGATGAATAATCTAGCTTGCTCGCCATAGAGGCCTTTCAGGCGCTGACGAATATTATCTAAGCTCACACCATGCCCGATATGCATCGACGGATGATCAAACCCCACACCATTGTCTTTAACTTCAACAATCAACTTGTTATTTTTGCAACAAATAAACACCACTACTTCACCGCCGTCTTCACTGGGCTCAATGCCATGGTAAATTGCATTTTCCACCAGAGGTTGAAGCATATGAGGGGGGATATCCCATTGCTTATCCACGTCATCATTGATAACAAACCGATAATTAAGCCTGTCACCTAAACGCATCGATTGAATCCCTAAGTAAGCATCGAGTAAATCAATTTCATCACCAAGCATGATCCACTGCCGACGACTCTTCTTTAAACTAATTCGTAGTAACTCTGTAAGTCTTTCTAGCAATTTTTTTGCTTTTCTGGGATCTGCATCAATAAGGACTTGTAAATTGGCGAGAGTATTAAAAAGAAAATGAGGTTCAATCTGACTTTGCAAGACTTGCAACTGACTCACGACTAATGCCCGCTCCTGCTCTGCCTGAGTAAGTTTGACTTGTTTTAATTCATTTTCGATCAATAGTGCCTTTTCTCTGTTATAAAAAAAATAATAAATGATCGACGAGAAAAAAACACAAAAACTGATAAGGTAAAAAACTTGATTATGATCACTACTATTGACAAACCACACTGACCATAACAGAGCGTGTATTGTTCCTAAGACTAAGGTTCCACCAACCACAACTAAAAAACCAATCGAAGGTGACCAGTGCGCACGATTATTTTGAACAAAAAAGTTGATTACATTACAAATACCTCCATATCCAAATGAGGTGATTAAATGTCGGCTGAAAGCTCCTCCTATAATAATGTAGGTAATACAGGCAATACCAAAGCAGAATAAAATGCTTATAACCACATCCCTTACTACCTGGTTTATTCGACTAGTACTCACGACTTACATCCATTATCTGTTTTATATCTAATGAGGAGATATACTAAAACTAAAATCAATATGCAACAGATCACGACTATGTAAGCATGAACTCACTCTTTTTCATTCTGTTTTATGATAATAAATATTTAAACTCGCCGATTATCATACAAGCCTTAATGAAGCGGTAATTCAATATTTCAAAGTCGATTCAAAAAATGGGTTGCCTGAGTGCCATAGACTTACAATTGCCGGGGCCAGGAAATTGCTGTGCCGTTTCTTAGGCCTAAAAAAACCAATGGTACGGGAAGTCAGCAGAACAGATGTGCGAGTTTGCTTGCATAAAAGCAGCTCATTAGCCGCAATGACTTTTATGACGGCAATGCGGGCTGAAGGTTATGACACGTGCCCGATGAGGGCTTTGACTCTAAACGTACTAAACTTTTGCTCAGCTTACCTAAGCAAGCTGAAATCACAATGATCATCAGTTGTGGTAAGCGAAGTGAAGAAGGGATTTATGGTGAAAGACATCGTGTCAGTAACCAGGAGGTTATAATTAACCATTAATTAGGCTTTTAGACCCCTTCCCATACCTTATTGCATTTTTTTGCGGTAAGGTGTGGGCATCAAACAAAAGAATAGATGATATGCAGTTAATGATTGAACAGCTCAATAAATTAAAAAATGCCTGGATGGCAAGCCACGTCACCGACGCTGAGTATCCGACACCGCTCAGTGAAAAAGGGTTGAGCTTATATCAAGCAAGACAACAGCAACTGTCATCTCAACTGATATCCTCTATTCCAGATTGTGCCACATCTTCTCTTTCTTTCTATCCTGTTGATTGTCACCCGCTGACCATCAGGTATTCGCTGGTACTTGCCAGCCAATGGGCAGACGAAGCCGACACAGATGCGCTCATTGAGTATTTAACTCAAATTATGTTTGAACAAGATGCTCCGGCTCAGCTCTACGTTGGCTTTTTTAAAGGAAAGCCTGCCGCCTGCGGTATGATTTATCACCATCAGTCAGATAAGGGAAGCTGCGCACTCATTGCAGATGTTCACTCATTGCCACTCGCGAACCAACAAACGTTGCAGCAAGAAATGGAAAACTACCTTCTCAACAAAGCCAAAGAAGACCACGACATTCTTGTATTAACAAAATAGCTCCTGCGTTACCCTCTTTTGAACTAAGGGTGTATTGTGCCGGACTGTACAATCAAAAATGGGGATTTAAATTAACCCCCACTCCTGACGAACCCAACAGCTAAGTGCTATTTACTGTGACACAGTTAATAGCGCATTTGCCAAGTAGTCAATTTGCTGTTCTTGAAGACCGGCAATGTTTACACGACCATCACCAACCGCATAAATCGCGAATTCTTTACGCAGGCGTTCGATTTGCTCAGGGCTTAACCCTGTAACTGAAAACATACCTTTGTGCTTCTCGATAAAATCAAATGAATCAGATCCCTGAGCACGAATGGCCTTCGTCAGACCAGCTCGTAAACTCAGTAAGCGACCATGCATTTCATTAAGCTCTTGTTTCCAGACTGCCGTTAAATCATCATCGGTCAGAATCGTCGCAACGACTGCCGCACCGTGATCTGGCGGCATAGTATAAGTAGAACGTGCTAACTGCAGAATGCGCCCTTTCGCCTTCTGTGCTTCCTGCAAGCTATCGCTGATAACAATTGCAGCACCGGTACGTTCACGATACAAACCAAAATTCTTTGAACAAGAGGTAGCAACAATCATTTCTTCGACATTATCCGCCATGTATTTCAGGCCACCAGCATCTTGCTCTAAACCATCACCGAAACCTTGATAAGCAATATCGACAAATGGAAGGAAACCATTTTGATTCGCAAGTGCTGTTACAGCTTGCCAGTCAGCAAAAGAAATGTCGGCACCTGTTGGGTTATGACAGCAACCGTGTAGCAATACCACATCTTTAGGTCCGGCTTTTGCCAATTCCGCCAACATAGCGTCACTGTTCACTTGCTTGGTTTTAGAATCAAAATACGGATAATATTTCACAGTAAGCCCAGCAGCTTCCATAACTGGTTTATGATTTACATAACTGGGATTTGTTAACCATACCGTGGTGTCTGGCTGGGCAAGGCACATTAAATCCGCCAGCATACGAAGCGCACCACTTGCGCCGGGCGTTTGAACTGCGGCAGCCCGGCTATGTGCGGACGTGCCTGATAGCAATAAATCCATCATCGACTGGTTAAATACTTCATTACCCGCAAGGCCGACATAAGCCTTAGTTGTTTGCGTAGCAAGTAAGTATTGTTGCGCCTGCTGAACAGCCTGCATAATAGGTGTTTCACCTTGACTGTTCCGGTATACACCAATCCCCAAATCCATTTTGTCTGCCCGGCTATCTTCACGGTAGGCTATTGAAAGAGACAAAATAGGATCGAGTTGTGCCTGTGTAAGCTGCTTAAACATCAGATAAATTCCGTTTTGTTACTGTTAATCACTTCAAATTATCATTTCCCTCACAAAACGTCACGATGAAAGCGTCCCCTTTCTACGGGCTTCCAGATCCAGCCACTTAATCTGCTCTGACATCAAGAGATGTATACTAAATAATGATCCAGATTAATATAAGCATAACTGCCCTTGCATCCCCACAATGACGACCTAAATTTATATAAGAAGCAGAAGGATTTTGCCTCTTTCTCTACATTATCAGCCTGAATTCGGGGGGAATTATGAAAAACAGTGTTGATGTTCGCACCCTGTTAAGTGTGTATGAAAAAGTAAAAACCCAAGGCCAGCGTAAGGATAACCAATGCAAGTTAGAAGACATCACCTGCACCGAGAGTCTGGATGGTTATAGTGTGAATCTGGCAGACGACAATGTCAGTCTGGATATCAACTTTCACAATACCTACCACTTCCATACCGATAATGACAACCCAGAAACCACCATCAATCAAACCACAGCTGATATACATAATAATAACGAAGCCCAGGTTCAGGCTTTCTTAAAGAAACTGATGGAGTTAGACGAACGTTACTAGGGCCTGAATAAGTAATGAATGCTCAACATTCTGAGCGTTCATCTTCTTAAATACAAAACGCTACATCTGTTTAAATAGATGATGGAAGTTACGGCTTACAGCCAGTTTTTTCGCCTTGGTTTTAAGGTAAACATACATTCTGCCGGAAAAATCACGTTCGATTTTATCGATATAGGCTGAGTTCACCAGTGTACCCCGGTGTATCTGCCAAAATACCTTCATATCCAATTGGCTATTTAGCTCTTTAATTGAAGTACGTATAACAAACTCGCCATCTGCGGTAACCACTGTCGTATATTTATCTTCAGCCTGAAAATAATGAATGTCATAAACCGATAACAGATGAATGGTCTCTTGGCGGCTGGCTTTGATCCACTCCAATGGCTGCGGATCTTGTTGTACTTGTAGTCGATTAACCAGATTTGCCAGTAAATCTATCGAAGGTGTGACACATTCTTGATTAATAGCGCGGTTACTTAACCTCCGTTTTGCCCGATCTAATGCTTTTTCCAGCCGTTTGGTTTCAATCGGTTTAAGTAAATAATCAACCGCCTCCTGTTCAAAAGCATCGATCGCGTATTGATCGTAAGCTGTAGTAAAAATAATTAACGGGCAGGGAGAGCGGCTTGATAACTTTTTTGCCAGCGTTAAGCCATCCATTTCTGGCATACGGATATCCAAAAAAATAAGATCCGGATTATATTGTTCTACTTGTTTAAGTGCTTCTGCACCATTGCCCGCCTTACCTTTAATTTCCAATGTCGGCCACAGCTCTGCAAGGTAGAGGTTTAGGTGACGGCGTAATAAAGGTTCATCGTCAATAATCAGTGCGCTGTAACTGTCCATTTCATGTCCTCCCTTTAGCCTAATTCGCTTAATAATCTATATATACCCAAATCAGCTCAAGATACGAGATTCAGAGCTTTCTCTGGGATATTCAGTAACACAGAAACGCCCCCCATACTATTTCCCATAATGCTTAACTGAGAATCATCACCGTAGAAACTTCGCAAGCGAGTACGGACATTTTTTAAGCCGACACCATGGCCTTTATGCGAGCTATTCCCTAGCCCTACACCGTCATCTTCGATAGTGATCTCCAGGACATTTGCCTCTGTTTTTTGTACATCGATCGTCAGAGCACAGCGACCAGATGCGGGCTCGATACCATGCAAAATAGCGTTTTCCACTATTGGCTGAAGCAGTAAGGGTAAAAAAGGCTGTTGTTGATTAACATTAGCTGACACATTGACATTTACGCTGATCCGATCTTCCAATCTGGTTTGTTGAATAGCGATATAAGACTCGCAAAACTTCAGCTCATCTTTAAGAGTGATCGTTTCTTTCTGACTTTGCTTTAAGCTTTGTCTAAGCAAGGCGGTCAGGTTATCCAGCAATACCGTTGCACGCGTCGGTTCAAGTGCGATCAAGGCTTTCAAATTGGCTAACGTATTAAAAAGAAAATGCGGCTCAATTTGAGATTGCAGCAGACGCAGCTGACTGTGCAACAGTTCCTTTTCCTTTGCGGCTTGTTGTAACTGAGTGACTTTCAGCTCTTCCTGTATATTCACTTTTTGCTGTTGATTATAAAAATAAAAAATAATAACCGCATTCGCTAAAATTGAATATAACAACCCTTGGTCAAGCCAGCTTAACAGTTCATCGGAACTCTTGCTACCGTACAAATAATGCAGTATCAGCATCTGCATCAGCGTTCCAATAATAAAACCAATCGCTGACGGTATGCTGTAGCGGAACAATAATGAACGATCGGAAAAATACCCGTTCCA
Source organism: Photobacterium sagamiensis (assembly GCF_050337085.1). Classification (NCBI taxonomy): domain Bacteria; kingdom Pseudomonadati; phylum Pseudomonadota; class Gammaproteobacteria; order Vibrionales; family Vibrionaceae; genus Photobacterium; species Photobacterium sagamiensis. The sequence goes on along the minus strand of NZ_JAKJSP010000023.1, from coordinate 128,340 downwards.
AATACCAATGGAGAGATGGACACAAAGACCATAAGAATATGAAATAATAAATACATGCCCGGCATTATAGAAAGTCCACTCTTTGCTAAGCGCGATCAACGTAATAGCAGCTAGCGTACAGGCCAGCAACGTAACAAGCTGGCTATAGATAATAGCCTTAATATTTTTAGATTGACCATTCATTTAAAATGTTCCATCAATTTGAAGAAACAGTATCTGTTCATGAGGTAACTGCTGAAACACCGAATTATCAGCCCCGGCAAACCAGCGAGCCCCTAATTCAAGCCAGTGTTCTTCCATCCACTGATACCTGATCCGAGCCGTAGCAATAAGCCCTTTATCCTGTGGAGATGTGAGTAAATCAAGCACAGGCTCCCAACCGTCCCCATCATATCGAATATGTAACAACAGCTTATGTTGTACCGTATTATGAGTTGAAAAGAACTGTCGTTCACTGCTCAGTAGCCCGTATATATCACCACTAACTTTTTGTTGCCTTGCCGCGTCTATTAATGACTGCCATTGGCTATGATCAGGACTTCGTTCATCGTACCAGTACTCGGCCAGAAGGCTAACGCTATTTTCAAGATTATAAGTCACTCCCGTTAATAGCTGTAATGCTCCATTCTCTGTTTCTGAATAAATGGGATCACCAACATAAAGATATTGTTGTGCATTCAAGCGATGGCTTAACTGAGTATACTGACTTTGCCATAATGCAGAAACATGGACAGATGCACTGTCTCCCAATACTGTCACGGCACTACCGCCAACAGACAGTTCCCGAATATCATCAAAGTACATCAGGCCTTGCAAATCCCAGTCATTAACTAAGGCGTAATACCGGATCCCCCCACCCTTTTGTTGCGGTTCAATCGTCTCTTGTTGAGTGGTGCTATCAGCCAGTATCAGGGTCAGAGCGCCTGTTGCTGTATAATATTCGGCAGCCACGACCCAGGCACCTTCTTCGATATAAACCCCTGTAGGCTGCTGAATATAAGACTTGATAATGTCTAATGGCCGATAGGAATAACCTACCCCCCAGTCCAGGCGTTTCTTGCCAACAGTGAAATCCCAGTCATAAATACTGCGATCAACAAATAACTCAGTCAGAATAATTTCGTCATTATGCCGGTTGCGTTGCCACTGTTTTCTTGCCGTAGCCGCTCCCCTTATTCCCTTATGCTCAACGCTGAAATCCACTGCAAGTTGATGTAGGTAATCATCAGATTCAGAAAAGAACAGACTATTGCTGGCTGACCATTGTTCGGATGATCCCCTGTAGCCAAATTGCCAGTCAGCTGCCACAGTTTTAACAGAACACACTAAAATAGAAATCATGAATATTGACAAGCGTAGCAATATAAAAATCCGCATAAACAAATATCTACAACCTAATCATGGAATACCTTACATTTCTTCACGAACAGAAAATAATAACTTGTCAGCGAAAATACACAGGCAGATAAAAAACTGCCATCGCATTACATCTTAGCGACGGCAATATGAACACTAGCTATAAATCACTTAAATTATTCCGTACCAGAAACGATGGATTAAATAGCTTGTCGGCGATCTCTACCGCTTGTGAACTTTTATACTCGATCACCGTTTTTTTATTAGGCTGAATATTATCTTTCAGTACCATCGCGGTAACACTCCGCAAGCCATTTTGCATACCAGAAGTATAATGAGCCGTTTTGGCCAGTTTGCCGGACTTCAAATACAGGTTGGCTTTTAATGGGAAGTTATCATCGGCATTAAGAAATAATTCAATACGGTGATATGTCGCCCCCTTAACCTTGGCTTCCAACAAGAGTTCAATGGCGTTATAGCCATTAACTGGTCTATTCGTCTGGCTTACCGTGGCGCTGTATGAGTCACTCCAGCTTAATGATGAAATATCACCGACCGAGGCATCGCCTAATAGCTTTTGCATCGGTGTAATACGGATAGGTCGCCTGCTCTTTGGCATAAACAACCAATACTTATCATCGAGTATCAATACTTTCTGTCCGGCTTCCGCTGCTGACTTTGATAAGACTAAAGAGCCTTTATCAGGCCTGGAATACACCGAATAAAGCTGGCTCTTTTTCAACGCACCGCTGACATATTGATACACTTCAGTCACCGTTTTAACGGAGCCACCTTGCGTACGGTAGCTATCAGCCTGCAAGAGGCGTGATTCGACAGCTTGTACCGTTGCCGCCTCAACTGGCTGCGCATGCAATATCGGGGAAACTAAAACTGTCATGGCAAGCAGTCCTAAAAACCCCATCTTTGTTGCAATCATTTGAATTATAGAGAATTTAAACATGAGATAACGCCCCCACAATTGGTTTTCGTGCACCTTTACGGGCAGCAAACCATCCCGCTGTAGCGCAAATTGCGGTTAATACGATAGCGGTAATCGCGGCCATCACTGGTGAGAAGTTCACATATAAAGGATATCCCGTCGTACTGCCTGGAGGTGGTGGCAACTTTATTTCTGCAATTAACAACCCGCCACTGACCAGTAGGCTGAACAGCGTACCAAGCAAGGTGCCAGCTAGCCCCATCAGAAAGCCTTCAAATATAAAATTACGTACAATTTCATAACGGAAAGACCCCATGGCTGCCAGTGTGCCTATTTCGCGGGTTCGCTCGATAACAGACATGCTCATGGTATTTGAGATAGTCAGAAAGACCATCAGTACAATGATGCCACCGAGCAAACTGAAAATATTGTTATAGAGATCTTTTACTTTTTGATAGTAAAATGCGAGATCCCACCATGGGGTCGCTTCCAGGTTTGGCTGCTGGTTTTGAACCTGTTTGAGCTTCGCCTTCGTTAAGCTGCTTTCATACAAAAGAATAGAAAGCGTGCTGATCTTGTCACTATCCAGCAGGCTTTGCGCTAATTCCAGGCTGGTATAAAGCTGGCGTTTGTCCAGCTCTGGAACACCTGTTGAAAATATTCCTTTAACCTGAAAATCAATCGCATTTAACGCACCTTCTGCGGTGGTCGACATCAGGGTGACAATATCGCCTACGCTCACTTTCATGTTACGTGCCAGCCCTTCTGCCAGCATAATTTCAGGATCGGCGGCTGGAGAACGGCGATCCGATAAAGTATGCCCCTCTATCATCAGCATGGTGGGTCCTTTTATCTGAAACTCCCCGGTTTCAACGCCCTGCCCGATAAAAATATTCGACTTATCACCGTTTGTGATTAAGCCTGAAAAATGAACTCTTGGCAGCACCGCTTTCACCTCATCGTCAATCAGGTATTGCTGCTGTAATTCGCGATAGCCTGACATGCCAAGCTGTAATGGAAAATCTTCCTCTGTGTCAAAGTAACCAGGTGTTGATAAGGTCACATTTCCCGTTTCACGAATAGTCATCTCTTCCAGAGACTGGTAAGTAAACAGGCCAAACCCTCCGCTAACCAACAAGGCTATTGTTGCAATTGCCGTCATGAGTATCGTCAGAATCGATCTACGACGGTTCCGTAACACATTGTACCAAGCAAGTTTTATCCAGCGCATTGTTGCAACCCTCCGTTAATTTCATCTATCAGCAGGCCATCTTGCAGGCGAATGATGCGATCACAACGCGACGTCATACGGTCATCATGAGTAGCAACCAGGAAAGTTGTTTGCATTTCTTTACCCAAACTGCGCATCAAATCGATAACCAGGTTAGCGGTTTGAGTATCAAGGTTCGCTGTCGGTTCATCTGCAATCACAAGCCTTGGTTGTTTAACTAACGCACGTGCAATTGCGGCTCGCTGCTGTTGTCCCCCTGACAGTTGATTCGGACGCTTATTGGCTTGATCCGCTATTCCGACGGCATCCAGAATATGTCGAGTCATGCGGCTGCGTTCCTTGCTTGATACGTTATTTAGCAACAGTGGGTATTCCACGTTTTCATACGCAGTCATCACCGGGATCAAATTGTAATTCTGAAAAATAAAACCCAATTTCTCTCGACGTAGCAATGTTGTTGTCATTGCGTCTTTAGCAATCCGCTGGCCATCTAAATAAAGTTCACCGTGGTAGTCGTTATCCAGTAACCCACAGATATTCAGAAGCGTGCTTTTCCCACTTCCCGAAGGCCCGCACAGGGCAACAGTGTCACCCGTATCGATATTTGCGCTAACTCCTGATAATGCACAGGTCTCGTTATCTCCCTGCTTATACGTTTTGTAGATATCTTCAAACCGAATCATATTTTCACCACCCTTAGTGATTAAGCTTCCTCAGTGCTTGTCAGAGGTGTGTCGCCTTGACAAGCAGGCAAGCGTTACAGTGATTTTTCATCGACAATTTCAGCCAGCAATGCTTTAGCTTCGACCGCCTGTGGGCTACCGGGCACATTCGCCAGCATAGTGTTCAAATAACGCTGAGAGGCTTCTGGTTCACCTGCCAGGCTGGCAGCCTTTCCAGCACAAAAATAGGCATTTACTTTCATTGCAAAAGGCAAGGGTTTCACTTCTTCACTATTAATCGTGTTTTCTAATAGCTGGTATCCCGCATCGAGACGGTGAAACATCTCCGGCATTTCGATGAAGGTGCATCCCACCGTTGTTTTCACCCACAGAGAAACAGGTGTGCTTTCAAAGGTCTCAGTGTAATCATCGGCCTGAAGTAACTTGACGGCTTTATCCATCCGAGAAAGGCCTTTTTCCACATATTCCATTTTATTCCATGGCATCCAGGCATCTCGCCCCATCATGGTTTCAGTACTACCAAGAACGGTATTGATCAAAGCGCTGCGAGGATGTTCTTTTTGTAACGCAGTTAGTAAATCGAAGGTTTTCTCAGTCGAAGACGTGTCACCTTGTGTGGCTTGAGCATAATACTCCATCACCTCAGCGGGGATCTGCGGTGCTGCCGCGGCAGTCTTCACCATCAAGGTACTTGCAACTAGACTCGCTGCAATCAAGGGGGAAATTGGTTTTCTTTTTGAAATAGTCATCACTACGCGCTCTCTGCTTTCGTTAACATCTATTGAATTAACATCATGTTATCGACGCAAATAGCAGAGCATTGGACAGCGCGACTAAAAGCAGAAAACAGCTACAGGCGGTAAAAAATTAAGATAATTGGGAAGTGAGTACAGCAGTTGATAGTGGCGCCAGATAAAACGCAGTTGAACACACTAGCTCCTGCTCCCAGCAACGCTCTGTTTGAATAAAATACCAGCACCACTGGGCGTTGTTGACTAAATGGCCATACGTTCATCCTCTCAAATACTATTTTTGCGTATAACGATGTGGGGACTGAATGATGGTGCTAATCAATAAAGGGGGTGAAACATGGTTCGAACGGTTACGAATATTTCGTTATGAAACAGACCCGTGGTAGACAGCTATACCCAAACGACTTAAAGCTGCTCGCTTGGATTTACACAAGCTACCACGGATCATTCATGCTCAATGACTTTTATGCCTCCATCTCTATGCCATGAATATCGGCCTGTTCCACCAACGCTGAAATAAACCGGCTAATGGATTTGCGATAAATTTGCTGCTCCAAATAATGGACAATCGATTCTTTTACCTGATCAAATGGCAATGGTTCAGCCTCAACTCTGTGCTCAATGCAAAGCACATGAAAACCGAAACGAGAGCTGATCGGCTTTTCATACAAGCCAGGGGCAGCTGAAAACATCACCTCTTCGAGCTCAGCTACCGTACTCCCTTTTGTCAGTTGCCCCAGGCTACCGCCGACATCTTTAGACGGACAAGCCGAATATTGCCGTGCCAAATCAGGAAATTGCTCAGGACTTTTCTTTAAAATCGCAATCAGTACCTGTGCCAAACTTTTCATTTCAGCACGCTCTTGTTCATCATCCGGAGCAGCCAACAATAAGATATGCCTCGCTTCAAGCAAAACCGGTCTGCAAAACTTATCTCTGTTGGCATAAAAATATTCTTTGCACTGCTTTTCACTGATTTGGGGTAGTTTGATCTGCTGATCAAGCAGTCGATTGATAGCCTCTTCCTCTCCTTTCTCGTCCTCAGGGGCCAGCGCATAGATCCCGGTTGATTTCGCTCTTTGTAACAACAACTCGCGGATCACTAAGGCTTTAGCTGCCGACTCAATAGCCTGAGCAACGGAACCAGATGGATGATGTTCCATTTCTTTGGCGATGGTTTGTTCGCTGATGATCTCACCGTTAACCTTAATCGCCGCAATGTCTGCCGGGCTTAGCCCGGACTGGTGACTATTTGAACAATGCATAATTCCCTCCCTGGTTATTGGGTGTTCCGGAGTAAAAAATTTAGATGTGTCGCTTTTGGCGAACAATCTGGAATCGACGCCCCAAATACCAAACCGGCACACTGAGTACATGAACCAGACGCGTAAACGGAAAAACCAGTAACAGCGTCATGCCAAAGAAAACATGTAGCTTGTAAATGATCCCAACCGGGGCTATCGCCTCGACAGCCTGCGATAACTGGAATGTCACTATGCTTTGGGCCCAGGTTGCAAGCAGGATCATGACCGAACCATCCATATGAGACATGGAGGAAAAGATAGTCAACAAGCCTAAGATCAGCTGGACAAGCAACAGCCACAAAATAGCAATCTCTGAACGACTGCTGGTTGCCCGGATACGCGGATCCGTCATACGACGCCTGATCAGGTTAACCAGACCATACAAACAGATCAGGCCGAAGAAGCCACCACTGACCATGGCAAGTATCTGCTTGGCAGACGAAGAAATGAAGTGGTGGTAAACCGCTTCCGGAGTAAGCAGGCCAACAAAATGGCCCAGCAAGATGAAAATAATGCCAACGTGGAAACAGTTGCTGGCGATACGGAGATCATTTCGCAGCAGCTGGCTTGATCCCGCTTTCCAGGTGTACTGCTCACGATCAAACCGGATCCAGCTGCCCAGGATCAAGACGGCAATGGCAATGTAGGGATAAATCCCGAATAACAAGGTATTAAAGTAAGACATAATTACCCCTCCACTCTATCTATTGTATCTTCGCTGTCGTCTAACGGATCGCAGAACGGCTTTTCAGGGATCCAGGTAACAGGTATAACTTGCTCATTTTCTCTCAGAGGCCGGACTTGCGCCGTTTGAGGTCGGCAGGCAGTTTCAGGCGACTGGTTTGCCATGAATGTCACTTGCTCAGCCTCCCACACTTCGTCCATCGCTTCGGAGGTATCATCGCGCTTTTCTGCAGCGACTTCTGATCTTAATTTAGCTTCATCTACTTTCACTCCACCGATGATCATTAGTGCATCAAACAACGATGCATACAGGCTGCCGCGCTCATGCAGACGCGCACTGAGTACCCCCAAGATATGCCCGACATCAGCCAAACCTTGTCGGGCATCAATATCCGGCTGATGTGCCAAAAACTCTAAATACAGAGGAATAAAGTCAGGCAGTTCCCGGACTGCGATATCAAAGCCATTTTTCTCATAGTTGGCCATTAAGTCGACCATGGCCTGACCCCGCTCGCGGCTGTCGCCATGAACATGCTCAAACAGCAGCAGTGAGAGGGAGCATCCACGGTCAAACAAAACACCGTACTCCTCTTGTACTTGCATCAAATCGCGGCGACAAACAGAATTGACCAGAGTCATCAGCTGTGTCCTCGCTTCGGGCGGAATTTGCCGGGCTATGCATATTTCATGATCCAAAACATCAGCATATTGCTGTAACTCTGACTTCGGATAGTCCATAAGCAGTGAGATCACCTTAAGAATATTCATCATTTTTCATCCCATTCCTGCACCGTGTGAATGACATCCCTACGGTTGATTTTTTTACCACCAAACATATTGATATCGCTGGCCCCCGTCGCACAGCCATTGCCAAAGCTGAATCCGCAACCGCCTCGCTCGGCAAAAGCCTGATGCATGGCGTCTTCACGATGGGCCGTTGGGATCACATAGCGATCTTCATAGTTTGCAATGGCCATGTAACGGTACATCTCTTCCACCTGTTTTTTACTCAAGCCGACAGCCTTCAGTACCTCCAAATCCTCCACTTGCTCTACATGCTCGGCACGCTTATAAGCCCGCATCGCCAGCATACGTTTCAACGCCAATGCGACCGGTTTCTCATCCCCGGCGGTTAATAAGTTTGCCAGATACTTCATGGGGATACGTAGTGAGTCGACATCGGGGATAACGCCGTCCATGCCAACATGGCCCGCTTCGGCTGCCGACTGGATCGGACTTAGCGGCGGGATATACCAGACCATTGGCAAGGTGCGATATTCCGGATGGAGGGGCAATGCCACCTTCCAGTCCATCGCCATCTTGTAGACCGGCGATTGCTGTGCAGCGGTGATCACAGATTCAGGAATACCGTCTTTGCGCGCCTGAGCGATCACCTCCGGATCTGACGGGTCAAGGAACACCTCCAGTTGCTTTTCATAAAGATCGGTATCCTTTCGGGTACTGGCCACTTCCTTGATGCGGTCGGCATCGTAAAGCAGCACACCCAGGTAGCGAATACGCCCGACGCAGGTTTCTGAGCAGACAGTCGGCATACCCGCTTCAATCCGCGGGTAACAGAAAATACATTTCTCTGACTTGCCCGACTTCCAGTTGAAGTAAATCTTCTTGTAAGGGCAGGCACTGACACACATTCGCCAGCCACGGCATTTATCCTGATCTATCAGTACAATGCCGTCTTCCTCACGCTTATAGATAGAACCTGACGGACACGAGGCCACGCACGCCGGATTCAGGCAATGCTCACACAGGCGCGGCAGGTACATCATGAAGGTATTTTCAAACTCGCCATACATCTCTTTCTGGATGTTGTCGAAGTTCTTATCTTTGCTCCTTTTGGCAAACTCGGTACCGAGGATTTCTTCCCAGTTTGGCCCCCACTCAATTTTTTCCATCCGCTTACCGGTGATCACCGAGCGCGGGCGGGCAACTGGTTGGTGCTCCCCTTCTTCCGCGCTATGCAGGTGCTGATAATCAAAATCAAACGGTTCGTAGTAATCATCAATCTGCGGCAGATCAGGGTTGGCAAAGATATTTGCCAACAGACGGAATTTCCCGCCAATACGTAATTGAATAGAGTCAGCCCCATTGAGCTGCCAGCCCCCTTTCCACTTGTCCTGGTTCTCCCACTCCTTGGGAAAACCAATTCCGGGCTTGCTTTCAACATTGTTAAACCAGGCGTATTCAACCCCTTCACGAGAGGTCCAGACGTTTTTGCAGGTCACTGAACAAGTATGACAGCCGATACATTTATCCAGGTTCAGCACCATTCCTACTTGCGAACGAATTTTCATATTACGGCCTCTCCTGATGCTGTGAATTTACGCTGCCGAGTCAGCATGGTGCAGGCACCACGCATGTTATATTGCGAACGAATTTTCATTGTGCCGACTCCTTAAATGTCTTCGGGTAACGGTTTCGGCAGGTCATGGCCATTTTCCCCGTCCAGCCAGTCCACCTTGTCCATCTTGCGCACCACAACAAACTCATCGCGGTTACAACCTACTGTGCCGTAGTAGTTAAAGCCGTAGGCCTGCTGAGCATACCCCCCAATCATATGGGTCGGTTTAGTCACGACACGGGTGACCGAGTTATGGTGCCCGCCGCGCGTACCCGTCATTTCTGAGCCCGGAATATTCAATATCCGCTCCTGAGCGTGATACATCATGGTCATGCCTTCGTTAACCCGCTGACTGACAACAACACGGCAGGCGATGGCACCATTGATGTTAAACGCTTCTACCCAGTCGTTGTCTTCAATCCCTACTTTCTGGGCATCAACTTCAGACATCCAGATGATCGGCCCGCCACGAGAGAGGGTCTGCATCAGCAAGTTGTCGGTGTACACGCTATGGATACCCCATTTTTGGTGCGGGGTGATCCAGTTCAGGGCGATCTCCGGATTACCGTTCGGTTTCTTGTTGATGATCGGGGTGATGGTTTTAGTATCGATAGGCGGGCGATAGCTGACAAACTGCTCGCCAAAGGCTTGCATCCAGGCATGATCCTGGTAGTACTGCTGACGGCCGGTCAGGGTTCTAAAAGGGATCAGCTCATGGATATTGGTATAACAAGCGTTATAACTGACATGTTCATCTTCCAAGCCCGACCAGATGGGTGACGAAATGATCTTCCGCGGCTGCGCAACAACATCACGGAAACGGATCTTCTCATCCCGCTTGGGAAGGGCTAAGTGGGTATGATCTCGTCCGGTGAGCTTACTGAGTGACTGCCACGCTTTCACCGCCACATTACCGTTGGTTTCCGGCGCCAGGGTCAGGATCATTTCGGCGGCGTCAATAGCAGACTCAAGCTGCGGACGCCCTTCACTGATCCCTTCATCCGTCACGAGGTGATTTAATTTTCCTAGCAGATGAACATCCTCTTCCGTATTCCAGCCAATGCCTTTCCCGCCGTTACCCAGTTTCTCCAGCAGCGGCCCCACCGAGGTAAACTTCTTATAAATGTTCGGATAGTCGCGCTCTACCACCACCATGTTAGGTGCTGTTTTACCCGGAATGAATGGGCACTCACCTTTTTTCCAATCTTTTACCTCCGTAGCCTGCCCTAATTCACCAGCAGTATCATGCAGCAAGGGAACCGTCACTATGTCTTGTTCAACCCCCAGTACACCCTTCGCCACTTCAGCAAAGGTTTTGGCTATCCCTTTATAGATATCCCAGTCACTGCGTGCTTCCCAGGCCGGATCCACCGCGGCGGTGAGCGGATGAATGAAGGGGTGCATATCTGATGTATTCAGATCGTCTTTTTCATACCAGGTGGCTGTCGGCAGCACAATATCGGAATACAGGCAGGTCGATGACATCCTGAAATCCAGTGTCACCACCAGATCTAACTTGCCTTCCGGTGCATTCTCTTCCCATTTGACCTCTTTAGGACGAATATCATCGGGGCCATTCTCGTCATTCATCACCCCGTTTCGGGTTCCCAGCAGGTACTTCAGAAAATATTCATGCCCTTTGCCTGACGATCCCAAAATATTCGAACGCCAGATAAACATATTGCGCGGGAAGTTTTCCGGGCTGTCGGGCTCTTCACAGGCAAACTTGATCCCTCCATTTTTCAGTTGATCAACCAGATAGTCTTTCGGATCCTGCCCTGCAGCCTGAGCCGCTTTAGTCACCTCCAGCGGGTTCATATTGAGCTGCGGGGCTGATGGTAACCAGCCCATGCGCTCAGATCGTACGTTCCAGTCGATCATATGCTCAGGAAAAGCCTCTTTGTCAGCCAGAGGCGAGAGAACTTCTTTGGCATTGAGCTTTTCATGGCGCCACTGGCTGCTGTGGTTATAGAAAAACGAGGTTGAGTTCATGTGACGCGGCGGGCGCGACCAGTCCAGGGCAAAAGCCAGCGGTTGCCAGCCGGTCTGTGGTCGCAGTTTTTCCTGCCCCACATAGTGGGCCCAGCCACCACCGCTTTGGCCGACACAACCACACATCATCAGCATGTTGATCAAACCACGGTAGTTCATATCCATGTGATACCAGTGATTCATCGCAGCGCCGACGATGATCATCGAACGCCCCCGGGTTTTGTTTGCGGTGTCGGCAAATTCGCGGGCAACCTGGATCACCTTGTCACGGCTTACCCCGGTGATTTCTTCTTGCCAGGCAGGAGTATAAGCCACATCGTCATCAAAGCTGGCAGCGACATTGCTGCCGCCAAGCCCACGATCCAAGCCATAATTGGCCATCATCAGATCGTAAACTGTCGCCACTTTAACCTGACGCCCGTCAGCCAGTTTCAAAGTGCGCACAGGTACATGGCGAACCTGAACTTCATCCTGATCATTGTGATTAAAATAAGTGTGTTCCTGACCACCAAAGTAAGGGAAACCAACCGGGGCCACCTTGTCTTCTGCATCTGGCGTTTCGGGATCAATCAGACTCAGTTGCAGCCGGGTTTCCCGCTCATTCTCACCACCTTCACGCTCTTCAAGATTCCACTTTCCTTCCTCTCCCCAGCGGAAACCTACCGTGCCGTTGGGCGACACGATTTGGCTGCTGATTTCATCAAAAGCGACAGTTTTCCACTCGGGATTGTTTTCCTGGCCTAGATTGTCGGCAAGATCGGATGCACGAACAAAGCGAGTCGACTTCAATACTCCGTCTTTATGATCTTCCAGCATCACCAACATGGGCATATCGGTATACTGGCGGGCATACTCCGTGAAGTACTTGCTGGGTTTATCGAGATGGAACTCACGCAAAATAACGTGACCAAATGCCATGGCCAACGCCGCATCTGTCCCTTGTTTAGGGTTCAGCCACTGATCCGTCAGTTTTGAAACTTCCGCATAATCGGGGGTAATGGAAACAGTTTTGGTGCCCTTGTAGCGTACTTCCGTGAAGAAATGCGCATCCGGAGTACGGGTTTGCGGCACATTCGAGCCCCAGGCGATAATATAGTTTGCGTTATACCAGTCAGCCGATTCCGGTACATCGGTCTGCTCCCCCCAAGTCATGGGCGACGACGGCGGCAAGTCGCAGTACCAATCATAAAAGCTCATGCACACACCGCCGATCAGCGACAAATAGCGAGATCCGGCAGCATAAGAGACCATCGACATGGCAGGAATGGGTGAAAATCCGATGATCCGATCCGGCCCATGTTTCTTGGCGGTATAAACATTGGCGGCTGCAATGATCTCATTGACTTCATCCCAGTTTGAACGGATAAAGCCCCCCATACCACGCTTGGATTTATATGACTTTGCTCGTTCGGGATCTTCGACAATCGACGCCCAGGCATCCACCGGTGACAAACCGCGGCGCGCTTCACGCCATAATTTGAGTAACGGGCGGCGAATCATAGGATATTTGATACGGTTGGCGCTGTAGGTATACCAGGAATAACTGGCTCCGCGAGCACAGCCGCGCGGTTCATGGTTCGGCAACTCCGGACGGGTACGGGGATAATCCGTTTGCTGAGTCTCCCAGGTGATCAAACCGTTTTTGACATAAATTTTCCAGCTGCAAGAGCCCGTACAATTCGCGCCATGGGTTGAACGCACTACTTTGTCGTACTGCCAGCGGGAACGGTAGCTGTCTTCCCAGGCACGGTTCTCATTGCTCACTTCGCCATGCCCGTCGGAAAATTCACCCTGCTTTTTCTTAAAAAACTGAAGTCGATCTAGTATATGACTCATCGTTTAGCAGTCCTTATGCTTGTACTAATAAAAGCGCCATTGGTTATTTACCGCGACATCAATGACCCTACCGTTTGATTTTAGGCTGTGTCCCTCAATCATTTGCGCCATCGTTATCGGTCAAAATACGTGGGAGCAATCAAAATGGCGAAGAGCATAGTTGGGCCTATGTTCAAGCCATTTTGGGCAGCTAGCACGGATTTTGGACATAACCCATAGGGCAGCGCTATTTTCTGCACATAACTACCTTAAAAATCTCTCATTGGAGCCCACCCAATCACGTAATTTTTACGTTGTTCTGCTTGAAAATAGCTGCTGCGATGGCTGCAATATGATTAAGGGACACTGCCTTGTTTATGGGTTGTGATGTTCAGCCCCCGGACGTAAATAGAACCACCAGTTAATTGCGATACAGACGGCATAGAAAATCGCAAAACCGTATAGGGCATTTTCCGGTGTGGTTAATTTAATTTGTTCACCAAGCACCTTGGGAATAATAAAGGCGCCATAAGCCGCGATGGCTGATGTCCAGCCCAAGACTGGCCCTGCTTGCTCTTTATTAAATACCATTGAGATGGTGCGGAAAGTTGAACCGTTACCGATCCCGGTCGCGGCAAATAAAATGAGGAACAAAATAAGGAAAGGAACAAAGAATTCTTCGGGCGTTGCTGAGCTATAGGCCGCCTTCATAAAGTAAGCAACCCCAAGCGCACTTGCCACCATGATAACGGCACAGAATTGAGTCACTTTTGCCCCGCCAATTTTATCGGCAACCCAACCACCAACAGGACGGATCAAAGCACCAATAAATGGCCCCATCCAGGCATACATCAAGGCACTCGGCCCATTTGCATTGGTCAAATCATGATTCATCACCCCATCGACCATCACATGCTGGAAACCAAAGATCACCTTGATGGAAAGGCCGAATGCTGCTGCAAAGCCGATAAATGAGCCAAAGGTCATGGTATAGATAATGCTCATTACCCAGGTGTGGGTATTGCCAAATATTTTGTACTGGCGGTTTAAGTTCTTTCTCACTTGGCCGGGAAGCAACTTCAAGCACAACACAGTCAAGACAACCACAATAGGTAATACGATCCACTTACTGATCGCCAAGCCTGAGCCGCCCACCTTTTCAGGCAACATCAGCCATAAACCAAAAATTGAGGTAACAAAACCGATAAGCAACATCCCGCTAATGATGGAAAATGAACCTATCGGGTTAGGCAATTCAGGGGTGACGTGCTCATCCTTAATATTGCTCATTCCCAACCAACCAACAATGGCCAACGGGATCAGGAATAATAACCAGATATAACCGGCGTTATGGATCCAGGCTTCAGAGCCTGCCGGAATTTTGCCAATCAAGGTCCCCGAGCTGGTCACCAGCTCCATCGGTTCACCGCCAAACAGGCCGAAGGTCATCACCAAAGGCACCAAGATCTGCATGGTGGTAACACCAAAGTTACCGAGACCGGCATTCAGGCCCAGTGCCAGCCCCTGCTGCTTTTTAGGAAAGAAAAAGCTGATATTGGACATGGATGAGGCGAAGTTACCGCCACCAAATCCAGACAACAATGCGAGTCCCTGAAATACCCAAAGCGGCGTATTTTTATCCTGCAGCGCAATACCCGTTCCGATCGCCGGGATCATCAGTAAGGCGGTAGTGAAAACGATGGTATTACGCCCGCCGGCAAGGCGAATAAAAAAGCTGCTCGGAATACGTAGTGTCGCGCCAGTCAGACCCGCCACAGCCATTAAGGTAAAGAGTTCAGACTTAGCAAATGGAAAGCCGACATTAAGCATCTGAATCGTGATAATGCCCCAATATAACCACACGGCAAAACCACATAATAAGCTGGGAATCGAAATCCATAGATTACGATTGGCAACCTGCTTGCCTTTATTTTCCCAAAACTCAGGATTTTCCACATCCCACTTTTTAATCGCACTCATGTTAACTTTCTCCCGTTTTCCAGGGCCGGTTTATCTTTCATTGCCATTCCTGCCTTGAAAGGTAAACAGATCCTAATAATGAATTAATATTCTTTTTCCAGTTCAGTATCCGTATTTTCTTTTAATTGCTTTTCCACTAATGGTGTTTCTGCTTGTATTCTTTCTTGCAGCTGCGCTTGTTGAGCATTTCTTACCCGTGCAAATGACCAGTGCATCCAAATTAAGGAAACACACGTCGCGCCGTATAGGATCATAAAAATGGCGGTATTAACTTTGAACATATCAATGAAAAAGCCAAACATAATGGGGAGAAAGAATCCGCCTAAACCACCGGCCAAACCAACAATGCCTGAAACGACTCCCAGGTTTTCCGGATATTCATCAGATAAAAATTTAAAAACAGAAGCCTTACCAAAACCCCAGGCAATACCCACGACAAACAGCAGTGCAGTGAATAACCAGACATTTAAGCCAATATGGAAAGAGGTTGTGCCGCCATCTGCGGTATAAACAGTTAAGTCTGTTTGCGGGTAGGAAAGAAGGAATAAGCATACCCAGGAGATCCACATCACCCACCAGGTCACCTTATAAGCACCATATTTATCGGAAAACCAGCCGCCTAAAGCGCGAACCAGACCAGATGGCAGAACAAAAATCGTGGCCAGCAAGGCTGCGGTTTGAATATCAAAACCGTATTCATTGATATAAAACTTGGTCATCCATAAAGAGAGGGCAACAAAGCCGCCAAAGACAATGGAGTAATACTGGCAGTATCGCCAGATATTTCTATCTTTCAGTACTTTCAGCTGATCCTTAAAGGTGACTTTCGAGTCTACTCGGTGCGACGGATCCGTGTAGGTAAACATCCAGAATGCGACAACGGTGACAAACATAAATATCGCGTACACTTTAGGCACAGCTGTCCAGCCGTAGGCCACGACAATGGAAGGAGCAACAAATTTGGTTAACGCCGCCCCCGCATTACCGGCACCAAAGATCCCCATAGCAAAGCCTTGCTTCTCTTTAGAGAACCATTTGGCGGTATAGCTGATCCCCACGGAAAATGACGCACCAGCCAGTCCGATAAATAATCCCAGCACCAAGAAATGCCAAAATTGGGTCGCTTCACTAATTAACCAGAGTGGTAAAACTGTGGTACACATCAGGACGAAATAAACCACTCGCCCGCCAAACTTATCGGTCAACATACCAACAGGCAGGCGGGCCAGTGAGCCTGTTAATATAGGCGTTGCAACCAACAAGCCAAATTGGGTTTCAGACAGAGACAAGAGATCTTTAATGGGAATGCCGATAATAGAGAACATTACCCAGATGGCAAAACAGGCAGTAAAAGCGTAGGTATTCATCACTAAGACTGAAAGTTGTTTTTTCTTGACCGATGTCATGTTGTCACCTTCAAATAAAGGGTGTAACACTAATGTAGCCAAGCAATTAATAAGTTTCTGGTATGAACTTTATCTACAATGAATAAGAGTAGACAAAAAATACCACCATGGTGGTATCTGTTGATTTTACATATCGTATTGAATATTAACTATAAAACACTATATATTATATTTTTGTTAGGCTGGTTAAATATTAGAGTAACTATTCGGAGGTATCGATGTGTTAAAGGATGAAACCGTCGAGAACAATAAGCGCTCAATCATATTCCGAGCGGCTCTGATCCTCTTTGGTGTGAGTATGCTGACGTTTTTTAGTTGGCTTGGTTCCGTTATTATCACAGAAAGTACCGATGGTGATGCTGCAGCAATTAATATTGCCGGTTCCCTACGAATGCAGGCTTACCGCATTGCTACCGTTGTGGCGCAGCCCGATACCGATGTTCTACAGCTTAAAGCTGAAACCGACATGTTTCAGGTCCGTTTAAATGACCCGATCCTGAGTCAATATATTCGCTTTTCAGGAAAACAGCACCCGATCTACACGTCCTATCACGATATTTCCTCTGTCTGGGGCAACGAATTAAAGCCATTGCTTGAGCTCAGAGCCATACTTAACCCCAATATGAAACGGCAATATCTGACGCGTGTTAATGACTTTGTCAACAATATTGACCAGATGGTATTGCTGATCCAACAAAAAGCGGAAGCCAAAGTGACCCTGTTACGGACTGTCAGTGGTATCAGCATGTTTCTGGTCGTTCTGGTTATGGTGTTGGCAATATATGGCTTACGACTCACTGTTGTCTCCCCGTTAAATGATCTGGTACTGGCCGCTAATAAAATTCGCAAAGGCGAACTTTCGGCTCGGGTGACCTACAACGGTGACGATGAGTTAGGGCTGCTGGGCGACTCTTTCAATCAAATGGCCGAAGAGCTGTCAGTCCTATATGTCAATCTGGAACATCGAGTGACAGAGAAAACCCAAAAACTACTCCAGGCTAATGACAGCCTCGCCCTGGTTTACGATATCAGCCAGCGACTCAATTATGAGCAATATCCTGAGAAACAATTTACCGACATCCTTGAGCGATTAGAGTCAGCCACATCACTCACAAATTTCAGGCTCTGTATTAATCAAGCAAACATAAAAAAATCCCTGCTGGTTACTAACACAGAGCAGATACATATAGAAAACGACAATAAAAATCAGGATAACTGCAAAACCTGTGAGATTAAAAACTGCAACAAAAGTGCGAAAAACGCGCTTAAATTTCCGATCCGAGACAATGACACCTTATACGGCGCTTTATATGCCTGTACCGACTCGCAAATTGAGAAATGGGAGCATCAGTTACTTGAAACGGTGGCTGAATCGATTTCAACACGATTAAGGTTAAGCCAGTTTGAAAGGGATCGGCGCCGGGTTGCCCTTATGGAAGAACGCGCCCTTATTGCCAGAGAGCTGCATGATTCACTGGCACAAGCCCTGTCTTACCAGAAAATTCAGGTTGCTATTTTTCAGGAGCTCTGGCGTAACAACGGCTCACCAGAACAAATTGAAGTTGTCATTGAAGATTTAAAAAACGGTTTGAATACGGCTTACCGTCAATTACGTGAGCTATTAACCACATTCAGATTAACCATAGACGGGGCCGGCCTCGAATCTGCGCTGAAAAACACGGTTATAGAATTTAATAACAAAGCCCAGTTTGTCATTAAGCTTGACTATTCACTGTCGAATTGGCGCCTTAGCCCCAGTGAAGAAGTCAGTATCATTCAAATTGTCAGAGAAGCGCTATCCAATGCTATGCACCACTCAGAAGCCAAAAAGGTGTGCATTTCAATTTCAGATAAAAGGCATAACAAAATTGTGGTGCAAGTCCATGATAATGGTATCGGCATTGAAGATATAACCAACAAAGCCGGACATTACGGGCTCTCAATTATGCAAGAACGGGCGGAAAGTATTCATGGCGATATAAACATTTCCCGGGTTTCCCCGACCGGTACCTGTGTCGAACTGATCTTTACCCCCGCATCCAGTAAGGAGTTTACCAATGCAAGTTAACGATATGAGAGATGAGACAAAAACGACAACCGTCGTCATTGATGACCACCCAATGATGCGCCAGGGCGTGAGCCGATTACTCGAATTAAAGGGTAACTTCAAGGTCGTTGGCGAAGCCGGTAATGGTAAAGATGCTCTGAAAGTGGTTCTTGAACAGTGCCCTGAACTGGTGCTTTTGGATCTGAATATGGAAGGGCTCAATGGCATTCAAACCCTGGAGTTGCTAAGGGAGAACGGCATTGATGCAACCATAGTGGTGTTTACCGTCTCCGATGACAATGACGATGTACTCAATGCCCTCAAAAGTGGTGCTGACGGTTATCTACTAAAGGATATGGAGCCAGAAGATCTGTTAGCTCGCTTAAACGCAGCCATAAATGGTCAGATCGTGCTAAGTGATAAGCTGACCCACATTCTGGCAACGGCACTGTGCCAAAATAAAAAGCCTTCTCGTGAACCCGATATAAACAACTTAACCAAACGAGAGAAGGAGATCCTAAAGCAGATTGCCAACGGACAAACCAACAAGCATATTGCACGTCAGCTTGATATCACAGAAGGCACAGTGAAAGTGCATGTGAAGCACCTTTTAAAAAAAATGAAGCTTCGCACGCGGGTAGAAGCTGCGGTGTGGGCAGTGAAGAATGATGTCGTTTCTTAGGGAATTCACACCTAGCCTGCTCACCTTTTAAGCACAACTTAGTGCAAGCCTTCCAGATCATTCGGCAAATACAACTTGCCGTTAAATGCTACATATACCCCTGGTTTGGCCAGGCGTGCCGCAATAAAAGCAGAGCCTAAGTTAAAGCCGGCATCATTGGGAGAAAAGCCGACTAATGGCCACATGGCCCCGGTGAAGACAATAACATGACCATGATTTTCAGGCAGAAGTGCCATTAGCTTGCGTGCACTTTCGAACAGAGTGAAGGTACCATGAGTGACAATATGGTGAGTACAGTTGCTATTAGCAATTGCAGTACTGACTTCTTGAATTTCTTTGGGTCCAATATCTCGACTATCTTTCATACAGACCGGAAACAGTTCAAACTCATCTTTGGAAATTTTGGCAAATTTTGCCAGGAATTCAGGAATGGCGGTCTCGTCATGACATACGGTGGTACATCGCTCGGTATCATAAAACGAATCAATCGTGCCCCCTGTAACTACAAGTTGTATTTTTTGCTTATCATTGATATTGCTCATGTGGGTCTCCACAATAAAAGTAGCTAATAAAAGCAGAAATTCACGCGCGATCGTGCGTTATCATTTACCTTGGGCTTCCAACTAAGTTCGGCGACGCCACCATTTATGTAGTTCTTCAACCACGAATAAGGTGGAAGCGATCAACAACAGTTGGCCCCACTGAGCTAAAGAAATCGGTTGAATGGCCAATACATCACTTATCCCCGGCATGTACATGGCTGCAATGTGCACCAGTTGCGCGATAGGAACGGCGAATATCAAAAATG
Organism: Photobacterium sagamiensis; assembly: GCF_050337085.1. NCBI lineage: Bacteria > Pseudomonadati > Pseudomonadota > Gammaproteobacteria > Vibrionales > Vibrionaceae > Photobacterium > Photobacterium sagamiensis. The sequence goes on along the minus strand of NZ_JAKJSP010000023.1, from coordinate 108,301 downwards.
GGTTTGAAAATACTGGTAACGTAAATAGTGACAGCGTTTCAGAACGACTATTAAGCGCATGAATATTGCCAAACAGTACCATTAACATCAGGGTCAGGTTTCTCGCCTGCTCCACAGGTTGGCCTGCATCAAGAGCCAGGTAATAATTAACAAATGCCAGCCCGCCCATCACGGTTCCGGAAATCACGATATGCTCAATAATTAATTTTTCAAAAATCGGCTCACTGGGCTTTCTTGGCTTAAAGCTAAGTTCATTGCCTTCTTTAGGTTCAAACGCCAAGGCGACGTCCTGCAACCCATTGGCGACTAAGTTCAGCCATAAAAGTTGGACGGCAATCATAGGCATAGGCAACCCTGCAATAACCGAAAGAAAAAACAGCCAAAGGGCAGAAAAACCGGTTGCGACCAGGAGGGCGATAACCTTACGTATATTGTTGTAGACCACACGGCCTTGCTCGATACCGGACACGATAGAGGTAAAGTTATCGTCAGTAATAATAAGATCCGCAGTTTCTTTGGCAACATCTGTGCCGCGTTTGCCCATTGCGATGCCGGTATTGGCCTGACGCATCGCAGGCGCATCGTTCACGCCGTCTCCGGTTACCGCAACAAAATGTCCCTGACGCATAAAACTATCGACAATCTGCTCTTTTTGCTGCGGCTCAATACGGGCAAAAACGCGAACCGGCCTGATTAAGTCGTCTGCAAATTTTTGTCCTTTGCCGTTCGCCTGATGGATCATACTGCCAGTTACAACAGGGGCATCTTGTTCACACAAACCAAGCTCTATGGCAATCGACTTTGCCGTGGCCGGGTGATCACCGGTGATCATCGCCACTTCAATACCACCGTCACGGCACCGGGTTATCGCACCAAAAGCTTCTTTGCGGACAGGGTCAATCATGGCCACCATACCTAAAAAGCTCATCTGCTCTAATCGCTTATGGCTGTTTTCAATCACTTCCCGCTTGGCCAGAGCAATAATTCGATAGCCTTGTTTCGCCAGGGATTCAAATTGCTCTTCAATCAACGCCTTGTCAATTTTGACCGGACCCGATGACGTTTCCATTTGGCTGCACATGCTGAGCATTTTTTCAGGACTGCCTTTGGCGTATAACCAGGCTCTGTCACCATCAAGGTTCACGCTGCCGCTATAGGCTTTTTCTGGTTCGTAAGGAATAAGCTCCAGCTGGGTTTGCTGTTGCCGCAGTTGGGTGATCGACATGCCCAGCTTTTTAGCTAACACCAGAAATGCGACGTCGACGATATCACCGTCCGAGACCCATTCTCCCCCGGCGTAACTGAGGTGGCTTTCATTGGCCAATACACCCGCAATGCACAACTGTTGCAGGTGCTGTTGTTCGGTATTACCGCAGATTTCGCCCCCGGGAGAGATCCCTTCTCCGGTAACCTGAAATACCTTGTTGTCAGGCAGTACTACCTGACGGATCGTCAACTCATTCACGGTCAATGTGCCCGTTTTATCAGAGCAGATAAAGGTGCACGAGCCGAGCGATTCCACGGCGATCAGTTTGCGGATAATGACATTGTTTTTAGCCATTCGCCTCATACCGATTGCCAGAGCAACAGTCAGCGCGGCGGGCAACCCTTCAGGTATCACCGAGACGGCCAGGCCGATGGTCATTAAGATAATGGCCTCTGTGGTATAGCTCCCTTTCAGCAACATCATGATGGTAAGCGTGAAGATTGCCACAAAAATTCCGCCCGCGACCTGGTAGGTAAAAGCCCGAATGCGGATCATCAATGGTGGCTCGGAAACCCGCTCTTTAGTGACATGGCAAGCGATGCGGCCAATTTCGGTATTGGTCGCCGTTGCGGTAACGATAGCTTGAGCGCGTCCGTGGGTAATAATACTGCCGGCAAAACATTGATTAACCCTTTCCGACAGTGGCGCGTCCTCAGCAACCTTGGCCCAGGGATTTTTACTCACTGCCAGAGACTCACCAGTTAACATCGATTCATCAACGGCCAAATTGTGGCAGTTAATAAGGAGCACATCTGCGGGTACCTTGTCGCCGGAAGAGAGCAGTAACAAATCTCCCGGTACGATTTCTTCGACATCAATAGTACGGGCAACACTGTCACGGATAACATGGGTTACCCCTTTAACCATATTACGCAATGCTGCCGCAGAGCGTTGGGCAGAATACTCCTGAACGGTACCTATGGCGGCGTTAAGGATCAGCACCACAATAATAAAGATACCACTAGGGTTTTGCCCCAGAATGAATGAGACAATGGCGGCAATTACCAGAATATAAATGAATGGACTTAAAAACTGTCGGGCAAATATTTGTACCGAGCCGGGCATCGGAGGCTCAGGAAGCCGATTGATGCCATATTTTTTCAGCCTCTCTTCAGCTTCCTTTTGCGATAAACCGGCAACAGCGCTTTGATCTGAAGAACTTAGATCAGCAGAGCCAGGTTCAGTAGAACTTTGCTCACCATCGCGGTTTTGGCCATCAGATTCTGATTTTATTCCTTCTTTCAGCGAATTTAACGTCATGTTTAATTCCCGTACTTTCAACTCAGCAACTTATTACCTAACTGAATAATCCGTATAAATGGATTCATACAAGGTTTTATTACTGATAAGGATAGACCGAAACTTATCTAAAGTGGGATCTAAGTACCTCGAATAACAGTGAATTTAAATTCCTGCCAGATGATCAATGCTTGTTCAGACTCAATTCAAGATCTCTGGTTTATTGTTTATGGGTATATTTAAGCAACTTCAATATAAGAGATTCAGAGCTTCCTCTGGGAACTCAATTCGAGCGAAATGAGAGGGAAACGAAATGAACACACAAACACTCAGTCCAAGACAACAAGAAATCGTCCTTGCCACTTTACATGAATGCTACCGTCGTCTTAAAGCCGCAGATATCACTCCAAAAGAAATATCACAAGATGGCTTTAACCTGATGTTTAAATCCGCTTATCAGGGCATAACAAAAAACCACTAATGGGCGCGGTGAATACGCATACGGCGATCCCGCACCAACAAAAAGCCCAGCTTTCGCTGGGCTTAATTCATTTCATTAAATGTCTTTATACCCTTCTGTAAGGCAGGTAAACAGGTTCCCACATTTGTTGAGCAAGTTCTTGTTGAATATCTTTGCCTCGAAGCATGCTATTTGGTTCAGTGGCTTGCATGTTTTCAAGAATACTGGTTGCCACCACAACAGAGACATCCTTCAGTTGACTGATCCTTGGATATACACATCCTGCGGCCAGATCTTCATCTGAAACACACTCAGCCAAGGCGTAGGAAGCCATGGTGAACATCTCGAGGGTGACTTTCTGGGTTTGAGAAACAATAGATGCCAGACCCACACCTGGGAAGATAAAGACGTTATTACCCTGGCCAATCCGGTATTCATGGCCGTTATAGTCCACATGACCAAATGGACTACCTGTGGCGACGATAGCCTGACCATCGCTCCAGTTGTAAATATCTTCCGGTATCGCTTCGCAGTTGGCGGTTGGGTTCGAGAGCGGAAATACCATTGGTCGTTTGGTGTATTCCAGCATCTTTTGAACATGCTCTTCTTTAAATGCGCCGCCAATACCACTGGTTCCCAGTAGCACAGTTACTGGATGGTTGTCGATAAACTCGGTCAGAGAAACCTTGCCGAGTACTTCAGTGTGCCAGCCTTCAGCCAGTGCGCGAGGTTTGGCATAGCGTTTTTTGTATTCATCCAGACCATCTCGATCATCAAACACTAAGCCTTGCGAATCGAGTACAAAGATTTTTTCTCGGGCCGCAACATGCGAGCAGCCTTCTTTGAGTAAGCCCGCATAAATCTGGTCGGCGACCCCGACTCCACCAGCACCTGCGCCGTAAACCACATAGGTTTGATCGGCCAGTTTCTCGTCTTTAATTTTTACTGCACCAAGTATACCCGCCAGCACAACGGAACCTGTGCCTTGAATGTCATCGTTAAATGACGGTAAGTCATCTTCATAATCACTCAGGTTATCAAATGCATTGGATTTACTGAAATCTTCCCACTGCAATACCGCTTTCGGGAAGTGGCGTTTCACCTGCTTCACAAACTTACGGATGAAGGTCTTATATTCTTCACCGCGCATGCGTTTACGAGGCATGCCTAAGTACATTGGATCATCAAGCAAGTCCTGGTTGTCGGTACCAACATCCAATGCAATTGGCAGGCAATGTGCCGGATGAATACCAGCCCCCAGGGTATAAAGAGAAAGTTTACCAATTGGGATCCCCATTCCGCCGACCCCCTGATCACCTAAGCCAAGAATACCCTGGCTGTCAGTAACAACGATAATCTTGATATCTTTGCCGGTAAATTGACGAGCCATCTCACCCATCTCGTCAACACTATCTTCGGTAATGTACAGACCACGTGCTTTTTGATAACGGTGGCTAAATTCCTGGCATGCCTTACCGACGGTTGGAGTGTAGATAATCGGTGTCATTTCTTCTACATGACGGGATAACAATGCATAGAATAAGGTTTCGTTTCTGTCTTGGAGGGAACGTAAGAAAAGGTATTTTTCGATATCTGTTGAGGCGTTTCTAAAACCATCATATACACGGTTTAATTGGTCATCGAAGGTTTGTACCCTTGGTGGAAGCAAGCCGCTCAATTGAAATGCTTCACGTTCTTCATAGCTAAAGGCCGTGCTTTTGTTCAGGGTACGATCGTTGAGCAACTCGGTACCGGTTAATGAAACAGGTCGGAATTCATTGCCTTTTTCATCTTTCCACCTTAGGTATTTTCCTGTCGTCATGGTATCCCTCCACTATAAAAACAAATTGTTATCAGTCCTCATATGTCATCTATCAGAAACGGCATGCGGGTTTATTCGAGGGCTGATTGGTTATCCCGATAGGTATCAGGATATAGCGAGCAATTGTATGCCTTTTAAGACATAAAAAATGTGAAGTAAAAGTGCCTGACACAAGATGCCAGGCACTTTTATTCATTTCGAGAAGTTAAGCTTTTTTCGTGTGTAACTATTTACCCTGCAACTCAACATGTGGCGCAACTGCGCCTTGAGGACGGGTGGCTAACTCTTCGTATAACCGCCATTTACGTTCGACCACTGCCTGCGCCTGCGCGGTAATATCGGCGGCAAGTTCAGGATGGCTGCGGCGTAAGATCTGATAACGCGCTTCGTTATAGCGATACTCTTCCAGCGGTATCGTTGGACGTAACGTATCGAGCGAGAACGGATTTTCACCCACATTACGCAGTGCCGGGTTATAGCGGAATAATGGCCAGTGACCGGATTTAACCGCAAGCTGTTGCTGATGCAGGCCATCTTCCATATTAATGCCGTGAGCAATACAGTGGCTGTAGGCAATAATGATTGAGGGTCCGCGGTATGCCTCAGCTTCCCGCATCGCTAATAACACCTGTTGCGGATCAGCCCCCAGCGCGACACGAGCAACATAGACGTTGTTGTAAGAAATGGCCTGCATCGCTACGTCTTTCTTAATCGCTTTTTTACCCGCTGAAGCGAATTTCGCCACTGCGCCTAACGGGGTCGATTTCGACATCTGGCCGCCAGTATTGGAGTACACTTCGGTATCCATCACCAGCACGTTAACATCGGCACCACTGGCTAACACATGATCCAAGCCGCTTGAACCAATATCGTACGCCCAGCCGTCCCCCCCAACAATCCAGATTGAACGGCGGATCAGCTGATCGGCAACGGATATCAGGTTCAAGGCTGATTCTGTACCGAATGTTTTAAGCTGAGTTTTAAGACTATCAACACGCTTGATCTGTGCCTGAATTTCCGTTTCGGTATTTTGTTCAGCATTCAGCAGTTGATCAACCAATAACGGATCGAGCCAGTCGCGGTTTTCCACCACTAGCTGTTTCGCCATTTCGTGTTGTTTCACAGCTGCCAGGCGGAAGCCAAAGCCGAACTCGGCGTTATCTTCAAACAATGAGTTCGCCCAGGCAGGTCCTCGCCCTTCGGCATTTTTCGACCATGGTGTGGTCGGTAAGTTACCGCCATAAATAGACGAACAGCCCGTTGCGTTGGCCACCATCATCCGATCACCAAATAGCTGTGACATCAGTTTCAGGTAAGGGGTTTCACCACATCCCGAGCATGCACCAGAGAACTCAAACAGTGGTTGCAGGAACTGCGCCCCACGGACATTCGAGAAATCGATTCGGGCACGTTCGTTATATGCCAGTGTGTCAAAGAAGGTCAGGTTCTTCTTCTCTTGTTCCAGATAAGGTGCTTTCAGCTCCATATTGATAGCTTTGCGCTCAGGCAGCGTCTCTGTCGCTTCTTGCACAACCATCGGGCAAGCATCAACACACAAGCTACAGCCTGTACAATCTTCGGCGTAAACCTGTAATGTGTAGCGAGTATCCGGGAAGCCTCTGGCGGTAATGCCCGCAGATTTAAACCCTTGTGGCGCGTCATCCAGTTTCGACTTGTCGTAGAACTTGGCCCGAATCGCCGCGTGCGGACAAACGATGCTGCAGTTACCACACTGGATACACTCATCTTGCTCCCAGACAGGAATTTTCTGGGCGATATTGCGTTTCTCCCACTGCGTGGTACCTGACGGATAGGTGCCATCGACAGGCAGCATCGAGACAGGAATAAGATCGCCCTTGCCTGCCATCATGGTGGCAGTGACTTCCTGAACAAACTCCGGCGCGAGTTCGGAGACCGTTGGTTTTAACACGCCTGTCGCCGTGACCTTATCTTGTACCTCCACCTGATAAAGGTGAGACAGGGTATGGTCAACCGCGGCAAAGTTTTTCTTTACCACTTCAGGGCCTTTACGGGCGTAAGTTTTCTCTATCGCTTTTTTGATTTTGGCAATGGCGACGTCTTTTTCTAACACGCCAGAAAGCGCAAAGAAGCACGTCTGCATAATGGTGTTAATGCGATTACCCATGCCGGTGTCACGCGCCACTTTATAGGCGTCAATCACATATAGGCTCATACTATGGTCAATCAGCTGCTGCTGCATTAATGCTGGCAAGCTGTCCCAGACCTTATCGGCAGGTTCAGTCGTATTAAGCAAGAATGTCGCGTTATCCGCCGCCTTCGCCAGCATGTCTGTACTTTCAACAAAGGTTGACTGGTGACAGGCAACAAAGTTAGCTGACTGGATCAGATACGGGCTGTTGATCGGATGATGACCGAAACGCAGGTGAGACTCGGTCTGCGAACCTGATTTTTTTGAATCGTAGACAAAGTAGCCCTGGGCAAAGTAGTCAGGATCATCCCCGATGATCTTGATGGTATTCTTGTTCGCTCCTACCGTGCCATCAGCACCCAGGCCATAGAACATGGCGCGTACAACTTCGGTGGATTCAATATCAAAATCAGCATCGTAATCGAGATGCGAGTTCATCACATCATCAATAATACCGATGGTGAAATGGTGCTTAGGCTGCTCTTTCGCGAGATTATCAAATATGGCTTTAACCATCGCCGGTGTGAACTCTTTGCTCGACAAACCGTAACGACCAGCCACTAAGCGTGGCATCTGCTCAAGGCGATCCTGCCTGTCACCATTAAAAGAATCCATCAATGCGGTCAGCACATCCTGATAGAGCGGATCGGCATTGGCACCCGGCTCTTTGGTACGATCTAATATCGCCAGTTTTTTCGTTGTCTTTGGCAGTGCCGCTATCAGATGCTCTGCCGAAAGTGGCCGGTATAAACGCACTTGCAGCACACCGACTTTCTCGCCCTGCGCAACTAAGTATTCGACGGTCTCTTTAATGGTTTCGACACCCGACCCCATCGCAATCACTACCCGTTCAGCATCTGGATCACCGTGGAACTCAATCAGCTTATAATGACGACCGGTTAGCTTGCCCAGTTTGTCCATGCAGCCTTGAACAATGTCCGGGGTATTGGCATAAAAAGGATTAACCGTTTCGCGGCCCTGAAAGTAAACATCCGGATTTTGCGCCGTACCCCGAATGAACGGAGTATCGGGACTCAAACCACGATCGCGGTGCGCACGTACCAGTTCGTCTGAGATCATCTCCCGAATATGGGCATCAGAAATCAGACTGATTTTATTCACTTCATGAGAGGTTCTGAAACCATCAAAGAAGTGAATAAACGGAATACGTGCATCGAGTGTTGCTGCATGGGCCACCAGCGCCATATCGTGCGCTTCCTGTACCGAGGAAGCGGCGAGTAACGCAAAGCCAGTACCGCGTGCGGCCATAATATCCTGGTGGTCACCAAAAATAGAGAGCCCCTGAGCCGCCAGTGATCGCGCTGCGACGTGGAATACCGCGGATGTCAGCTCGCCAGCAATTTTGTACATGTTGGGCAGCATCAACATCAAGCCTTGCGAGGCAGTAAATGTTGTTGTCAGTGCGCCACTTTGCAGCGAGCCATGCACGGTACCTGCGGCGCCGCCTTCACTTTGCATTTCCGCGATCAGCGGGATATTGCCCCAAATATTTCGTTTGTCTTCTTCCGCCCATTGGTCAGCAAATTCAGCCATGGTCGAAGACGGTGTGATTGGATATATTGCACACACTTCACTGACGCGGTATGCAATATGTGCCGTGGCTTCGTTACCGTCACAGGTGTGCATCACTGGCTTCGATGAAAGAACGGCCTCCGACGAATGAATCGTTTTATCTGTCATGATCTGCTCCTAGTCCGTTTCAGCGGCTACCATTTCGATGGCATGACAAGGGCACTGCAAATAGCAGGCTTCGCAGCCGGTGCACTTATCGTAATCAACCTTGTATCCCTTACCTTTTCCTAGCCGGGTAATTGCACCCTGAGGACAGGCACCAAAACAGCCATCACATTCAAAACAGTTACCACAGGAGTAGCAACGCTGGGCTTCAAACAGGGCTTCTTGTTCTGTTAAACCACCAAAGACTTCGTCAAACGAAGTGGCACGTTGTACGACGGGAATCGCTGGCTGCTCACTCTTGTCAGCATCGGTTTTATACCAGAGATGTAACTTGTCGTAGCGGATAAGCGGTTGTTTGGAGATTTTGCTGAAGGTACGTTTATTCAGGAAAGCATCGATATGTGCAGCGGCTTTCTTACCGTGACCGACTGCGATAGTAACCGTGCGATCACTTGGCACCATATCACCACCGGCAAATAGCCCATGATAACCAGTCATCATCTGCTCATTGACGATAACGGTGCCGTCTTTTTTGTGCTCAACCCCCGGTATAGACTGCGTCAATCTGGTATCGATATTCTGACCGAGAGCCAGGATCAGCGAATCCGCTTCGACGGTTTCAAACTCACCCGTTGGCAGCGGGCGACCATTGTCGTCTATCGCCATTTTCTCAAGGGTAAAGGTGGTGCCATCAATCTGGTTAATCGTGCGCTGCCAGTGAAATTCCACCCCTTCTTCCATCGCTTCTACGCATTCAAAGTCATGGGCTGGCATGTGAGCACGGTCGCGACGGTAAATCACCTTCACATCGGCACCCAAACGCCTGGCCGTTCGCGCGGCATCCATCGCGGTATTACCACCACCATACACCGCGACACGTTTGCCCAGTGCTGGCGCAGTATTCATTTCTATTGCTCGCAGATAAGACACTGCATCGTTCACTTTGCCGGGATCATCGTTCGGAATATCCAGCCCCCGCCCGACATGCGCTCCTATGGCGAGAAAGACGGCGTCAAATTGCCCTCTGACTTTTTCTGCCAGCAGATCTTCAACGGTATGGTTGAGTACAATCTTGATGCCCATTGCTTCAATACGGGCGATTTCACTTCCCAGAATATCGCGGGGTAAGCGGTAGGCAGGAATACCGAAATGCATCATGCCGCCAGCCATCGGCGCTGCATCGCGGATCTCTACATCATGCCCTTTACGTTTCAGGTGATACGCCGTTGCTAAGCCACTCGGACCAGCCCCGACTATTAATATCCGCTTGCCGGTTGGCTGCGCATCAACACGCACTTGCCAGCCTTTTGCTATCGCCTGATCACCCAGAAAACGCTCAACCGCATGAATGCTGACAGCCTGATCAACATCGGCACGGTTACAGGCAGATTCACACGGGTGATAACAGACGCGGCCATGGATCGCCGGCATCGGGTTGTTTTTGATCAAAGCCTGAAACGCTTCTTCGTATTGTTCTTCCTGCGCTAACGACAGCCATTCCTGAATATTACTGCCGGTTGGGCAAGCATGGTTACAAGGCGGCAGGGAGTTGGAATAGATGGGAAATTTTGTTCTGACTGGTCCCGATCCCTTTTTGAGGGTGAGATCCGGCGGAAGGGTCATATCCTTTGGACAATTGCTCATAATGCTCTACCTTTCTCTAAGTGCCAAGAGGCACAATAAAGAGCAAGCCACTCAATTCCATTTTTATGAGAAGCTTGCTGTTTCACATCGCTTTTTGTCTGTTATTCTGCTTTGTCGGTACAACGGACTAGCTTTTAGGTGTAGATTTTTAGGTGTTGCTTTGTAGGGTAGATGTCGACAATTTAAACGATGAATATTTTTTCCATAAAAAAGTGTAGCTGTTCAAGTCTAAGCTGTTTCATTAAACAGCAACGAGATGAATAGCTACATTTCACACAAAACTTAAACCGCTACGCAGGTTCCTGCTTTTTCAGCCAGCACATCGAGGCCTTGTTCTAACGCGCCGATATACGCTCGACCGCCAAACTGGGCAAACTCAGCTGCAGCCTCAACTTTCGGCCCCATCGAGCCGGCAGGAAATTCATATTCACTTAGCTCAGCAGGTGTCGCTGAACGCAGCGCACGTTGCTGATCTGTTCCCCAGTCGAGATAAACGGCATCAGCATCAGTCAGGATCAGCAGCTTGTCGGCATTTAACTGTTTCGCCAGTAACGTTGCGGAAAGATCTTTATCAATCACCCCTTCTACGCCCTGATAACCGAATTCTGAACGGCACACCGGGATCCCGCCGCCGCCACAGCAAATAACCATTTGTCCGGCATCGAGCAAGGTATCAATTGAAGTTTTATCGAGAATATTCATTGGCTTCGGCGATGGCACAACACGGCGTAAAAACTCACCATCACGTTTCATGATCCAATTATTGGCTTCAGCTAAAATACCGGCTTCGTCTTCGTTATAAATAGGGCCGACAAATTTGGTAGGATCGAGCATACTCGGATCATCAGCATCGACTTCGATACGCGTTAGCAAACTCGCGACCTGAGTCTCCGGCATCAGGTTTTGCAACTCCTGAGCCAGCATATACCCGATCATGCCTTCGCTTTCCGCCCCAAGGACATCTAATGGATATGGCGCTACTTTATCGTAAGCAAGATTCTGTAATGCTAACAACCCTACTTGCGGACCATTACCATGCACAATAGCAATACGGTATTCTCGCGAAATTTCGGCTATCGCTTTGGCGGCAATTTTGATATTGGCCAATTGGTTTTCAAAGCTCGGCGCATCACCGCGTCGTAAAAGTGCATTACCGCCTAAGGCAACGACAGCTATCGGTTTCATATTGACTCCTTTATTTATAGTTGTGGTTTATCCCTTCTCTCAGCGGGCTCTTTTAGCCTTCCAGCTTCTGCCGAAGAAAAGGATCGCGACGAATAAAGCGGCCATTCCCGGCTTTCCCCATAAATTCGCCATTGCACGACACTACCTCACCACGGCTGATGGTCATTACTGGCCAGCCATGGCTTTGCATTGCTTCATACGGGGTATAATCGGTATTGTCGTGCAATAAATCGTGGCTGACGGTGACTTGCTGTTCCGGATCAAACAGCACTAAATCAGCATCAGAACCGGCTGCCAGACACCCTTTTTGTGGATAGATTCCAAAGAGTTTGGCTGGCATATAACTGGTTAATTCAACAAAGCGGCTTGGGCTGATGCGCCCTTTCATGACGCCTTCAGAAAACAGCAACGGCATTCGGGTTTCGACCCCCGGCATACCATTCGGGCAAGCGGTAAAATTATCTTTGCCACGCTGTTTCTGAGTCTGGTAAGTGAATGAGCAATGATCGGTTGCGACCGTATCAATGCTGCCGTCGATTAATCCCGACCACAGCTTTTCCAACTCTTCTTTCGGGCGTAATGGCGGGCTGAGAATATATTTCAACGCATCTTCCCGCTCATAGCAGCTGTCATCAAGCAGCAGATATTGCGGGCAGGTTTCGGCCCAGACCGGTTGGCCGTTACGGCGGGCTAAACGAATGTAATCCAAACCTAAGCCGTTAGATAAGTGGACGATATAAAGCGGTGCGTCATCAGCCAGCCTGGCCAGATTGATCATTCTGCCAATAGCTTCTGCTTCGCATTCTAATGGGCGGCTGATGGCATGGTATTTCGGAGCTGTTTTACCAGATTCAAGCAACTGAGTGCGACGAAATGCTATCGCAGCATCGTTTTCCGGATGAACCGTGGTTAAGGCATTTACCTGGTTCAATCGGGTCAGTGCACGAAGTGCAGATTCGTCATCCAGCTTGTAACCGTAGGTGAGATAAAGCTTAAAACTGGAAATCCCTTCCTGCTCAACCATGGAGGCCATTTCGTCCAGGATCTCGTCATTAACGTGCTGGATGACACCATGAAAGCTGTAGTCAATAACCGCTTTATCTTTGGCACTCTCTTTATAGACATTGAGTTGGTGGTGAAGGTTACAGCCCTTTGGCCCGAAACCCATATGATCGATGATCATGGTGGTGCCACCACATGCGGCTGAACGGGTGCCGGTATAAAAATCATCGCAGCTGCGAGCGATTCCAACATCAAGATTAAAGTGGGTATGAACGTCAATACCACCGGGCATGACGTACATACCTGTGGCATCAATGATCTTCGTCTCTGCCGGGTAGTCACTTATCGACGGTGCTATTTGGGCAATTTTGCCATCGACAATAAGAATTTCCTGGTTGGTTTCGCTATCTGCATCAACCACGATGCCATGCTTAATTAAGGTAGCGCTGGCCTTTTTATTACCAGTATCAATCGGGGAATGATCGCTTTGCATCATAACGCTATCCTTTTTGTATGCTCTTAATACATTAAAATATTAATCGTTTATATCGTTGATATTTCGTACAAAAACAAAGAAAAAAGCGCGAGGTTTAACATTAGAAATGAGCGCTTTGGACGCAATTCATGTACGGAATAACAAAGATGCAAAAGCCATCCCGAGGGGGATATGTGGCCAGCTCTCAGGCAGAGCGAGCTGGCACCCTCGGGACGGAAGTCGGTATCAATGTCGGCTACTCACCAACAATGCTGATTACTTTTCATCTAACTGCTTCAGGTACATCTGCGGGATCACAGCGTACATAGCAGCACATGTCACCAAGTGGTCTTTCCAGGTTTTCTCGTTTGGCGCGTGTGCTTCTGGCTCTTTACCCGGACCGAAGCCAATCACTGGAATGCCGTAACGGCCCATGATAGAAACGCCGTTCGTTGAGAACGTCCACTTATCAACAGTTGGTTTCTTGTCGAACAGAAGCTCATATGATGCTTCCAGCGTTTTAGTCGCTACATGCTCTTCATCAATTAACCAAGTTGGGAAGTAGCACTCAGTTGGGTATACCAGTCCGGTGTAAGCAGGACGGTTATATTCGTACATAGAAACAACCGCTTCAGATTCTTGTACCGCAGGTAGCGCACGAATTTCGTCTAGTGCACCTTCCCATGTTTCGCCCCAAGTTAAGCGACGGTCAATAGACACTGCACAGCTATCTGCCACTGCACAACGGCTTGGTGAGGTGAAGAAAATTTCAGACACGGTTAGTGTGCCTTTGCCCAGGAATTCGTCATCCTTAAGGTTATGAGAAAGCCCTTCAAGTTGGTTAAGAATTGGACCCATCTTAAAGATTGCGTTATCACCGCGCTCTGGTGCAGAGCCGTGACAGCTCACACCTGCAACATCAACACGAATTTCCATACGGCCACGCTGACCACGATAGATTTGGCAATCTGTTGGCTCTGTTGATACCACGAACTCAGGACGGATTTTGCTTTCTTCAATGATGTACTGCCAGCAAAGACCATCGCAGTCTTCTTCCTGAACCGTACCTGTTACCAGTAAGGTATATTCGTCTTCAAGACCCAAGTCTTTGATGATCTTACCGGCGTAGACCATAGATGCCATGCCGCCTTCCTGATCAGACGCACCACGACCACCGATGATTTCATCGTCTTCCATGCCCTGATACGGGTCGAATTCCCAGTTATCCATGTTACCGACACCGACGGTATCGATGTGTGCATCCATAGCAATAAGGTGCGGACCATGACCGATCCAGCCCAATACATTACCCATTGGGTCGATTTCTACTTTATCGAAACCAACTTTTTCCATCTCTTCTTTAATGCGCAGTACTACTTTTTCTTCGTCGCAGCTTTCGCTTGGAATCGCAATCATATCGCGCAGAAAACGGCTCATGTCTGCTTTATATTCTTGGGCTTTTTCTAGGACAGTGTCGAAAGGGATGTTCATTGTCATTTTAATTCTCCTTGGGCCGGATGGTGGTCATCACACCCGACATGATCTATTTTCAAGGCACCCTGCACTTTTGATGACGCGTACAGGACGCTAATTAATTCAGTGATTCTTTAAATGCGTCTTTGGTTTTTAATTGAAGCTAGTTAGTGCAAGAACAAAGAGAAAGCGCGCATTTCTTAATAAACAAAAGCAATGGATAGAAATGAGCACTTTCGATGCAGTCTTTGTGCTAACTAGCAAAAATAAATCATCAAAGAGTTGGGTGTTTGCCTTGCCATACCACTTCACGATAATGGACCGGATCAGTGTCACCTTCGGTGTTGATCAGCAGCACAACAGAGTCTTTTGTCAGCCCCATTCTTGCCATCAGTTCTTCTCGCTGTGGATGGTAATGAATGGCAGCCAGCAAGCCTGCACCCACCGCGCCGGATTCACCGGATACCACACGAGGGTCAGAACCTAATGGATTGCCGAGTACACGCATACCAAGCGCAGCTACGTTATCCTGGCAGGAGACAAACTGTGTACTACAGTCGCGCAGTACTGGCCAGCCGAGTGGATTTGGTTCGCCACACGCTAAACCAACCATGATGGTGGCAAGATCGCCGTCAACATTGACCATGCCACCGTCTTCACTGATACCAGAACGGTAAATACAGTCAGCCTGATCCGGTTCAACCACCACAGAATGCAGGTTGTCCGCACCAAATTTGTCGCAGAGATAACCCAGTACCCCACCCGCCATTGCACCGACACCGGCTTGCAAGAAGACATGAGTCGGCTGGTTGATGCCTTGGCTTTGCATCTGATCTACGGCTTCTGCCGCCAGGGTGGTATATCCTTGCATGATCCAAGTTGGGATCTTGGTATAACCTTCCCAAGCGGTATCTTGAACCACTTTCCAACCGCACTCTTCTGCCGTTTTAATGGCTAAACGTACGGTATCGTCGTAATTCATATCAGTAACGATGCATTTTGCACCCAGTGCGCGAATGTTATTTACTCGCTCATCCGCCGCGCCTTTAGGCATATAAACCACAGCGTTCTGACCTAGTTTATTGGCAGCCCAAGCGACACCGCGACCGTGGTTACCATCGGTTGCCGTTGCAAAGGTCATTTTTTCTGTGATGTCGTTTTTCAGCTTGTCGAAATCAAACGTGTTGATATCAAGCTGGTATTCATCACAAAGCAGACGGGCAATGGCATACGCACCACCCAGCATCTTAAATGCACATAGATCGAAGCGGTATGCTTCGTCTTTTACGAGAATTTTGCCAACACCAATTTCTTTGGCTAAGCAATCGAGTGATTGCAACGGTGTTGGTTTGTAGCCTTCAACTTTTTGATGGAAGGCGCGGGCTTTTTCCGCTTCATCAATGGTGAAAAGAGAAGATTGCTGACCGTTATAATGGCGGTTATCGGCTATCTCCATTTTTAGAGAGAATGTAGACACGACCAGACCTCATTGATGTGAATAGAAAGAAATGCGGGGATAACTGGAATCTGTTACCCCGCGAAAGGGTTAGCATTTAGCTAAGCTTTATTTCATTGATAATGACGATAAATGATTATTTAACGCGCTCTTCGTACTCGTCGAGTAACTGTTGCAGTACGGCACCTGGTTCCTGGTACTTGCGGTTCATGATCATGGCTGCAATCACATACGGCTTCCAGCTGGCTTCTTTGTAAGTCGCGATGCGGTATTTTTCGAATACAGATTCTTCGACTTCACCTTCTTTACAAGAAACGCCTGTGATATCGGCAGGTAGGCAGTGCATGTACAACGCTTCACCATCTTTGGTGTGCTTCATCATTTCTTCAGTGCAGTGCCAGTCTTTGTGGTTGGCATTCTGAGCCAGACACTCTTGCTCAAGCGCTTTCAGGCCGTCATGGTCATTGGCACGAAGTAGCTCGGTACGACGCTCCATTACCTGATAAGGTGCCCATGATTTTGGATAAACAATATCTGCGTCTTGGAATGCCTCTTCCATTGAAGCAACCTGAGTAAAGCTACCACCAGATGCTTCTGCATTTTGGCGTGCTTGTTCGACAACTTCAGGGATAAGGTCATAGCCTTCAGGGTGCGCAAGCGTCACGTCCATACCAAAGCGAGTCATCAGGCCGATAATGCCTTGTGGCACAGAAAGTGGTTTGCCGTAGCTTGGCGAGTAAGCCCAAGTCATCGCAATTTTCTTGCCTTTCAACTTCTTGATGTCACCGAAATGCTCTTCCAACCAGGCGAGATCAGCCATAGATTGTGTTGGGTGGTCAATATCGCACTGAAGGTTAACCAATGCAGGACGATTAGGCAGTACGCCCTCTTTCACGCCTTCATCTAACGCTTCGCCAACTTCGCGCATGTAGGCATTACCAGCACCTAAATACATGTCATCACGAATACCAATGGCATCGGCACAGAATGAAATCATGTTTGCTGTTTCACGCACGGTTTCGCCGTGAGCGATTTGTGATTTACCTTCGTCGAGATCTTGCTGAGCAAGGCCCAACATATTAATTGCCGAAGCGTAAGAGAAACGAGTACGGGTTGAGTTATCGCGGAATAGCGAAATACCTAAACCATTTTTGAATACGTTAGTTGCGATATTCTCCTGGCGCATTGCTTTTAAAACCTGCGCAGTTTTTAATACACGCTCCAGTTCTTCAGGGCTCTGCTCCCAGGTCAATAGGAAATCTTTATTATGAAGTTCTGACTTTAGTTCATTGATTTCCTTGATAAGTTCATTGATGCTTTTCATTTTATTCTTCCCAGTAATTAATTCGATATCCAGTGATTAGTCTGTTATCAGGTTAGAAATTCGTTATTAAGCCCGTGGCTGGAAAACTCTGTCGGGTCATAACAGACGTCTGATTCTCTTAATCCAATAACTATGCCAATAACAGAAATTAAAACAAAAAAAAGCTTTTACCATTTAAAAACAAAAGGTTATGAGGTGGGCCATTTTTATCTGCGTATTCTTTATCTCAATCATTGCTATCACTGACTATCAGAGATAGCGACCAAAATGATAGCGACTCGATGTCGGTTTATCATATTGATATCTGGGTGTGATCTACCTATCAATTCCTATTGCACATCGCAATTCCGCCATAAAATCCTGATGCACATCAAACTGGTGACTATTAATGTTGATGAAAGTATTAATGTTGATTAAGTTAGTACGGTCTTTTCATTTAGAAATAGATTTATACTATGTTGAATACACTTCACCAGTCCGAATTAATGCAGTTACAGCCCACGATACTGCGATTCACGCAAATGCTTTCAGCCGTCTTACAGTTAGACGCGGAAGTGGTTGATGCTGATCTAGTTCGTATCGCTGGTACCGGCCCTTACAGTAAGTTTTTTGGAAAAAAACTGAATACCACCTCAAGAATATTCCGCTATATCCTTGAAACCCATCAGGAAAAAGTTGTAGTCAAGTCACGGGTCGATCCTATTTGTGATGGTTGTTCCAATAAAGAAAGTTGTCGTGAAACCGCCTTTTTAGGCGTACCGATTATGCTCGAAGACCGATGCATCGGTGTGATTAGTCTGGTGGCGTTTACTGAAGAGTCACGGGAAAAGATAAAAGAAAACGTCCAGTTATTCTCTGACTATATCCGGCATATTTCTCAAATTTTCGTCTCTAAAGTGCTGGAGTCGGGAGACACCGATAATGGACTGAGTAAAGTATTTACCAGCCTGATTGAAAATATGGATCAGGGGGTACTGGTACTTGATGACAATGACCGAGTGAAATACGGCAACGATCAGGCTTTGAATAACCTGAATATTTCCCGTGACGAATTAGCCCATATCGCTGTCAATATTCAGCCGTTGTCTTTCCATAACAATGAACTAAAAGGCCACCAACAACATATTATTTCATTAGGCGAACGCCAGGAGCTGGTTGTTGGCCAATTCCATGATATTCATGGACATCAGTTATTTTTAATGGCTTTCTACCAGCCCAATACTTCTTTTGAGATTGGCAAACCATCACAGCAATTGCACAGCGTCATTGGCGACTGCAAGCAAATGCAGACACTCAAAACGTTGATTAGTCGTATTGCCGCAAGCCCTTCAAGTGTATTAATTAACGGTGAAAGCGGGACAGGCAAAGAAGTCATCGCCCACGCGGTGCACAATCTGAGTGATCGCACCGATAAACCCTTTGTGGCCATCAACTGCGCCGCAATTCCAGATCAGCTGCTTGAAAGCGAACTATTCGGCTATGTTAAAGGTGCCTTTACCGGCGCATCCAATAAAGGTAAGACCGGTCTGATCCAGGCTGCCAATAAAGGCACTCTGTTCTTAGATGAAATTGGCGACATGTCGATGACGTTGCAGGCCAAACTGCTGCGTGTTCTTGAAGAGCGCGAAGTCATGCCTATTGGTTCCAACACTCCCGTTCCCGTCGATATTCGTATAATTTCAGCGACGAATCGTAATTTTTCCGAAATGATCGCGACCAACAAATTCCGCGAAGATCTTTATTATCGACTGAATGTCATTCCTATCCATCTTCCGCCACTTAAAGATCGTCAGGGAGATGTCGACATACTGGTGCATTACTTCCTTGATATTCACACCCGGAAAATCGGTGTTGGCTATCCGGGCATTACACCCAATGTCATGACCCGGCTAAACAGCTATAACTGGCCGGGGAATGTACGGGAGCTCAGCAACTTAATCGAGTACCTGGTGAATGTTGTACCTGCCGGAGATATGATTGATGTCGATTTACTGCCACCTTATTTTGAGCGTACTGCCTGCGAGAAACGAACCGAGCAGCACAATATTGATGACAGTACAATGAGCCTTGAGGAGATGGAAAAGATCCGTATCGAAGAGGCGATTAATCGCTTAGGTAATCGTAAGTTAGTCGCAGAAGAGTTAGGAATAGGTATTGCTACATTATACCGTAAGATCAAGAAGTTCGAGTTAAGCTCTCATCATGCCTAATACCAACCGGGATAATAGTCTGGCCATTCAGCGAGAATGAAAGGGTTCAGATACAAGGCGCTTGATTGTAGGTGTATTCATATCCATCAAAATCAAGCAACGCAGTAGCTGAGCCCTTTCAACTCGCCCTTCGGGAGCGTGTCAGCCGTTCGATAGCTACTCCAAATTATTTTGATGTAGAACGACTATATCTTCATCAATTTGGCTTGCTCTCAAACGGCTGGCAACGCTCTGAATTAACCAGATTATTGTCCCGGTTGGTATATTTCACTTCATTCATGGCTAACGACAAAACCCGCTAAATGCGGGTTTTGTTTATTAAGGTGGTCAATACTAAAAAATCAGAACGATACTGTGACGCCGGCTATGGGTAGTACAAGATCTGCAATGATTAGATCAACAATACTGAGCGGGTCGCCGCCTAATTCTGAATCATCTTCGCTACCATTACAAACTAACGCTAAGTCGTAAGCACCTAAAGAGACATAACCTACTTCAAATTGACCTTCTCCGGAGGTGGTATCAACCTCTACCGCTGCAGATGTAAAGGGTTCAAAGTCTGAGCCTAAATCACCATACTCTTCCGTTGATGCCGGGTAGATATAAACAAACGCATCATTAAGGTTACCGAGGCACGCTTCACTGCCCACCGTGCCATCAATGTGAGCGACACCTTCGTTGTTCACCAGACGTACACCACGAGGCTTCAGTTGATAGCCATTCGCGTTTTCAACCATACTCTTACGAAGATCAAACTCCAGGGTGTAAGCCTGAGTTGCATCTGCAGTAACATCAAAGCCATCCAGCTTTAATTCACCGCTTGGAACCTTAATTCCCTCAACATTATCAGTGTCTGTCACCACATGAGAATACGGTGTGCCGTCGCTGTAAGTCCCCTTTTCCAGTACCGATAATCGCATCTGGGTATATTTGCCGGCTTCCATCACTTCATCGCTGAGTACCTGTAGTGAATCGTTACCCTGATAAGCCATCAGGTTGATCACCATAAATTCAGAATTGCCAGTATCAGCGCCAGGTATTGTCATACCCGCAGGAATACACTCAGGTGAGCTTTGATCGGCAGCAAAAGAGGTGGTACCCCAGCTTGATTCACCTCCATCGGTATGGTGTACCGATATTTGATCAAACGCGACACAAACCTGCTCAAGACCATCCACAGTTGCATCTGAAAAGGCCAATGAAAATTTTCCGGTTCCGCTCCCTGTATCAGAAGAACCACCGCCGCCACACCCAGCCAGCATTAAACCAACAAACCCTGCAATTACTGCTTTTTTCACTGCTACACCCTCACAATTATTATGTGCCGGAGAATAACGTGCTTAGGTTTCTTGTTGTAGGTCATGGCTCAAAGCAAGGGATATTCTGACAATCAATTGACATTGAAGGTGCAACTTGATGGCTATATGTACATTTATCAATCATATTTGTCGGCGTGATACAGAAAGCTAGAATCTAGGACCTAGAAACGAGAATCTAGAACCTAGAACCTAGAACCTAGAACCTAGAACCTAGAACCTAGAACCTAGAACCTAGAACCTAGAACCTAGAACCTAGAACCTAGCTTAAATACGTTCGAAACTGCTTTAAAAGCTCAGTACTTTATCGGCATTCAGTGTCCATAACGATAGATCATCCAATGTGCCAATTTCAGCACCTTCAATCAGTGGTAACATAGACAAACCGCGCGCATCCGCACAGGTCTTGCACAGTTTCACTTCCGCTCCCTGGGCCAACAGGATTTCCAGCATTTGCTGAATGTTGTAACCCTCAGATGGCGTCTGCTTTACTAACGCACAGCTAACTGAATCTGACATCAAAAAGAGCTGCAACCGGGTTTCCTGGTGCTCTTGTTCGTTCAAATTGATCGCCAGCCGTAACGCATTGAATGAACGTTCAGAGCCGTAAGGCGCCTCATTTAAGATAAAAAGAATATTTTGCATAGTCATCACTTATACCCAAACTACTTCAAGATGCATGAATCAGAGCTTCCTCTGGGAATTCAATTCTAGCGAAATGTGTGTAGGAATGGCATCCCCTTTCAAGCACATTTTGCGCGGAAGTGAATTTCCAGAGGAGCTCCCAAAGGGCGAGTTTCATTGGCTTTTATACTGCGTTAGCCATACTCCAAATAGAACCACTATTCGCTTATATGGCTGCCTTGCCTAAAAGCCACTGAATTCTCGCTGAACACTGCATCTTGAAGTGGTTTGGGTATATTAGTTTGAAGGCTGAAAAACAGTAAATGCTTTACACTTACTGAGGTATACTTTATTGCAAAACAGAGGTTATATTTCTGATTTAGCTCTATTTTTATGAACTTAAGGTACAAACCCGGCAATGATGGACTTTGATGCACTCTTAACCCTTTCCGAAAATGGCAAAGTGTTTGCCAACCCTCGACGCGTGGCACTGCTAAAAGCAGTTCAGGTGACGGGATCGATAAGTCAGGGCGCTAAACAGGCAGGGATCAGTTACAAAGCCGCCTATGATGCGATCAAAGATATGAATAGTCGCTCCAAGGAACCTTTAGTCACCAGCGAAAAAGGGGGAAAAGGCGGAGGTGGTGCATCTCTCACCCATTTCGGTGAACGGATTATTCAGATGTACGATCTGCTGGATAAAATCCAGGATATGGGACTAAAAGCGTTAAACGATGAGAACGCGCCATTACATAGCCTGCTTGGTGTGATGAGTAAATTTTCATTACAAACCAGTGCCCGCAATCAGTTATTTGGCACCATTAGTCATATTGAGCGTCATGAACTCCATGATCTCATTTTTATAGCATTAAACGACAACCAGCATATTTCAGCGACAATTACTCATGGCAGCACAGTAAGACTACAGCTCGAAACCGGCAAAGATGTCGTCGCACTGATCAAAGGGCCATCCGTTGTGGTAGTAAATGAAACGTCCTCTGAATTACCTTACGACAATCAGCTAAAAGGCAATATTAAAGCCATCAGTCGCGGTAAAACTTCAGCAGAAGTCACCGTCGGCCTTAATGAGGTTGATGAAGTGTGTGCGTTCGTCGATAACCCAATTCTGGCAGATACCGACTTAGCTATTGGTGAGAAGATCTACGCCTGCTTTCATTCCACCCAGGTCATTATTGCGACAATGTGCTAGTTTTTTCACACTCCCCCTAGATGCAAAGCCCACTAATAGTGTCGATAACCAAACCACCAGCAGTAACACCGCTAACAGCATACCAACGAGTGACACTCGTGTAAGTCATACCTTTTTTTAAGCGAAACCAACAAAAATGTGACTGAAACCTGTTCAAGCAATAGCATAATAAACGATGAATTTACCGATGATACGACCATGCCTGATTGCATTCACTGTAAGCATCCAATAGTACCAATCGATAAAAATTCAAAGAGACAACTCCTACAGCAAGTCCCTATTACCGCCTCACGCTGATTTTATATTGTGATCCACCCCTCCATTTATTCGGCTCGGGTATATTTAGGGCCGATCTCAATCACACTTTGCGATAATCCAGAGTGCAATTCATCACTTTTCAAACTACATTTTAGCCATCGAAACGTTTGCGTAAACGTTTCGATGGCATAAAACAGCCAATTCAGAGATTAATAACTACGATTGGCTAAACTCATAAAGCATCACCACCATGAATTATTAAAGGTGCTACCCATGAAGAAAAACGCACTCATCAACGCCGATCTGTCCTATGTCATTGCGACTCTAGGTCATACCGATGAAGTCACCATTTGCGACGCTGGATTGCCGATCCCTGATGAGACACAACGTATCGATCTCGCATTAATTCCTGGCGTCCCTACTTTTATCGATACCGTCAAAGCTGTTTTAGGTGAAATGCAAATTGAAGGCGTTGTACTTGCAGAAGAGTTTGCACAAGTCAGCCCGGAATTACACCAAGCGCTGATTGCACTGATCCGCGAAGAAGAAACGTTATGCAATAAGAAAATCACCGTTTCTTACGTCAGCCACGAAGCATTCAAAGTACATACGCAAAACAGTAAAGCAGTAATTCGCACAGGTGAATGCACGCCTTATGCGAACGTAATTTTCCAGTCAGGCGTTGTTTTTTAACCCCTCGACTTTCGGAATAATCGCAAGGAGCTGACATGAACCAGCCAATTTTAGAACTTAAAGGCATCGAAAAAGCATTCCCTGGCGTAAAAGCCTTAGACAACGCTTGTTTGAATGTTTACCCGGGTAAGGTCATGGCCTTGCTGGGTGAGAACGGTGCCGGTAAGTCAACCCTGATGAAATCGTTAACGGGTATCTATGCCATGGATGCCGGTGAAATCCGCTATCAGGGCCAGCCTGTAAATTTCGATGGACCGCGACACTCTCAGGAAGCAGGGATCAGTATTATTCACCAGGAATTAAACCTGATCCCTGAACTGACTATTGCTGAAAATATTTTCCTCGGCCGTGAAAAAACCAATGCGTTTGGTGGCATCAAATGGTCTGAGATGTATCGTGAAGCCGATGCGCTTCTGCAACGCCTGAATGTGAGCCACCACTCACGTCAGTTACTGGGTGAACTGAGCCTTGGTGAGCAACAGATGGTTGAAATTGCCAAAGCCCTGTCGTTCAAGTCACAGGWCATCATCATGGATGAGCCGACAGATGCTCTGACAGACACTGAAACCGAATCACTGTTCAAAGTGATCAACGAGCTGCGCGATGAAGGCTGCGGCATCGTTTATATCTCTCACCGTCTGAAAGAAATCTTTGAAATCTGCGATGACATCACCGTTCTTCGCGATGGTAAGTTCATCGGTGAACGCCGGGTTGCTGACATTGATGAAGACGGGCTGATTGAAATGATGGTCGGCCGCCGCTTAGAAGAACAATACCCACGTATAGACGCCACACATGGCACAACCTGCCTGGAAGTAAAAAACCTGTCAGGCTCAGGTGTTCACAATGTGAACTTCAAGCTTGATCGCGGCGAGATCCTCGGCGTATCCGGCCTGATGGGTGCTGGCCGAACTGAACTGATGAAAATTATTTATGGAGCACTGCACCGTGATTCCGGCGATATCGTATTAAATGGCAAAGTCATTAATCCGATCTCACCACATGATGGCCTTGCTAACGGTATTGCTTATATTTCTGAAGACCGTAAAGGTGATGGGCTTGTCTTAGGGCTATCTGTAAAAGAAAACATGTCGCTTTGTGCCTTAGAACAGTTGTCAAAAGGTATGCAGCTTAAACACTACGATGAAGTCACAGCAGTTGAAGACTTTATCCGCCTGTTCAATATCAAGACACCTACCCGCGATCAAATCATTGGCAACTTGTCTGGTGGTAATCAACAGAAAGTCGCCATCGCCAAAGGCCTGATGACCAGACCCAAAGTACTTATTCTTGATGAACCGACACGCGGTGTCGATGTCGGGGCGAAGAAAGAAATTTACCAGCTGATCAACCAGTTCAAAGCCGATGGCATGAGCATCATTTTAGTGTCATCTGAAATGCCTGAAGTACTGGGCATGAGTGATCGCATTATGGTGATGCACGAAGGCCATATCAGTGGCGAATTTATGGCAGCCGATGCCGATCAGGAAAAACTAATGGCTTGCGCTGTTGGTAAAAAAATCAATGAGGTAGCAGCATGAGTGACAACGCTATGACCAAGAATAAGCAATCGACTGAAAAGCATGTTTCACACGCCAATAAGCTTTTTACTAAAGAATGGTTAATTGAACAGAAATCACTAATCGCTTTGATCCTGCTGATCACAGTCGTGTCTTTCCTTAACCCGAACTTTTTTACCGTCGACAACATTCTGAACATTCTTCGTCAAACGTCGGTGAATGCGATTATTGCGGTGGGTATGACGCTGGTTATCTTAACCGCGGGCATTGATTTGAGTGTCGGCTCAGTACTGGCTCTCTGCGGTGCCTTTGCAGCCACCATGATTGGACTGGAAATTCCGGCAATCATTGCAGTGCCAACTGCCCTGCTTGCTGGTGCGGCTTTAGGTGCAATCAGTGGGGTGATCATCGCCAAAGGTAAAGTTCAGGCGTTCATTGCAACGCTGGTAACCATGACTTTATTACGTGGTGTGACCATGGTTTACACTGACGGTCGTCCTATTTCAACGGGCTTTACAGACGTAGCAGATAGCTTCGCTTGGTTCGGTACAGGTTACGCAATGGGTATCCCTGTTCCAATCTGGCTGATGGTAATCGTGTTCGCCTCTGTATGGTACCTGCTCAATCATACCCGCTTCGGTCGTTACATCTACGCACTGGGCGGAAACGAATCGGCAACTCGCTTATCAGGCATCAACGTAGATCGCGTCAAGATTGGCGTCTACGCAATCTGCGGTCTGTTAGCAGCCCTTGCCGCCATCATCGTAACCTCTCGTCTTTCATCCGCTCAGCCTACTGCAGGTATGGGATACGAATTGGATGCGATTGCTGCTGTCGTGCTTGGTGGTACCAGCCTGGCTGGGGGCAAAGGTCGAATCATGGGTACCTTAATCGGTGCTCTGATCATCGGCTTCCTTAACAACGCACTAAACCTGTTAGATGTGTCCTCTTACTACCAGATGATTGCAAAAGCAGTGGTCATTTTGCTGGCAGTACTGGTAGAGACTAAAAAGAAGTAAACCCTAACCCTCTGTGTACCGGGCATCAACGCAATCCCGTATTGAATGCCCGAAAACCTGACCCGAAATATATAAGGAATATAGAATGAAAAAGTTAGCAACCCTAATCTCTGCTGCTGTTCTTTCGGCTTCTTTCAGCACGACTGCTTCTGCACAAGACACGATGGCAATGGTTGTCTCTACGCTGAACAACCCGTTCTTTGTTTCCATGAAAGAAGGCGCTGAAGCGAAAGCAAAAGAGCTGGGCTACAACCTGATTGTTCTGGATTCTCAAAACGACCCGAGCAAAGAGCTTTCTAACGTAGAAGATCTGACTGTTCGCGGCGTTAAGGCGATTCTGATTAACCCTACCGATTCAGATGCGGTATCTAACGCAATTCGTATGGCGAACCGCTCGAACATTCCGGTACTGACTCTTGACCGTGGCGCAAGCCGTGGTGAAGTGGTAAGCCACATTGCTTCTGATAACGTTGCGGGTGGTGAAATGGCCGGTAAGTTCATCATGGAAAAAGTGGGCGAAAAAGCCCGTGTTATCCAGCTTGAAGGCATTGCCGGTACATCTGCCGCTCGTGAGCGTGGTCAAGGCTTCATGAACGCCGTTGAAAGCAGCGGTATGGAGCTACTTGCTAGCCAGCCTGCTGATTTCGACCGTACTAAAGGTCTGAACGTAATGGAAAACATGCTTGCCGCCAACCCAGACGTTCAGGCTGTATTCGCTCAGAACGATGAAATGGCTCTGGGTGCACTTCGCGCTGTTCAGGCTTCAGGTAAAGACGTATTAATCGTTGGCTTTGACGGTACTGAAGACGGTATCGCAGCCGTTAACCGCGGTATTCTGGGCGCAACTATCGCACAACAGCCAGCTCTTATTGGTGCGCTGGGTGTGGAAACTGCTGACAAAGTGCTGAAAGGCGAATCAGTAGAGAAATACATCCCGGTACAACTGAAAGTAATCACGAAATAAGAAACCCCGTGGCGAGTTTCGAGAAACTAGTACCTAGTATCTAGACACTCGAAACTCGCCTCTCTTACCAAAATCAAAGTCTATCGTTTAGCACTGTACTCACAGTCCTAGCCAATACATTTTGACCAACATTCATAATTAAAAAGGTTCGTTTATGAATAAGTTAGTTGTTCTAGGTAGCGTTAACGCCGACCACGTTCTTCAGGTTGCTTCTTTCCCTCGTCCGGGCGAAACGTTACACGGTCACAGTTATTGTGTTATTCCTGGTGGCAAAGGGGCCAATCAGGCGGTAGCTGCGGCACGTCTAGGTGCTGATATTGCCTTCATTGCCAGCGTTGGTGATGACAGTTTTGGCCACACCATGCTTGAAACATTTGCCAACGAAGGCATCAATACCGAAGCGGTGATGGTTGAAGAAAACATACCGACCGGTATTGCGATGATTCAGGTAGCTGCAACCGGCGAAAATAGCATCTGTATTTCTGCCGAAGCCAATGGCTGCTTAACCCCGGCACGCATTGAACCACATCATAAACTGATCGCTGACGCTGATACTTTGTTAATGCAGTTGGAAACTCCGATTGAAACAATCGAAGCAGCCGCGCAAGTTGCCAAGTCAGCGGGAACACGGGTTGTGCTTAATCCGGCCCCTGCTCAGCCATTATCAGATGACTTATTGCAACTTGTCGATATGATAACGCCAAATGAAACGGAAGCAGAATTGTTAACCGGCATCAAAGTAACGGATATGGCATCAGCTCAACTAGCAGCAGATGCGTTGCATGCTAAGGGTATCGAACTTGTTATGATCACTCTGGGAAGCCAGGGTGTATGGGTCAGCCAGAATGGTAATGGCCAGCAGGTAGAAGGCTTCAGGGTTGAAGCAACAGATACCACTGGCGCTGGCGACACATTTAACGGTGCTTTACTGACAGGTCTGCAGGAAGGCCGTAAGCTGGATGAAGCTATTCGCTTTGCTCATGCAGCTGCTGCGATTTCGGTCACACGTATGGGGGCTCAGACCTCTATTCCACATCGTAGTGAAGTAAAACGCTTTCTCATTGAGCATAGCTAATATAATCTGATCCGCAGTTTACCTGCATGGATCATGTAAACTGCAAACAGAAAATAAATCAGGGAGAAATTGATGGCGACTATCAAAGACGTTGCAAAACATGCTGGAGTTTCTACCTCTACTGTCAGCCACGTGCTCAACAAAACGCGTTTTGTGAGTGAAGATATTTCACAGCGTGTTCTGGCTGCAGTCGAAACACTTAATTATGCCCCTTCTGCCCTTGCTCGTAGTTTAAAAGTAAACCACACCCGTACCTTTGGCATGCTGGTAACCACGTCAACCAATCCATTCTTTGGTGAAGTCGTCAAAGGCGTTGAACGTCGTTGCTATGAGCATGGTTATAACTTGATCCTGTGCAACACCGAAGGCGATCTGGAACGGATGCATTCCAACCTCGATACCTTGCTGCAAAAGCGTGTCGATGGCCTGTTACTGATGTGTAGCGAAGTCGAAGGCCAGGCTTTTGATCTCTTTTCTCGTCACCAGCCCGTTCCGACCGTAGTCATGGACTGGGGGCCAATGGACTTTCCAAGCGATAAAATTCAGGACAATTCCCACCACGGCGGCTATCTGGCCACCCGTCATTTAATCGCTAAGGGTCATAAAGAAATTGGCTGCCTGACAGGCCCGCTAGACAAACTATCTGCGCAGCAGCGTTTATCCGGTTTTATTCAGGCAATGGAAGAGTCAGGCCTGACGATTAATAAAAACTGGATCATATCAGGAAAATTCGAATGTGAAGGCGGTGAAAAAGCGTTTGAAGAGCTTTACTCAAAAGGGCCACTTCCGTCTGCGCTATTTGTTTGTAATGACATGATGGCTATGGGAGTTATTAATACTGCCAACAAAAAAGGCATCTCGGTACCAGATGATATTTCTATTGTCGGATATGATGATATCAAACTGGCGAAGTATATTACGCCGTCACTAACCACGATCCACCAGCCGAAACATCGTTTAGGGCAACAAGCGGTAGATACATTGCTAGATAAAATTAAAACCAAACGTGTATCAAACCAGGTCATTCAACTTGAACCCACCTTGGTTGAACGTGACAGTGTGAAGACTGTAAGCTGAAAATATTCTTCCTTAAATAAATAACAGAAGCCCGCGATGCGGGCTTTTTTACACTTGTCATCAAACCGCTGACAAAGCTCTGATTGGTTAATCGATTACCAGATTACAGGTATAAAAAAGCCGGGCATTAAGCCCGGCTTTTCAGATAACAAGTGATTATGCGTTGTTGCTACTCTCACCGCCAGTACGGCGAGGACTGTCACTGTTACCGTGATTACGCTCACCACGGTGACTACCACGGCTGTCACCGCCACGGTTGCGATCGAAACGACGACCACCATTGCCACCTTCACGATTACCTTCGCGGTTACCACGGTAGCCACCGCGGTTACCGTCACGGTTGCCGTCACGGTTGCCGCCACGAGGGTTATGCTCACGCAGAACTTCGCCTTCAACAACAACAGCTTTCGCTTCGTTTTGACGAATGCGTAGTTTCTTAAGCTGAGTAGCAACTTCTGCCGTCATTTTCTTAGGAAGCTGAACATAAGTGTGGCTAGGTGCAAGTTTGATAGCACCGATAAATTCTTTAGTCAGGCCAAGTTCGTTTGCGATAGCGCCAACGATATCTTTAACCTGAACACCTTGTTCACGGCCAACTTGAAGCTGGTAAGTATCCCAGTCAGCATTGTTGTAAGAACGACGCTCACCGCGTTCGCCACCACGACTACCGCGATCACCGCGATCACCGCGATCACCGCGATCACCGCGATCATCATTGCCACGACGCTCACGGCGTTTTTGTTCACGATCGATAGCAGCGATCATTGGGTCCGGACCTTTGTAGAACAGAGGACGGTTACCCTGCTGGCGCTGAAGAAGCATAGCAGCAAGTGTTGCAGCATCAACATCAATCGTTTCTTGTAGCTTGCCAACTAGCTCAACAAAAGCTTCAAGCGTTGCTTGTTCTTTCTGTGTTTCTAGCTCTTGACCAAGACGAGTCAAGCGAGCTGCAGCAACGGCATCACGGTTAGGAAGTTGGATTTCTTCCATGCGAGACTTAGTTACACGCTCGATAGTGCGAAGCATACGGACCTGGTTGGTACGAACCAACAGGATCGCTTTACCAGAACGGCCTGCACGACCAGTACGACCGATACGGTGGATGTAAGATTCTACATCGAACGGAATATCGTAGTTGAATACGTGGGTAATACGAGCTACATCAAGACCACGAGCAACAACGTCAGTTGCAACTAGTACGTCGATAACGCCACGTTTGATGTGATCAACAGTACGCTCACGCAGAGACTGAGGAATATCACCGTGTAGTGCTGCAGCCTTGCAACCACGAGAAGATAACCAGTCAGCCAGACGCTCAGTATCCTGACGAGTACGAACGAATACGATTGACGCATCGATGTTCTCTTCAGTTTCGAGCATACGAATCATTGCTTCGTCTTTCTCTACACCTTTAACTACCCAGAACTGCTGCTCTACCTGAGCAACCGTACGGTTATCGCCAGCAACGTCAATGCGCTCTGGGTTACGTAGGAAACGGTCAACAATTTGCTTAACGATTGGAGGCATAGTTGCCGAGAACAATACGCGTTGTGCAGATGCAGGAGCTTGCTCCATGATCCAAGTAACGTCATCAACGAAGCCCATTTTCAACATTTCGTCAGCTTCATCCAGTACAAACGTACTAACTTCATCAAGGTGCAGACGATCACGTGAAATAAGGTCTTTAACACGACCCGGAGTACCAACAACAATGTGAGCACCATTTTTAAGTGCACGCATTTGATCAACGATAGAAGCACCACCGTAGATCTCTAAAACTTTAAGTCCCTTGATATTTTGACCAAGAACTTTGATTTCTGCAGCAACCTGAATCGCCAGCTCACGTGTTGGAGCCATAACGATAGCCTGAGGCTTATGCTGAGAAAGGTCTACTTTGTTCAGAACAGGTAGTGAAAACGCAGCCGTTTTACCAGTACCAGTCTGTGCCTTACCAAGTGCATCTGCACCTGTAAGTAGTAGAGGAATAGACGCCGCCTGGATAGGCGTAGGCGCAACGAAGCCCATTGAGTCAAGTGCGGAAAGTAGTGTGTCGGCCAGATCTAACTGGCGAAATTCTGTAACAGATTCTAGCATTGGGATCCCAATAAATAATCTAACGTAAAACGGGGCCCCTTCTGCTTTAAGAGTTCTGCAACAGCAACCACAAGCATGGGCCTCGACGATATGAGGCGCGCATTGTGAGCCATTACTCGATAAAATGCCAGAAAAAGTTGAAGGCTGTCACAAATTAACATTCAAACCACTACTTATTGAACAATAAGTATGTAGGTTAAACACTTTGTGCCCTAAATCTTGGACATATTGGTACTATCCCATTGAATAAGCAGCCCTCTTCCGCTTTCTTTAGCCAAATATAGCGCTTCATCAGCAGCCGAAATTAATTTCTTTGGATGATTATCACCATCAGGCGTCAATGTCTGGCTTCCTATACTAATTGTCACCCTCCCAGGTGGTGACGCACGATGCTCCAGCGCCAGCTCAGAAATAGCCAACAACATTTCTTCGGCGATGAACGCCGCTTGTGCTGAATTAATCGCAATCATCGCGTTCCAACCAATACCGACCTGATTGGTTCCATAATATAGAGGGGCATTTTCTTTAACCACGACATGATCTTTGTGGCTGAGGGCTTCATTCACTAACGGATGATCGGGTATCGGGCTGGTAAAGTCTGAACGTTGTACCAGATTTCCTAGCGGATCTGTTCCATAGGTCCCCTTCATTTCATTCTTTATAAAATCAGTGAGGAAGATTGCCATGCGATCAATACCGAGCTGTTTTCGGCCAAGGTACACCGCTGTGCGGTACAACTCATCAAGGCCCGGTGCTTTTGCTAAAGCCAGCGTTACTTCATGAAAATTACGTAATAAACTCAGATATGCATTGATGGAGTGATCTTTCGCTAACAGCTCAGCTTCGACACTACGACGGGTCAGGTTGTGATGGATGACTTCTTCGCGAAGTACGCGGGCACTAATATCAGAAGAAAGCAGCACTAACAGTTTTTCAACATATTCAAAGTTCGCTTCAAAATGCTTCGCTTCTAGTGTTTCTGCATATATATAGCCGACATTCCGATCATGCATCTGGATCGGCAGTACTAACTGACACCAGCGCTCCATATTTGCCTGCCGTGCCAACAAATCGACTAGCTGATTGAACTCATCCTTTAAACAGACCGTCATAACATTTCCCCAGAGCCAACTGAACTTTATCTTATTAATATGTTTATTGACTCGGTGATAACAGCAATCTGAAAATATCCCCCCCCCAAATCTTGGTTTTACAGCCCCAAATACGTATAGTGTCTCGGTTCACAATCTGAGACCAGGCATAATGTTTCAAGATAATCCGCTGCTAGCACAGCTTAAAAAACAAATTCAAGAAACCCTTCCTAAAAAGGAAGGTAACGTAAAGGCAACTGACCGTGGTTTTGGCTTTCTAGAGACAGACAATAAA
The DNA here is from genome assembly GCF_050337085.1 of Photobacterium sagamiensis. Lineage (NCBI taxonomy): Bacteria > Pseudomonadati > Pseudomonadota > Gammaproteobacteria > Vibrionales > Vibrionaceae > Photobacterium > Photobacterium sagamiensis. Next base: position 75,640 of record NZ_JAKJSP010000023.1, on the reverse strand, counting down.
GAAAGCTTTTTCATCCCGCCTGCCTATATGAAAAATGTCATGCACGGTGACCGTGTTGTTGCTGTTATTCGTACAGAAAAAGAGCGAGAAGTTGCAGAACCTCAAGAACTGGTAGAGCAAAACCTGACACGTTTTATTGGCCGAGTTAAATTGATCCGTGATCGTCTTCACGTCGTCCCTGATCATCCTCAGCTAAAAGATGCTATTAAAGCGCGTCCGGTAAAGGGACTTAACCCAGAGAGCCTTAAAGAAAGTGACTGGGTTGTCGCTAACCTGAATAGCCATCCACTTGGTGACGATAAGCCCTCTAACAAAAACAAAACGTTTTTCTGTGAAGTCAAAGAAAAAATCACTGACAGCAACGATAAAATTGCGCCATGGTGGGTAACGCTTGCCCGTCATGAACTGCCTAACGCCGAACCTGCGCCGCAAGAAAGCTGGAGCATGTTGGAAGAAGGCTTAGAACGTCAGGACTTAACCGAGCTTCCATTCATTACTATCGATGGTGAATCGACCAAAGATATGGATGACGCCCTTTACACGGTTAAAAGAGACGATGGCAGCTTTGAGATCACCATTGCGATTGCTGATCCAACCTCTTACATTGCTGTTGGCGACAAGATGGACGATGAAGCCCGTCAACGTGGTTTTACTATCTACTTGCCAGGTCGCAACATCCCAATGTTGCCACGTGAGTTAAGTGATGAGCTTTGTTCATTGATCGAAAATGAAAAACGCCCTGTTATTTGTTGTCGAGTGAGCATTGATAAAGACGGTGTCATTCAAGATGATATTGCATTTTTTGCAGCATGGATTAGATCACAGGCACGATTGGCCTATGACAACGTTTCTGATCTGATTGAAAACGGTCAATGTGATAACTGGGTACCAAACGACGTTATCGCAGCACAAATCGATGCGCTGCATGGTTTTGCCAACGCGCGTAGTGAGTGGCGTACTAACACTGCCGTTGTCTTCCCGGATCGTCCCGATTACCGTTTTGAGCTAAGTGAAGATAACGATGTAATTGCGATTCATACGGATCCTCGCCGTACGGCCAACCGTATGATTGAAGAAGCGATGATCACAGCCAATATCTGTGCTGGTCGTGTACTTAAAGAAAAATTCGGTACCGGTGTGTTCAACTACCACAACGGCTTTCATCCCGAGAAACTCGATACCGCGATGAATTTCTTAACCGAAGCCGAAGCGCCATTTGAAAAAGACCAGCTGACGACATTAGAAGGCTTCAGTGCCCTGCGTCGCTGGTTAAATGATCTGGACTCAACTTACCTGGACAACCGTCTACGTAAATTCCAGGCCTATAGTGAAGTTGGTAATCAACCTTCCCCGCACTATGCAATGGGCCTTGATGTCTACGCAACCTGGACGTCACCAATCCGTAAGTACGGCGATATGATCAACCACCGTCTGCTTAAAGCGGTGATTTCAGGTAATGAACCTACGCAAAAGCCAGATGATACAGTTGGTGAAGAGATCGCTAATCACCGCCGTAGCCACCGTATGGCAGAGCGTAATGTCGCTGATTGGTTGTATGTTCGCCTGCTAAAAAATTCAGTAAAAGAAGAAACCATCTTCAACGGTGAAATCTTCGATATAAACCGTGCAGGTATACGCATTCGCTTACTTGAGATTGGTGCTTCGGCATTTATCCCTGCATCGCTTATCGTTGATAACAAGCAACGCATCGTGTGTAATAGTGAATTAGGTACCGTCACTATCGATACGGTAAAAGAATACCAGCTTGGTGATACGTTTGAAGTTAAATTAGCTGAGGTTCGTGCAGCGACTCGTCAGCTTGTTGCTAAACCGGTTCAACAGTTCCCGGCTCCAGCTGAAACTGCAGAGAAAAGTACTGAAGAAGAAAACGCATAAGCTGTAGCTTCTTTAATTCGGTACAAAGGGTCAGTCACGTACTGACCCTTTTTATATCCAAAATACAGCGCACAGCGCGTATCTTGAAGTAGTTTGGCGATAGCAATACTATAAAATAATTAATATAAAGATAAGAGTCAGCCATGTCGCAAGTCACAAAAGATGTTCAACAATGGTTAGAAGATGTCGTTATTGGGCTTAACTTATGCCCTTTTGCAGCAAAGCCTAACCGTAACAACCAGATCAAGATTCAGGTGTGTGAAGAAACCTCAGAGGAGGTAGTGCTTGAAGCTATCTATCAAGAGCTGATGTTGCTCGATCAAACCCCGGCGGACGAATTGGAAACCACGCTAGTTGTTGCACCCAACCTGTTTGAGGAATTTGATGACTACAACCAATTTCTTGATTTGGTCGAAGGGCTACTGATCCAAATAAGAAAGGAAGGGATTTATCAGATTGCCAGCTTCCACCCTGACTATTGTTTCTACGGTGCTGAACCTGACGATGCCGAAAACCTGACCAACCGTTCGCCATATCCTATTTTCCATCTAATCCGTGAGGAAAGTATGGAAAAAGTATTAAAGCACTACCCGGATCCTGAGGGTATCCCTGAACGCAATATCGAATGTATTCAGAACCTGACGGCAGATCAGAAACGAAAATTGTTTCCTTATCTTATAAAGTAATCCCATTTACTGACGATATTCCTATACTCAGACCACCTCAAGATACGAGAACTCTGCATTTTGATCTGGTTTGGGTATACAATGTTAGTAACTCCCTTTTTTGCTTAGGAAAAAGCTAAAAAATAGTCATAATTCTAACTATTGCTTTTGTGTTGACTGTTTAGCTAAGGGGATTACCGCTGTTTCGTTATACTATGGCCCTGAATAAGGGAATTATTTGAATGCCATCACTTTCATTTGCCGTTTTTAGAAGCGCTGGATTTCGATTTGGGTCGCCATTGCTGATCTCAATTCTGATGATATTTGCATTAGAAGGGCTTACTGCCGTCTTAGCCTCATACCAAGACTTGCTCCTGACCCTGCCTTATATTTTATTTTCTTTAGTTGTCCTTCTAAGCCAACCGTTTAATCAGGGCAGAACAGGGTTAGTCGCGCTTCTCATGATGGTGGCTTACTACATCATACAAACCTATTTACAAGAACCATTGTCGAATGACTCAACCAAACTCATCTTTATCATACTGGCTAGCTTACTGCCTCTGAATTTACTACAGATCCACATCATGCCAGATAAACGGCTATGGTCCCGATTCGGTGTTTACTTCATCCTGTTTATTGCATTGCAAATCGCATGGGCCGCTCTTGTTGTCGATCACTTCGCCAATACAACACTTACCTGGTTATGGGAGACTTACCTTTACACCATACCCACGTTTTCCCCCTTACCCTTAATGCTCATTTTATTGGCGTTTTCGTTGACCTGCAGCAGTGCGGCAACCATTCTGAAACGTAACTTCGGTTCTGATCAAACCGTCTATATCAGTTTACTTTTTTCAAGTTTGGCTTTTGTCCTGTTTCAGTACGCTTTTATTTCCAGCACCGCTTTTTCACTGGCCGCAACGCTACTGTTACTCAACATTATTACCTGTAGCCACGAATTAGCCTTTGTTGATCAGTTAACAAACATTCCCGGTCGGCGCGCATTAGAAACAGAGCTCAAAAACCTGGGAAGAACCTATACCCTGGCAATGCTGGATATTGACCATTTCAAAAAATTCAATGATAACCACGGCCATAAAGTCGGTGATGATGTATTAAAACTTGTGGCTAAAATCATGCAGCAAACAAAAGGCGGGGCCCAGATCTTCCGCTACGGCGGTGAAGAATTTACTATTTTGTTTAAAGGTAAAGAAGCCAGCCAATGCCAGGATTACCTTGAACAATTGCGTATGGCTATTGCTAAGTATGATCTTATCATCCGCGTTCAGAATGATCGCCCGAAAAATGATGAGAAAGGGACTGAGTTACGACAACAAGACCAGAAGAATAAATCTGTGCATATCACGGTAAGTATTGGTTTAGCTGATAGTTTTCCCGACCATAACCCTGAAAACGTCCTGAAAGCAGCAGATGAAGCGCTATATAAGGCAAAAAATTCAGGACGAAACCGAGTTGCTCGCTAATAACCGCTGGGGGACAGAATTGTGTATTTAATTAAACAGGCCCTCGTTAGTTATTACTACCGGTATTTTGAAAAAACGATCCGGTAACTGACCCGCTCGAATATTCACCTGAACCGATGGGTAAAGCAGTTTAGGCACATCTAACTTACTGTCTCGATCTACCCTGAAGCTGATAAAGTCCTCTTTTTGCACACTTTGATTAATGTGAATATTCTCAGCCTTACTTTCTGCAACCGTGGTCAAGTATGCCAGCTCTCTACCGCCAGGCTGATAGTCATGGCAAATCCATAACTTGGTCTGATCAGGTAAGCTATACAGTCTCATGATACTGTCATAAAGCACCCCTGCATCACCGCCAGGAAAGTCACACCGGGCCGAGCCAAAGTCCGGCATAAATAATGTGTCTCCGACAAAAGCATTCCCCTGAACAAGATAAGTAACACTGTCGCAGGTATGCCCGGGGGTAGTAAGAACTTGGCCTGTTAACGAGCCAAAAGCGAAAGACTCATTGTCCTCAAATAGGTGATCAAAGCCATCATGGCCTTCGATCAATTCTTCGTCAGATATAGCCAACGTATCTTTGAATGCTTTCTGCACTTCAATGATCCCTTCTCCTATTGCAATCTTGCCACCCAGTTTATTTTTCAAGTAGCTTGCCGCTGATAAATGGTCTGCATGAGCATGCGTTTCCAATATCCAATCCAACGTCAGATCATTTTCCTTGATAAAGACCACTTGCTGATCAGCAAAGTGCGTTTCAACCTTTCCTGAGTTAGCTGCAAAATCCAGTACACTATCAATCACAATTGCATGGCCACCAACTCGATCAAACACAACATAACTCAGTGTCGACGTACTCTGATGATAAAAAGCTTTAATTTGGGCAGTCATGAAATGAACCTCTTGAAACGGAGATAGGATTTATGAACTTAAGACAATGTTTCGTATCGCAAACCTATCTTATTTATCTGATTTAATTAAAAAAATTATAAAACAACAACCGTCAGGATGATTATTGTAATCCGTTAAGTTTAGATCAAAAGAGGATCAGAGGAATGGTCAGGCAGATACAAAAAACCCGGCGATATCGCCGGGTTTCGGTTACCAATAAAACTTATCCTTCGAAGGGTAAGTCCAGCTATGCAGCAACGCCAATATTAAGTTAAGCATAGGGTTCTTAACAGATCGGCGACCAAACCATTGTTAAGATCTATACTCGGGAGTGACTCACCCTAAGTGAAAAGGCGAGTCTTATCATTATTATTGTTCATTGAACTAATCGTAATCTGACAACGTTTAACGCTCAATTACCATTAGTTATCTATCTTCAGATTATAGTGGCTAAAGATCGTAGCGACTAAATACATCAACAGGATGATATCCATGCAGTCGCTAAAACAAACCATAACACCATCATCCTGTATGAGCATCATCATATCAGGCTGGGGAATATTTTTGAACTTATAAATAACTATAGCCAACCACTTAAAGATGCGGTGTTCAGCGAGAATTCAACTTTACCTTTTCACATTATCAAGCAATATCTTCATCACTGTATTATGTGATTATGCGTAACGATTTTTTACTATAAAGAAAATATGACGTTCGTATTTAAAGGATAAAAAAGCTCGCCTTATTTGAATAAGACGAGCTTTTCTGTTTTGACTTAAATGGAGATTAAAGCGCCTTAGCCTTTAACACCACCCGCTGTTAAGCCACCGACCAGGAACTTCTGTGCTAGAAGGAATACTATCGTGATAGGTATTGCTGATAGTACTGCTGCCGCCGCAAAATCGCCCCATAGATAGTTCTGAGGGTATAGATATTGCTGCATACCTACTGCTAAAGTGTAATTATTCACATCCGTTAATAACAACGATGCCACTGGAACTTCTCCTACCACACCGATGAACGACAGGATGAAAACAACAGCTAGAATTGGCACTGATAATGGGAGCAGAACAAAGCGGAATGCTTGCCACGGTGTTGCACCATCAAGTGCAGCGGCTTCTTCAAGTGAAACATCAATCGTTTCGAAGTAACCTTTAATGGTCCATACGTGCAGTGCGATGCCCCCCAAGTAAGCAAAGATCAAACCACCATGCGTATTCAGCCCCAAAAATGGAATGTATTGGCCTAAACGGTCAAATAATGCATATAGAGCAGCCAATGCGAGTACTGCAGGGAACATTTGGAAAATCATCATCCCCTTTAGAATTGTGCTCTTACCTTTAAAACGTAAGCGCGCAAAGGCATAAGCACTGGTTGTTGATAATGTAACAATGAGAATTGATGTAATACCTGCAACTTTTATCGTGTTCCATAGCCATAGTAAAACAGGAAATGGTGGTGGCGTTATACTGCCATCATTATTAGTAACAGCAAATCCGAGAGCTAAACGCCAGTGATCCAATGTTGGATGACTTGGAATTATCTCACCACCAGCGAAGTTACCTTCACGCAATGAAATTGCAATAATCATTAACAGCGGAAAGATAATCATTGATAAGAAAATACACAAGCCGATATGTGTTGCCCAAACTCGATATTTCAAAGACTTCGATTGAACCATAGCCATAACGTCTCTCCTTAGTCTTGTGCAAGCTTAGTGAATCTAAGATTAAGTAGTGCCATACCACCCACCAACACGAAAATAATTGTTGCAATTGCACCAGCAAGACCAAAGTCTTGACCACCACCACCTTCGAAAGCGATACGGTAGGTATAGCTCACCAATAAGTCGGTGTAACCAGCTGGTTCTGATGTACCAACCATGTTTGGACCGCCAGATGTCAGCAGTTGAATCATTACAAAGTTGTTGAAATTGAACGCGAAGCTTGCAATAAGCAGTGGCGTTAGTGGCTTAACCATCATTGGCAGTGTGATCTTGAAGAAGTTCTGAATCGGCCCTGCACCATCAATAGCCGACGCTTCGTATAAATCACCCGGAATGGATTTCAGTAGACCCATACACAGAATCATCATGTAAGGGAAACCTAACCAGGTATTCACCAACACAACCATTACACGTGCCATGATTGGGTCAGAGAACCACGATGGTTTAATACCGAATACAGCTTCAAGAAACAAGTTGATTTCACCAAAGCTCTGGTTAAACAACCCTTTGAATATCAAGATGGAAATAAACGCAGGTACCGCATAAGGGAGAATTAGAAGTACGCGATAAATACCGCTCCCTTTTAATGGCTCCCACTGAACGAGACACGCTAGTACCATACCTAAAGCCAGTGTTAAAGCGACCGCTAAAAAAGCAAAAACCACTGTCCAGATAAAGATATCGATAAAAGGTTCTTTAATACCATCATCGGTCATTACACGTTCGAAGTTTGCAGCACCCACACCTACCACGAAACCAGGAGAAACAGGTTTGCCGATAAAGTTACCATCAGCATCTACTGGCTGGTAAAAACCGATATCCATATTGGGTTTGTAGTATTCTTGGCTTTGATTATTAAGCAATGTCAGACCGTCTTCTTGCAAACTATACAACGGGGTCTCTGCTGCAAATTTACGTAAACCACTCATGCGAATTTCATGGCCATTCGGCATCACTAGTTCGACTTTAGATAAGCTAGAACGGTATTTCACAATCTCTTTGATCTTCGCTTTTACACCCAGAACAGAATCTACCGCACGTAAGCTAAGTAGTTCTTCAGGTGGATTTGTAAGATCGAAGATATCGGATGCTAGTAATTTGCCATTATCTTTAATGATCAGCTGGTAACCAGTTTCAACATTGTACAAATCAAAACCAAAACTTTGGCCCGATTGAAAACTGCGTTGCTCTAAAACAGACTGCGTTCTTTCCAGCGTTAACTGGTTCGAGGCACTGTAGTTAGTGAAGGCTAGCCCAACAGTATAAACCAATGGAAAAATAATGAAGACAATCATCCCTGCAACACCAGGGAAGATGTAACGATGAGCGTAAGTTTTATTACTACCAAAAATGTAAAGAGCAAGAGCCGTTAAAATCACGGTAAGAAGTGCGAATGCGCTTTCACCTTGGGCATACATTAGAACAGTAGCATACCCATTAATAAGGCCAATCATGCCTAGTAATGACCACTTCAGCCCTTTACGAAAATTAAATTTTGGACTTTCTTGCTGAGGATCCAAAAGTCCTGCATCTTGAACTGACAGCATCTCAGCTCCTTACTAGCGAGAGATAACTTCAAAATACGGGGGAAAGTTGCCCCTCCCCCATCAAATATTACAAATACTGTAAATATTACTTAAGCATGTGACCAGCAGCGTCGTCCAGCGCGCTATCGATATCCTGACGACCATCAACAACATTTTTAATCGCATTACCTTGCGCATACCAGAATGCCGTCATCTGCGGTATGTTAGGCATGATTTCACCATTCATTGCGTTATCCATTGTTGCTGCAATGCGTGGATCTGAACCTAACTTCTTCTGGAATGATTTAAGCGCAACAGCACCTAGTGGCTTATCATCATTAACTTTACCCAGACCTTCATCGGTTAGCAGGTAGTTTTCCAAGAACTCAACCGCTAGATCTTTGTTTGGTGATGCAGTGCTGATACCCGCAGTCAGTATTCCGACAAACGGCTTAGAAGCGCTGCCGTTTAGCTTAGGAAGCACAGCAACACCGTAGTTAATGCCTGACTTCTCAATGTTGCCCCATGCCCATGGGCCATTGATTGTCATTGCTACATTACCTTTGTTGAACTCAGCTTCAGAAATCGAGTAGTCCATATCAGGTGAAATGGTTTTATTCTTAACAAGATCAAGAAGGAACGACATAGCGCGCTTAGCACCAGTATTGTTCACACCCACATCTTTAGCGTCATAACCGTTAGCTGTGTATTTGAATGCGTAACCGCCATCGGCTGACAGTACAGGCCATGTGAAGTACGGTTCTTTTAGATTCCACATGATGGCTTTCTTACCATCTTTTTGCAGTTCCTTATCGAGTGCTGCAACGTCTTCCCAGTTCTTCAGCGGCTTTTTAATAAGATCTTTGTTATAAATAAGAGAAAGCGCTTCTACTGCAACCGGGTAACCAACAATTTTGCCGTCATACTTCACAGCATCCCAAGTAAAATCGATGATTTTATCTTTCAGTTCTTGCGAAGGTTTAATCTCGGCAAGCAAGCCTGATTTAGCATAACCACCAAAACGGTCGTGAGCCCAAAATACGATATCCGGACCATCTCCAGCGGCTGCTACTTGAGGGAATTTCTCCGAAAGACCATCAGGAAAAACCACTGTCACTTTTACGCCAGTGTCTTCTTCAAATTGTTTACCGACTTCAGCAAGACCGTTATAACCTTTGTCACCATTAATCCAAATTGTTAACTGGCCTTCTTCGATTGCTGCATGAGCATTAATCGAACCAATTGCGGCAAGGGTACAAAGTGCCACTGTGCTGAGGATTTTCTTCATTTTAACATCCTTCCTGATTGTTATGCGTTTGCGTTGCAGTAAGAGTGATTTGAGCTACGCAATTTTCAGTATCTATAATCCTGTAATTATCGCTACTTAGCATCATCCTGTACTCTACGCCCCCTAACCATAAGATTGAAAAGTGTGAACCCCATCGTTTTTGATAGTGACAGAGATCTAAAAACGACATCTATTTGTGATATGACTCACATAGTACTTGTAATAATAAATCTCATCAGCAAGCAGAATGACAAAGTGTGATCCAAGCACTCATCCCCCTTCATCCGCCCTTTTTAATTATTCTCAAGGATGATGTTTATCATGAGCCACTACGTAAAAATAGCGACATACCTAATTGGGTAGATGAAGAAGCTTTATTGTTATTACATCGCTAATTTTTAGTGCACCAGAAGGTTCTGATTTAACTTAGAATTATTCATGCAGCTTTATTTCTTGGGGAAGTAAATAAAGCAGCTTTTGGTAGGGTAGCGGCCTTTTCCACTGCCGAGTGAAATCAAGCTACCCGTTTTTTTTCTTCTCTACACCAAGAAATTCTTTACCCGTTAGCCATTAGATGAATACTATGAGCTGACGGGAAACAACAAACTTAGAGGAATGACTCGATGGCGAGTGTCACTTTACGAAATGTGTGTAAAGCGTATGGAGATAACCTGATTTCCAAGAATGTTGATCTCGATATCGCTGAAGGGGAATTCGTTGTATTTGTTGGGCCATCAGGCTGTGGTAAATCAACTCTACTTCGTTGTATCGCTGGTTTAGAAGACATTACATCAGGCGACCTCTTCATTGGTGAGCAACGCATGAATGATATACCACCATCTGAACGTGGTGTTGGTATGGTATTCCAGTCTTATGCTTTATATCCGCACCTAAACCTTTTCGACAACATGTCTTTTGGTATGAAATTAGCAAAAGCTGATAAAGGTGAAATCAAAAAACGTGTTGATCACGCCGCTGACATTCTTCAGCTTGGCCATCTACTAGAACGTCAACCAAAATCACTATCAGGCGGTCAGCGTCAACGTGTGGCAATTGGTCGTACCCTAGTCTCTCAACCCAAGGTGTTCCTACTCGATGAGCCGTTATCAAACCTTGATGCCGCACTTCGCGTTCAAATGCGTATCGAAATTGCGAAGCTACACAAGCAACTCGGTAGCACCATGATCTATGTAACCCATGATCAGGTTGAAGCGATGACCATGGCAGAAAAAATTGTGGTACTTGATGATGGTTTTGTCGCGCAAGTTGGTAAGCCGCTTGAACTGTATCATTACCCTCAAAACCGTTTTGTTGCCGGATTTATTGGTTCGCCAAAAATGAACTTCGTAAGCGTAGCCATTGAACAAGCTGAAAATGATCGCGTTATGGTTCAATTGCCAAATGGTACAGCATTCTGGATCCCGGTTGACGGTAAAACAGTGACTAAGGGCGAACGTATGTCATTGGGTATTCGCCCAGAACATCTTTTACCTTCTGAAGAAGGTGATGCGTGTATTAAAGGTAAGGTTCAAGTTGTTGAGAAACTGGGTTATGAAACTCAGGTTTACCTAAACCTTGATAACATAGATGCTGATTTCATCTACCGTCGTCCTGATACTCTCGCGGTTGAAGCAGGCGATGCATTCAAGGTGGGTATTCCAGCTCATCGTTGTCACTTATTCCATAGTGACGGCACTGCATGTCGCCGTCTATATGAAGAACCTTGTTCGTAACGGTATCTAAAACGTTATAACCATTAATTAATGGTTAACCAAAAGCGCTGATTGCTACCCCATCAGCGCTTTTTTGTATCTGATTCATTCGATGGAATTGGTATTTCAACCTTATGACCAGTAAAAACTATGATCCGACACGTTTACTATTACTCCCCAACTTTTCTATTCCGCAGCTCAATCGTACTCGTCAAATTCGCATTTACCTGCCCATTGATTACCAAACCACGCAACATCACTACCCAGTAATGTATATGCATGATGGCCAGAATCTCTTTGAACCCGCGCTAAGCTATTCAGGCAAAAGTTGGCAAGCAGCTGAAACCTTAGATGACCTTCAACGTGAAGGGTTAACCACAGGGGTGATCTTGGTTGGTATTGATAACAGCCCTCTTCATGATGGGCTAAGGCGGATGAACGAGTACTCCCCTTGGTTAAATAACCAGGCACCGAAACTCGCCCATTGGGAGAACAACAAACAACATATGGGTGGTGAAGGGGATGCCTATGCTGACTTCATTGCATCAACACTGAAACCTTATATTGATAACCACTTTCGCACCCAACCCGAACGAGAGAAAACCACTGTCGCTGGCAGCTCAATGGGGGGATTCATTAGCTTATATATCGCGCTAAAACATCAATCTGTTTTTGGTAACGCCGGCGTTTTCTCTCCTGCTTTTTGGTTTGCTGAAAATTCAATGCAGCACTTTATTCAAGCCACTAAAATCAGCGCCCCTATCAATATTTACATGGATATTGGTACCGCAGAAACCAGCGATCAAGATATTGCCGAATTTCCGGCTCTGTATTTAGACGGGGCAAAACGCATTCATCAGCAATTAGGCCAGCATGACGAACGTATTCATTGCCAACTGTATGTAGATCCAGGTGCGATTCACAACGAGCAGGCGTGGGCGAAGCGATTTCCGCAAATGGTTCGTCAATTTTATTATCATGATAAAGCTGCTATCACAGACGCTTAAAAGAGTACACCTGCAAGATTACAACATCTACATGGAGTAAATAACCACTATTACCTAAACTTAATCATGCAGACATTGCTGCTGCCTGTGTAATAAAGCCGACGACGTTGATGGGGGATTTTCAAATGACACTACGAGCTAGAATTGAAGACATCGAACAGCGCATGTATATGGCCTACCAAGAAGGTGATTATGAACAGGCGGAAGAATTAGAAACACAGTTGAGGAAAGTTCGGGGGCAGCACAATCTACATGATGAGAAAGAGCCTTATTCACTCGAAGGAAGGAGCTTTTCTGACGATTAACCTTGGTATCAAATAATCGAATCAGATCATCAATACCTAACACCCAAAGACCCGCTTTATGCGGGTCTTTGACCTCAGAATATACGGTTAATCAGCAAATTTCTCGTCGTTACATGCTTCAACCTGCTGTTGCAATACATGCTGGCCCAGAAGCATTGGAAACTCAATGGTCATATCCGGTTCTGCAAACCCTAATTCACCTATTTGCTCTCTATAACTGGCCTGAACACACTTCGCAGCCACTTCAATACCATTCAGATACACAATGGCCGTTTGAGTATTAAACTCAACCACTACGCCCTCTTCCGGCATTGATAATACAACTTGGTATTTCGCATGATCATCCGCCGTAAGCGTAAGCTCCAGTACTGCAGCTGTTGGCTCACGATAGCAAAGTTGATAACGCTGAATAGTATGCTCAGGACGCGAGAAAATGACTCTGAGCCCGTTGGCCTGATCTGATTGGTAAGATTGGCCAAATGCCACATCAGCATCAAACGTTTGCCATTGAGCCGGTATGCATGGTGCTAAGGTAATCGCATCACGCATTAGTTCCGGGCGGAAGCCTAAGTAATCTTGGTAGCCGTTACGGGTAAACTCTGACACAGACCAAGCTTGCGCGTATGTTCCCGTTGTCGTTACCTCACCCTCCTGGGTAGTAAACGCATCCAAGTTCTCACTCATCGCACCACGGTGACCAATATAAAGTACTTGGTCAGCTAAGTTTTTACTCAATTCATAGGCAAAGTCAGCATAACCGTATTGAATTAAGCTCGATACCGTGAAACCTGAATTCCAGCCCCAAATCGTGCCATTATGGTATGCTGCATCTTTATGATATTCAGCACGATTGTCATGATAAGGGTGGAACATCGCATCATGCTGAGACAGCGACGTGATCCCCCATGGGAACAGCAATTCACTGATTGCATTTTTCACAATCTGAGCGCCGGTACTTTCTTCAACTAATGGCTGATCAAAAGGCACACTGATGGTCATTAATTGATTGGGACGGATCTGTAAATCTCTACTGTTATCACTTTTTAGTCGATCCGCGAGTAAGCCTTTGTCTTGATCCCAAAACATGGATTGGAAACTGGCCTGTACTTTCTCAGCCATTACGAGGTAATGCGCTGCGCTTGCCTGATCATCATTTAGTTTTGCCAGTTCCACCGCCACCATCAGGCTGGTAAACCATAATGCCTGAATGTCATTGGCACGATTACCACGTGATGACCAAGGTAACTTACCTTCTAGTTTGGCATCCATCCAGGTATCAGGATCACGGTGCGTCATGAAACCAAACTCATCAAGGTAGTTTTTTTCAATACCATCAATGTAGGTTTGTACCACGGGATAAACCGCTTGGGCGTAGGTTTTATCGCCACTGTAACGCAGGTAATCCCAGAGTTCTCGTACCATCCACGGCGTACCATCCGTTGTATTATAAATAATGTTACTAAGGCTGGTTACTCGATTGGGAATACGGCCATAGTTGATGCTACTGTCATCTGTTAATTGCATGGATGCAAAATTATCAAGAATAGCTTTAGCATCGCTGAAATCACCATTAACCAGGGTGATACCCGGCAAAGCAATAAACGAGTCACGGCCCCAACAGTCTTTAAACCACGGTAAGCCCGCCCAAATTCCTTTACCAAACTCATTTGAAACAAACACTTTTCCTGATGCTTTAGCCCACATTAATGCACGGTTATATTCGACATCTGACGTCCATAAATAGCTATTGGTCAGCATGTCGTAAGTATGCTGAATATGTGTGGTGTAACCATCTTGTTCTAGCAAGCCCGTTGCTTGCTCAATAGCTGCTTGTTCTGATTCAGAAAAAGCAAAATAAACCGTAAATTCTGTTTCTGCATTTATGGTTTCAATCAGTGGTTTTACGTGAGTACCGTTTAAGTGCATAAGATCATTAAGATCCGGGTGATCAGCAAACACAGCTTCTTTGAAACTAAATGGCTTGTTAGCCGAAATCGCAATAAAGCTTGGCGTACTTTCCTGGCGTAACGCAGGATCTAACGCATAGACAACACCATGTTCGAATGTTGTCACTGTTGAGGCATTAATGGCTAAATTTAGCTGCGGTGCAATCGCTAAAATAGAAGGTTCAAGAGTTCGCACTGATAGTGCAGCGCCACGCTGTTGCGAAAACAACATTAATGTATCTGAACACTGATTAGGGTAGTGATGTGTTACCCCGTATGGATAAATATCAGCAGCGGCGGCAACGGTTTTATCGTTAATCGCATCATTGATAAACGATCCGAACGAACCCAAGTACCAACCTTGTTTGTGACGGTATTTCCCCGCGGCAACAAAACGCTGAGTCGCTCCTTCATAGAAACCATCAACGTTGTCCCCAAATGCAAAAGGTGCACTCTCTTCAACTCGAATGGCCAACTGTTCGAACAGCGCATCCGGTGATAATACTGGGGCTGGCTTGGCGGTAAGTGACTTACTCACAACATGGATTTGATTAAACTGAGCGCTTACTAACTCGCGATTCGGCGTAGCATCAGTGTTCTCACCACCAGCAGTAATCGTTAACTGATGCGATAGCTTTGATGCATCACCAACAGATGATTCATGTACCAACAAATCGATGGTATACAGCCCCGTTTCGGGAGCAGTGAACAGCAAATCATTACCAATTCCTTTAGCAGGAACTAATGACTGATTTTTATCGAGATAACAAGGTGTGGATTTTTGTTTATCCGCCGAAAAAGTCAGCGCTTCACTACCTTGTTGATCTGATATTTTAAAACTGTGCTGATCCGCTGATAAGCAGATAACCGCTTGATACCGACCGTCACCCACAAAAGACAAAGGCGTATCATCGCCCCAGCCATTAAAGGTGCCCTTCACATACAACTGCTCAATATAAGGTGCTGAAACTAAACCGTTCACAATCATTCCTTCACAACAACAATACCGTTTTCATTCTCTGCTGAATAACCGCATTTCAGATATAAAAACTGCGCGAAATGAAATCCGCGCAGTAGTTGTTTTGCCAACTGAATTGACGTTATTTAATTTGCTTTACCGCTGTTTCTAATGCTTCTTTTACGGTCTGACGGCCTAAAAGAGCGTTTTCAATCGCCGCACCTTCTGCAAACCAAAATGCTGTCATTTCCGGGATATTTGGCATAATTTCGCCATTCTCGGCATTGGCCATCGTGGCCGCAATACGGCTATCTTTCGCAAGTACTTGCTGGAACGACTTCAATGTAACAGCACCCAGAGGCTTATCATCATTCATAGTCTTGAGACCATTATCTGTGATCAAATAATTTTCCAGGAACTCAACAGATAGATCTTTATTTGGACTTGCCGCATTAATACCCGCACTTAGTACCCCAACGAATGGGTTGGATGCACCGCCTTTTAAGGTTGGTAGTACTGCTACGCCATAATTGATGTTTGATTTTTCAATGTTTGCCCACGACCATGGGCCATTAATGGTCATCGCCACACGACCCTTATTAAACTCTGCTTCTGAAACGGCGTAATCCATGTCAGGAGAAAGCACATCTTGATTGGCTAAATCAACTAAGAACTGAAGACCTTCGATACCCGCCTTATTGTTCACACCAATTTGTTTTCCGTCAAAACCCGTTTCTGTTTTCTTAAAAGAATAACCACCGTTAGCAGAAATCAGTGACCACGTGAAGTAAGTATTCTTCACATCCCACATAATGGCTTTCTTACCTTCGCTGCGCATTTTCTTGTCAATTGCCGCAACTTCTTCCCAGGTACGTGGCGGTTCAGGCAATAAATCTTTGTTATATATTAATGATGGTGTTTCTATTGCGACCGGGTAACCAACTAATTTTCCGTCAAAAGTCACTGAATCCCAGCTGAAATCAACCAACTTCTGTTTGAACTCTTTGCTCGGATTGATTTCTGCCAACACACCAGCTTTTGCATAACCACCAAAGCGGTCATGAGCCCAAAAAATGATGTCTGGACCACCACCTGTTGCGGCAACTTGCTGATATTTCGCTTCAAGAGAATCAGGGTGCTGAACATCCACTTTCACCCCAGTCTCTTGTTCAAACTGACGACCAATTTCGGCTAAGCCTTCATAGCTTTTATCGCCATTGATCCAAATAAGAATTTCGCCTTCTTGCATTGCAGATGCAACCATAGGGAAAGCCATCGCAGTTGCTAGAGAACAAAGAGTCAGAGTTTTCAGAACACGTTTCATAGTTGATTTCCATTGTTATTTTTATGAATAGATGCATTCTCCTCCCCCTCAGGGTGATGAGCATCCTCCCCCATATCTACGCCCCCATACTTAATCCCGGCATTGTGAAACCGACCTCATTTTGTAGGACATAATATGAAACTACATCGCTTCATATTGGCGATATCGACTTCCTCTGATCAATGCATTTTTCTCTACTAACGAAAGAAGAACAAGCGGGGGAATGTATCAATTGGCATGATCCGCAAGCAAGCGCGTGACATTAAGGACACCGGTCATTTCAAACTGAAGATACGACAGACACCAATGCCGGAGACGCATTCTATTTTCGACCCAAAAATCAAGCTCACATAATCGGTTAAGAGCCTAATTTGCTGCTAAAATTAACGTGGCTTTACTGAAAAAATCAAAAATCGTCGAGAACAACGTTATTTATTAACACATCTTAGACTTCTTCGAGGAGAAGAATGATGAAAATGAAAGCGTTACTTATTATCTGTAGCTTAATGTTTGCCAACGTCGCAATTGCATCGGGCCATTCCACTTGGTATATCCAAGATCGCGGTTGGTCTACGGAGTCTTTCACCCCTATGTTTACCAACGTCGCAATTGAATCGGGCCATTGCACCTGGTATATCCAAGATAACGGTTGGTGTACGGAGTCTCTCCCCCATCTGTTTACCAATGTCGCAATTACATCGGACCATTCCGCCTGGTATATCCAAGATCGCGGTTGGTAGGTTGGTATACAAGGTATTCCAACCATTAAACGCTGCTTTTCATAATAAACAGCCGCTCAGGACGAGCGGCTTAAATATACATAACAATGTATCGTTATGGTATTGACGAATCTGCTCAGAACCCATCTATATATAATTGTGCAGTTCAAATATCCAGCATGCTAACGATGGCACATTGACACAAGCGCGACCGACCCCATTCTTCACAGTTAATACTGTTTGATACTCACCATAAAGTTGATCTATCAGTACATACTCGCCATCTGCAAGCTGCCACACATCGATCAACGACGATGGAAGTTGTAATGCCAACGAGCCATTATCTTGATCGGAAAAATTGGTGACTATTAATAGCTGCTGTTGCTCGTCAAAGCGACTAAAAGCAAACAACTTATCGTGATACCCCTGACACCGCTCACGGTTAACAGTATGCACCTCTTGGTATTTTCCAAGCATCGCCGAACTGGTTAGGGTGAAACTCAATAGCCGCTGATAAAAATCACGTAAATACTGTTCGCTTTCACTCAGTAAAGCACCATCAAATTGACCATGATTCATCCAGCGTTGATGGTTAGGTACACCATAATAATCAAAAATTGTGGTTCGAGATTTCAAGCCAAAACCAGCATCATCCGCGCCAGCTTCACCCACTTCCTGCCCGAAGTAAATCATGGTTGGCGATGTGCTGAGTGTCGTTGACACTAACATGGCAGGCTTGCCTTTATTGGCATTACCCGCAAACTCAGGGCTCGCAACTCGCTGCTCGTCATGGTTATCCAAAAAGTGCAGCATGTGGTGTTCAATGTCCATCAATTGCTGCTGCACCTCAACGATGGCATCGGTTGAGCCGTTGCCCTGCATGACGAGTTTCAAGGTGTCATAGAGATCAACTTTATCGTACAGGTAATCCATCTTGCCTAGGTGGATATAATCTCGATATAAGTCAGGCTGATAAACTTCTGCCATCAAAAATGCGTCTGGATTCGCCTGCTTGATTGAAGAGTTCATATAGCTCCAGAACTCAACCGGCACCATTTCGGCCATATCATATCGGAAGCCATCAACACCAAACTCAAGCCAGTACAACGCAATATCACGGAATTTGATCCAGGAATCCGGTACCGATTTACCTTGCCAGAATTGATAATGAGCAGTGTGATCTTCTGTCTCATAGCCTTGCGGCAGTTCATCAAAATCTTTGCGGCCATCCGGCGTCACCCCATAGTTCACTTTTACCGTTTCATACCAATCATCAAACATCGGTTGTGCTAGACGGGAGCCATTGCCGGTCCATTTTGCAGGAAACTCTTCATATGGTGTCGCTAATAATGGATGATCTTCACCACCTAAAGGCTGATAGCCACCTTCCGATTCTGGCAATGTGAATGCTTGCTCAGGAATATAGTAAAAGTTGTTATCCCGGTGGTACGCAACCGCTGTGTCATCTGAAGCACCAAAACATTCTACACCCTCAGGGTTAGTTAGCCCTTGATAACGTCGCGCAACATGATTCGGCACAATATCAATAATCACTTTCAGGCCATGACGATGGCTACGTTCGATAAGTGCTTTGAACTCTTCCAAGCGATTGGCCGGATCAACCGCCAGATCAGGATTGACGTTATAGTAATCTTTGACGGCATACGGCGATCCAGCCCGACCTTTCACCACACTGGGGTGATCCGAAGCGATCCCGTACTCGCTGTAATCTCTCACTAAAGCATGGTGTGGCACACCGGTATACCAAATATGACTAACGCCTAACTGCTTAATTTCACTCAATGCTTTGTTAGTAAAATCATCAAATTTACCGACACCATTTTCTTCAAGTGTGTCCCATGGCTTATTGATTGTTTTAGTGTTACCAAACAAGCGAGTAAAGACCTGATAGACAACATGCTTTTCAGCTGCATTCGATTTAGTTAATTCAGTCATAAATAGTGAACTCAGAAGGCTTTAAAACAGGAAATAGAAAGAGATGAGAACGGGCAGATGAGTATCTGCCCGTATTGAGTTTACTTTTTAATTAATTCAACAAAGGTGGCTTCAGCAGAGCTTGAACCTGCACGTTTAGCTTCTTCTAACAACTGAAGCGCTTTGTGCATGTCATTCTTCTCAACGGCCGCCTTGATTTGTCCGTTATAGAAAGCTTCGGTTTCCGGCAGCATTTTTGCACTTGTCGCGCGCTCAGCAATAGGTGTCTGTATTGACGTCGCGGCTGCCACAGGTACTGGTGCCACAACAGCCTTAACAGGCGCAGAGGCAACGGCCTCATCAGCGCGGTATGAGCGAAGATTTAGTGGTTTCAGATCCAATTCCAGTGAGCCAAACTTCTGATGCTGGATCACGGGATCGATGACCATAGGTCTGGCTAAGCCAAGCTCTTCAGCCCGAACACGATCAGGATGTGGGATCTGTATTTCGCCTTCGCGATACTCCAGCGGTGAGTAAACCACCATATACGGTGTGGTTGTCTGGTCCATTTCAAAACGATGCTGATAACTGGACAAACTAAACATACCAGCCAATTTAACGTCAAACTCATTTAATTCAATCGTTTTTACCGGCTCAAAATTTGAATTTAACAAAACAACTTTAGGTGCAAAAACCCCACTTGTTCTCATCCAACTTCTTAAATCAATCCGCATTCGTTGTACATTAGCAGGTAAAGCAAAACCGGCGAAATAGCTTTTGCCTTCGGGGAATTCTCCAACTTGCGAATAGTCATCGATGGCAAAATCAATATCAGAGCCCTGCATTGGTACCCAAGAGAATTCACTATATGTATTGCAACAAGCTGGCGCGGTTATCGCGACGTCTTTCATCACTGCCGTTGTGCCTGCTGTCGGGGAAGCAGCACAGCCAATCAGACTTGCTGCCAAAAATGCTGCAAGTGTGGTTTTAATTATTTTCATCTTTGATCTCCGATACCCTTACAACATTTTCATGGGCATATATCTATTACAATCCGGTCAAATCTACAGCAGAATCCAATAGATATATACTCAAAAAGGCAGCCCGCAGGCTGCCTTTAACACTAATTGGCTTAGAACCAGATTTCAGTGTGAACACCAACAACAACTTCGTCGTCGCCGTTTTTGATACCGATAATACCTGCGCTCGCTTCATCGTCCGCTTTGATGTAGCTTACATAAGGTTTGATTTGTGGACGGCCAAAGTAGTCAGCATTAACAGTGAATGCAGATGCAAGCTCTAGGTTAATGATGTCACTCTCTACCGAATCACCGGTACGTCCCCAATAACCTTCTTCACCTTCTTCGTGACCATAAGATGCTGTCATTTCAAGGCGTAGATTGTCGTTCACTTTGTAAGAAGGACGAACAGCTACGATATAACGTTTCAAATCCTTTGCAGTAAATAACTCATCTAATGCTGCAAAATAAGTCAATTCAGAACCCATTTGCCAGTTATCACTAATATTTAGCACACCGTAAGATGTTAGGAAAATTGATTGTTGATCATCATCACCGCCAGACCAGCCACCAAAGTTTACGCCACGGTTCTGCGCAACACCTTCACCGTAGGCAATCGCTGTTTGCGTCCAACCGTCTAGACCGTAGTAGTCACGGTTATAAGTAATCGATGCACCAATTCCACTGTCAGAGTTTGAATCTTTGTTCGCCTGAGACATTACTTTCAGGTCAAAATCAAAGCTACCGCCAAGTGCTTGAACACCGTAGTAATAGAAATCTACAGATGAAAGCGTAGAGCGCTCGTCATTCGGCTCAGCAGAACCGGCATCTGGGTCGGCAGTCACAACAGCAAGACCAGCAGTGTTACCAGCAAGTTTTGTTTGGATACCAGCACCAACACCTGAAGATTGTTTCCAGAACTCGCCTGACAGAAGACCAGCTGAGCGGTTTAAGAAGCGTTGACCACCCCAAATAGATGTATCTTCACCAAGGAAAGAGATGCCGCCGATTTCAACGTAGGTTTCTTTTATTTCAAATTGGGCTGTATCGTTAGCTTTCTGGCTGCCAGATGAAGAGTAAGCGTAAGAGTTACCGTTACCGAATTCAGAACGAACTACGAATTCTGACCAAACACCGTTTTGGTGCTTAGTTTTTTTCTTGATATTAGCCTCAACCTGGTTAGTACTTTTACCGTGAGTACCAGCCGTCTTGTAGTCAGGCTTACCGTATTCAGTATCAACCGTTTCGCCTTCAACCATACGGAAGTTCATTGAACCGTAACCGTGTACTTCCCAGCCATCAGTAATGACGTCTGTGCCAGATTCAGCAGCTACGTTGTAAGAAGTTAATGCTGCAAATATCGCCGCTGCTACGGGTACTAACTTGTGTTTCATAGGAATGTCCCTTTAATTATTTTATTTCGTTGCTGTTTAGCAATCTTTTCGGGACTCATATTCAGCTTTGATACAGGTTTGCGCATCACCCTCACAGGGGGCGGAGGAGGGAGGAGGACTAGGGCGTAGTAAAAAGTGCACACTTATGTTTCGTGACAACTCTCACGAATACTAGGCGTATTACTGTAATATAAATACGGAATACCGACAAAAAACATGATGAGCATCACCTATTTCAGTAATTAACGAAGGGCGTAGTTACAAAAATACGACAAATTTTTTTTGAAAATAAATCTTCTCTTGACTGATATTTTTTTCACGCTTTAATTAGATCAAATTTATTAAACCAATCGGGACAATTATCGGATCAATTCAGAGCGTTGCCAGCCATTTGAGATCAAACCAAATTGATGAAGATATAGTCACTCTACATCAAAGTAATTTGGAGTCGCTATCGAGCGGCTGGCACGCTCCCAAAGGGCGAGTTGAATGACCAGATTATTATCCCGATTGGTATTAACAACGAATAATAGAGAATAAAGAATGTTCGCTAAATTAGCTCAACCGTTTCCTTTAGGGGCTACATTGTGTGATCAAGGTTGCAATTTTTCCATACATAGCCCAAATAACAAGGAAATTAAATTAGTCTTGTTCAGCGCTGAAAATAAAAAAACAACCATTGACCTAGACCACCAACACATGGGATTACGGTACACGTTTGTCCCAGATATAAAAGCGGGACAGCGTTACGGCTACCAGATTAAAGACAAGCATGAAGAAAGATTGATACTGGATCCATACGCCCAGGCACTGAGTAAAATCCCGTTCTATGCAGCTCCCTTTACCGCTGAAAAAAGCTGGGCGTTTGCAAAATCTGTCGTCATTGACCATCAGTTCGATTGGCAACAAGCTACGCCCCCGCAGGTTCCTTACGAAGAAACCATCTTATTCGAAACCCATGTCAAAGGCTTTACCAAGCTTCATCCTCATATTGAAGAACAATATCGTGGTACTTACCTTGGGCTTTGCCAACCCAAAGTCATCGAGTTCATTAAAGAGCAAGGTGTAACGAGCCTGCAGTTGCTGCCTGTCACTTCCTGTATGTCTGAACCGCATCTGCTGAAAATGGATAAAGTGAATTTCTGGGGCTACAACAGCCTGTGCTTTATGGCTCCGGAACCTCGTTATGCCAAAAGTGATGCCGTGACAGAAATGAAGACGATGGTCAGGGAGTTACACAAGCACGGTATCGAAGTAATTTTAGATATTGTGTTTAACCATACTGCTGAAGGTAGTGAAGGCGGTCCTAAGTTTCATTTCAAGTGCCTAGATAAAAACTACTATCTTCAAGACTGCGACAAGAACTTTCTGAACTATACCGGATGTGGCAACACATTTGATTTAACCTACCAGCCTAGCCTGAACATTGTTTTAGACACACTCCGCCATTGGGTGACTCATTACCAAATCGATGGTTTCCGCTTTGATTTAGCGGCAACCCTAGGCCGTACGCGGGACCGATTCGATACCCAAAGTGCATTCTTCAAAACGATCGCCCAGGATCCGGTTTTACAGAAAGTGAAGCTTATCGCAGAACCTTGGGATGTAGGACCTGATGGCTACCAGCTTGGACATTTCCCACGCGGCTGGAACGAGTGTAATGACAAATTCCGCGATACTGTCAAAAGCTACTGGCTGGCTGACAATAGCGGCGTCAAAGAGTTTGCAACCCGACTTATGGGGTCTCGTGATTTGTTTAGCGCAGGGGGCTGGCCTGACAAACTTCCTGTCAATTTCATCTCATATCATGATGGCTTTACGCTACGTGATCTCGTGTCTTACAACCATAAGCACAACCATGCCAATGGAGAAAATAACCGTGACGGGCATGGCGATAACCGCTCATATAATCACGGGGTGGAAGGGGAAAGCTCAAACCTTACCGTGCGATATAAACGAGAACGCCAAAAACGCAACCTGATGACAACCCTGCTGTTTAGTTTTGGTATTCCGCATCTGCTTGCCGTCGACAGCTTGTCGCATACGCAGGAAGGCAACAATAATGCCTACTGCCAGGACAACGAAATCAGCTGGGCAAATTGGACGTTGTCAAATGATGACGAAAGCTTCAAAACCTGGCTCGCAAAAATGCTAGACGCCCGGAAGCGTGTGATGAGCCCGTTTATTAGAGCCTTCAGTGGCCATGAGCGCGGCCATCACCGTGTCCACTGGCAACGCTCAGATGGCCAAACAATGACTGCTGAAGACTGGCTGGGACTGGAAGCCTTTGCGCTTTATCTTGGACTTTATAAAGACGGCAAAGAGTTGATGCTCTTGATCAATAGCTCAGCCATCCCAACTCGCTACCGCTTACCTACGGGCAGTAAATGGTCAGTCATCTGTGATACGTCTGAATCACGAATAGCTAACCGACAGACTCAGACGACATATATGCAAAGTGCCCTATCCATCTCGATCCTCTGTCGTGACTAGCATTAACCATGTTATTTCTTAGCAAAAAGCCCGGCTAACGCATCGCCGGGCTTACTTTTTATATCGCTACTACTGACTCATGCTCATCACCGACCAAATGTCGATAAGCCTGTTCAATTATCTCGCACGGCAAACCTAATGAAAACAGATACTCTCTGATAACCTGGTGGCCATTTTCAAAGCCTCCCGGCCCCAGCGCCTGAGTTAGTGCATGCTCAAGTAAGCGAAAACTTCGGAATTCACCAATCGCCATGTTATTTGTTTGCAGATAGTTTTGCTTAATCTGCCCCTTATCAGCCCCCATAAACAACTGAAGGAATGCCACGACGACACCTGTCCTATCTGATCCTAATCGGCAATGGACATGATAAGGGCCTTGATGGTCTGCGATATGGTTAATAACTGCTCGGATACCTGTTTGGAAACCGAGTTCGTCAGGATTGAAGCTTTCATCCCGATCCGACATGAAATACACCGTCTCATAAGCAACAGGAACATTTACGATATGATCGTCAAGCCACAGTGTTTTGTAATAACTCGACTCGGCGTGATGAAGATAGTCCGCCAGTTCTTGAGCTGTCTCTGAAAGGTTAATCACGGTGCGGATCTGGTTGTATTCAAGCAGCTGCATGGCCTTTTGCTGGCGCTGAATTTCTATCTCCCTGAGTTGCGGATGTTCGTCCCTGGATGGAATTACCGGGTGATAAGAGCGAAACAGTCTTTCTTTCGCCAACTTGCCCCCCTTGACTTCTCTGAAGTTAGCCAACATCTGATCAGATTCAAAGTCGGAGGCGACACTTTTAATTCGGAACGAGTTCTTACTGTGCTGAATAATGTTACCCAGTTCATCATCGCTGATATCTTCAGGGAGTAGTAAATAGTTATAGCTACCATTGAATTGATTATTAAAACAATAGCCTGCAGGATAGTTGTTGTTAAATGGAATAGGTTGCTGCCTTTCGTCATCCCATAAATAATATTCTATATAGCCAGAGTTACCGATTTTATTTACAGCCTGGCGACTTGTTCTGAGGCAGAGCCTGTCACCCAATATTAAGAACTTAAATCGATCTTTTTTTTGCCAGTTAGTGAATGTGCCGATTAGATATATTTGATTTCCTTTCAGTGGGATATCAAAAATAACATCGTTATCTTCATATCTATAATGCATCATGTTTTCTTTACTCAAAATAAAAAAGACTCTGTCCAATCAACTATTGAACAGAGCCAAGACAATGAAAAATTAACCGTTGTTATAGATCAATATAAGCTTACACCGAAAGCAATACTGCAAAAGACTCATAAGGTTTCAGGGTTAGCGTATTACTTAACTGCTGATGTGACTCATAGTTGCAAATAATGCATTCAGCCTGATTCACTTGTAGTGACTCCGGCACTTCGACGGTAATCTCTTCTGCAGTAAAGTTACTCAGCACAAACAAGCGATGCTGTTCATCTGAGCGGACATAACCAAATACCTGCTCATGTTCTTCAAATACCGGCTCAAACGCACCGTGTACAATCACAGGTAAAGACTTACGCAGCTGAATGAGTTTTTGGTAGTGATAGAAAATTGAATTTTGATCTTCCAGTGCAGCATCTACATTTATTTCAGGGTAATTCGGGTTTACCTGCAACCAAGGTTGAGTCTGTGAGAAACCCGCATTATCCGTGTTGCTCCACTGCATTGGCGTACGACCGTTATCACGACTATTTTCATGAACAGCAGCCAACATGGTTTCAGGCGCCACGCCATTTTCTGTACGTTCTTTATAGAAATTCAGCGTTTCAATATCACGATAGTCATCAATGCTGTCGAACGCGACATTGGTCATGCCGATCTCTTCGCCCTGATAAACATACGGCGTGCCTTTCATCATGTGCAGAGTTGTCGCCAGCATTTTCGCCGATTCAACACGATACTGGCCATCATCACCAAACTTCGACACGGCACGAGGGAGATCATGATTATTCCAGAATAGTGAATTCCATCCCTCATCTGCCAGCTCTATCTGCCACTTAGTCAGCACGCGCTTGAATTTAGGCAGATCAAGTGCAATAGGGTTCCACTTGTCACCGTACTTCCAAGTCAGGGAAATATGCTCAAACTGAAATACCATCGAAAATTCATTACGAGCCGGATCGCTGTATAGTTTGGCAATTTCAGGGGTCGCATCCCATGTTTCACCAACCGTGAGCAGATCTTTGTCACCGAAGGTCGCTTTGTTCATCTCTTGCAGTAACGGGTGAAGACGCGGCCCATTGCCGGTAATTTTCTTATCAATTTCCTTACCAATGAGATCGATAACATCGAGGCGGAATCCACCAATACCCTGATCGATCCACCAGTTCATCATCTTATGCACTTCTTCTTGAACTTTTGGGTTCTCCCAGTTCAAATCAGGCTGCTTCTTAGAGAAAAGGTGGAAGTAATATTCACCCGTATTGTCATCGAACTCCCAAGCACCGCCACCAAAAACCGAGCCTTGATCATCAGGTACTGAGCCATCTTCTTTTGGCTGGCGCCAGATATAGTAGTCACGATATGGGTTATCTTTCGACTTGCGCGCTTCGGTAAACCAAGGGTGCTCATCTGAAGTATGGTTGACCACCAAATCCATGATAATACGGATATCGCGTTGCTTAGCTTCTGCGAGCAGCTGCTGCATATCTTTCATCGAGCCAAATTCTGCGGCGATATCTTGATAGTCGGAAATATCATACCCGTTATCATCCATTGGTGAACGATATACTGGCGATAACCAAACCACGTTGACACCTAAGGTTTTCAGGTAATCCAGCTTGCTGATGATACCTTGCAGATCACCCATACCATCATTATTGGAATCACAAAAGCTGCGAGGATAAATCTGGTAGACAACAGCATCGTGCCACCACTTTGGCGTCATTTTCATGGACAGAGGCTCCCTTAAATAGGCTTAAAACAAAAAAGTGATATCTTCAATGCCGATATCATAATCCTCTACTTAAAGGTTTAAAAATATCCTAACCCCTCTGTGATATAGGTTTTGTCTATATCACCAGAAATTTAAGAGAGCGGGATCACAATTTTCAATGGATCAGGATTCCCACCAAATTCAATAAATGTGAGACTTGTCGACAAACTCTTTCCGCCTGAATCTCACCGCTTTATGGATAAAAGCTACAAACAATTTCTTGTCGTCGCCGAACTGGGTAATATCAGCCTTGCAGCCAGCCATTTAGGTCTCAGCCAGCCAAGCTTGACCAATAATATGAAGAAGCTCGAAGCGAGCTTTGATGTGCCTTTGTTTATCCGCAAATCCAAGGGTGTAGAACTAACTGAATATGGGCAATTACTGCAGGAACAAGCGCTTGAACTCCAGCGTCGCCATGACTCACTGCTACACAAAATGGCCGATCTAAAAGAGAGAAAAACCGAGAAAATCAAGATGGGCACGGGTGATGCGTGGTGGGAAGTGTTTGTTAAGCAGGCGCTGCAGCAATATAGTGCAGATAACCCTTCCATCTCGATTCAGCTTGAATTCGGTAACCACCTAAAACTGATGGATATGCTGATGCATGGCAAGATTGATCTGTTTGTCGGTCATGAAATTGTTGGCTTGTCGCGGCGTTGCAACGTCACATTCATTCCGCTTCTGCAGGATAATGAAGCCATGTTTGTCCATCACTCTCACCCTCTGCTTGTTAATCAACGGGGAGAAGCGGATACCGAGCTATATCCTTTATTGCAAGTAACACCTGATTCAGATGCTTATCAGCATTTGATCGAAAACCCGCAACCTAAGCTACTAGAAAGAGAGCGAAAGAAGGTATCAGAGCGGATTGTTTACGAGATCAACTCACTGACAGCCAGCATGGATATTCTTAGCTCAACAACGGCGATTATGCCCTACCCGCTGAGCATGGCAGATTACTTTTCGCAAGTAGATATCGTCCCACTGCCGTTAGTCCAAGACGGTCAAACTGGCACCGTCGGAATTTATCACTTGAATGAAGTTCTGGTAGAACACGTCGCAGACATCAAGCAGCAGCTTATTTTGAGTGGTCAGTTAACTCAGGTGTAATACCAAATCAATAATGACATAAAAAGACGTAAACAAAAAATAGCTGTCATGAGGAGCGTTTATCTGGAAAAAATTTGACAGCCGGATTAAACAAATGGGCAAAAAGTGAACACTCATGAACACACCCTGCCCCTTTAATCCGGAATGCCTTTATTTTTTGCCAGCAAAAATTCGCTGATTTATGAACTCAATACCAGCTTAAGCTCAGCTTTTTTCTTCACCGACAGGGCCGTTGTACTGACGCTCACGACGCCATCTTGCTGCGTCCAGCCGGAGATAAGTTTGCCGTTCAACTCAATAGCCTTCACTTTACCTTCAATACCGTACCACTCAATGGAAAGAGGGCGGGCTGTAGGAGCATCGCGGTAATCACCTTTTGCTTCAACAATAAGCAACAATCCTTCTTCTATTACGCGGGTTGTCAGGCTTGTCTGTCGCAGTTCCCCTTTCAGGTAAGCATTGCTGGCACCGTCGTCTTCATACAAAGTAAAATTACCTGGCGTACCGTAAATTTTCGCCGCCAACGTTAAAGGCACATCGCTGGTTAGCGGCATTTTCTGCTGTGGATTCACCGGAATAATTGCACCATCACGGGCAAACAACGGCAAACGGATCACGCCGTTATGATAAACCGGCAGCTGCTTACGCCACTCGCCTTTACTGACTGTCATCTCGCCGGTGCGGTAGTCATACCACTTACCCGCAGGCAGATACAAATCCACCGCCTTTTGCCCCATTTTGGCAATGACCGCCCCCATCAAATCTTTACCCATCATCTTTTGACCAGGCTGATTCACTGCCTGCAGATCACTGCCGTAGTAATAATCCATTGACGGGAAAACCGGCTCAGCCGAATTATTGGCGCGATGGGCAAGTGAGTAAAGGTAAGGGATCAGCTGATAACGCAGTTTGATACTGGCTTTGTTGCTGGCCAGATCACCCACCCGATCCGGCGCAGTTTCCTTACAGTTGCACAGATTTTCTGTGTGCGGGCGAACCGGTACTTCAAACAACGAGCTGTAAGCAAACCACTGGGTGTAAGTTTCATTGAGCGCAGCTTCTCGCTCACTCGAAATTACACTTAATGCCCGGCGATGGAAACCACCGATATCTGAGCTATAGTAGTCAATGCCAGATAACACCATATTTGGCTGCATACTGTATTGGGTAGCAAGACTCTCAAGATTAGTACCAATGTCAGCAGACCACATAGTCGCACCAAAACGCTGGATACCCGGCGCGCCGGATCGTGACATCATAAATGGACGCACTGTCGTTTCATTACGCTGATAGCCGTTATAAATACTTTCAAGCCATTTGTAGTTAAAGACATTATGAACATCGTTATGCGGTTTATCACCGAAATAGACGCCGCGCGGGTTATACATTTCAGGCTCACCGAGATCAGTCCAGTGCCCCATTACCCCCATTTTAATCAAGGGATCACGTTTCCAGTCATGCCAGTAATCACCACCAGCAACATTGGTCCAGTCGATCATGCCGCCTTTTCCCCACCAATGGCCGGCACCATTGGGATCAGTATCGATCGCCTTACCCGTTTTCAGATCTTTTACCAGATAGCCTTTGTCATCCAGGGTCTGATGTTCATCCAGCCCGTCACTGACATAAGACTCCTCGATCAGCATCATGCCGACTCCCTTCGCCTTCAGAGACTGGATTTTCTTTTCCGGCTCAGGGAAATTTTTAGCATCCCAGGTCAAGGTACCCATCTGGCTGGTTGGGCTGTAACCGTCAACATTACCGAACCACTGCAGATCCATGACCACCCCGTCGATCGGGAACGCTTGCTGTTTTAAGGTTTCCAGTTTGTCATCCAACTCCTGCCAGTTATCAAAACCGTATTCCGACAGCCACATACCAAACATTTTGCGCGGTGGAACCAAAGGATTGCCCACCAGCTTCATATATTGCTGCCTGAGTTCGGGTAATCCCTCGCCAGCCATCAGCAAAAAGCTCGGCTCACCCTGCGACACCGTAACCTTCCAGGGCGCTGCCGTGAAATCCCAGCTGGCCGCATAGACAGTATCGAGATACAGGGCATAATTTTGCTGCTGCGGATTGGTTGCGTACAGGATCGGGAACTGGGTGTTGCCTGTGCCACCGCCCTGATAGCCTTCCATTTTATTGCCGCCCTGGCGCTTAAAGCCAAGCCAGTTGCTGTTCAACTTACCCGGGGCATGAAACTCCTGACCCAGTCCATTAAGCTGGTAGTCACCTTGCGAAAGCAACGTGAAGCTACGGTCCTTATTAGGGCAAATTTCAGTAAGCGCCCCTTGCTTGAGGGACGCCACGGAAACACACAGACTTTGAGGGTTAACCGTCACTTGAAGATCTTGTGTCGTAAAGCCACCGGAGGTTTTCTTTAGCTTAATGGCTCCATTTAGTTTAGCCGTGTTGATCAGCTCAGTGGTTGGTAAAGCGGTATCTTGCGACTGGGCTTTATAGGCAATATGAACGATATCATCGCTTAACACATCAATTGCTAAGTCCTGCCCCTGCTGCTGTGATTTTTCCAGCAACATCGCTTGATACCGGTTTACTATTTCACCGTCTAACTCTTGCTGCAATGCCGATAAAAATGCTTTCTGGCTGTAGTAGGTTTTTCCAACCAAAGGCTTAAGCACTTTACGCACGTTAACTTCAGGGATGGCTTTGCGCATCCGAAAGACATCTGCGGCATCCAGACGATAGCTGATCTCGCTTTGATAACGAAAGTGTTCGATCTCTGCATAAGCAGAACTACTCACCGCCAGCAAACTAGGCAGAGCGATTCCCAACATCAGGTGCTGAATTAGCATTTTCTTCATATAATGTGTTTCCGTCGTTATCTTTGAATTTTAATTTCAAGTTGTTTTATTACTGCCGAACTTACATTCAGGATCATTTCCCGCACCGGTTCGACAGTCATGGGATCAGGCTATTGATATATGGCGCTCAAACTCCTGTCCGAGCTGATCGACAATGGTCAATTTAAGCTGCTCATATGGCAGCTCTCCCTTGGCTTTCACATCCAATTGGATCTCTTTATCCGCGTCATAAAAGACCTTGATTTTCAAGCTTGCCTGCTCACCTTGCTGCCAGTTCTGAGTGACTCCGTCATCATGGTATAAAAGGTGTTCAGCACAACTGTGCAGATATACGAGACACTCTAATGAACTGAGATCTTGCGCTTCAACATGATTGGCAGATTCGACCAAAGGCAATATTGAATCCGGACGCAGAAAGAGCGCCATTTCGGCCAAATCCAGAGGCAGATAATGGTGACCTTGCGGCATGACGTTTAAATCAAATTCATCATGCTGTTTGACCTTCCACAACAGCATGCT
Organism: Photobacterium sagamiensis; assembly: GCF_050337085.1. Taxonomy (NCBI): domain Bacteria; kingdom Pseudomonadati; phylum Pseudomonadota; class Gammaproteobacteria; order Vibrionales; family Vibrionaceae; genus Photobacterium; species Photobacterium sagamiensis. The sequence continues at coordinate 43,938 of NZ_JAKJSP010000023.1, read as the reverse complement.
TTCTGGCAAGTAAACATAACGGCCGGAGGCATTCGGTTCGAGTACCGGCGCACACATTAAAGTGCGCCCGACCAGCAGCTGATCTTCGACATTTTGCGCTGCCGGATCTGCGTATTCCAGCGGCAAAGGCCAGAATAGGTTCTCGTTCTTTTGTGCAGCCTGCATAAACTCGGAGTAGAGATGAGGGATCAACCGATATCGCAGCTTAATATGCTGCCGCATAATAGTGAGCGCCCGATCACCAAAGGCGTAAGGCTCTTGGCGGCGTGTTCCCAAGCCGGAATGATTACGCAGCAATGGGGTAAAGACCGCAAATTGTACCCAGCGACACATGAGTTCGCTTGTTGCATTGCCGGCAAAGCCACCGACATCAGCCCCACTATAGAGATAGCCACACATGTTTACGCCCGGCATCATGGTGACATTGAGCTTTAAGTGCTCCCACCAGCTATGGTTGTCACCCAGCCAGATCCCCCCGTAGCGATGCCCGCCGATAGCAGATGCACGCGAGAACATTAAAAAACGTTTATCAGGATCAAGCTCCGCAAAGCCTTCGGCAGCAGCCTGAGTCATTTTCTGGCCATAGAGGTTGTGGACCTGCTCATGATTAATTCGACTGCCATCTTCCGATTGGTGCCAGATCGCCTGATAGTCTTCACGACGATTAGAGAGGTTTTCAAACGCACCTTTGAGTGTAAAAAATTCATGCACGCCGATGTTTTTACCTTTGCATTTTTCGGCATGCTCAATGGCCTGCTGCAACCCTTGCGGTGAGTAAAACAGCGCCGGTTCATTCATATCATTCCAGAAACCTTCAATACCCTGATCGGTAAGAAACTGATATTGCTTTCCCCACCACTGACGTGCTTCCGGTTGGAAAAAATCAGGAAAAGCACATAAACCCGGCCACACTGCAGCCTGAAACTCTTCACCGGTTTCCGTTTTGCAGAAGAAACCCTTTTCTCGGCCCTCTTGGTAAACAGGATAGTGTTCGGCCACTTTCACCCCGGCATCGATGATCGGGATCAGACGAATGCCTTGCTGCTTAAGTTCAGCCACCCAGTGGGAAAAATCCGGAAAACGATTCTGATCTATGGTGAAGTCTTTAAACTCCTCCATATAATCAATATCGAGGTAAACCGAGTCACAGGGAATATCAAAATGGCGAAAATTTCTCACCACCTCATCAACGGCTTTTTTATCATAGTATGACCAGCGACACTGCTGGTAGCCAAACGCCCAGCGCGGCGGAATATATGGCTGACCAATTAAGCTGCGAAAATCGCGCACCTGTTGCCTGGCACTCGGGGCCGTAAATTCAAAGATCCGTACATTATGTGCCGGTATATGAATATAGAGCTGGTTGGGATCAGAAAAACCGAGATCCAGTGTCATTTCACCTGAAAAATCAACAAACAGCGCAAAGTTGTTTTCGCCTTTTATCACCAGAAAAGGATGAGCACCATACAATGAGGCTTTATCCGGCAAGTGGCGAAATTCATCGCTGCACCAGGTTTTAAACAGCTGGCCACGCTTGTTCAGCCTGCCCATATTTTGTCCCAGTCCATAAATGGCATCACCTTCTGCCAGCGTATAACGAATATGGACACCATGATCATCTTCTGTGATGGCAACATACTGGCAGGGCACAGCCATTCCAGTCTTAGGTTGAAAGCCAGAGCTGGGTTCTTGTCTAATTTCTCGTTCATATTGGGGCTCGGCAATAATCGCGCCCGTTGCGAAAGGTTGCCCAAAAACAAAAGCAGTAATCGATGAACTAAACTGTTGTATTGAGAATGGCATTTGATCCTCACTGAATCATCCATAAAACAGAAGGCGGCCAATATACTGCAAGGAAAAAACGCTTAAAAGATCTTAATTTCAATACTTTACTTATGCTAGCGGCATCACAAAACGTGCAGATTGAAACGCATCCAGGTCACAGAATGCGGTAATTAGACTGGTTTAAAATGATCATTTACACTTGGTTTGATTTGATTACCACTGTTCCTCAGCGTTTCATTATTTCATTGGCTTTGCTTATGAAAAAACCTATCGCGCAATGTCGCTGGCTTTCTTTTATGATCAGCCTTCTTGTTGTTATAGAATGTGCCAGGTAAGCGGCTAAGGCTTATTTATTCTTGTGTATCGATAAGGTTGAACTGTGCTGAAACTCTCGGATTTATGCGTCTCGTGGTGTAAACAAAGTGCATTAAAACAATTGGCAGTCATAGCTGTTATCATATTCAGCACAGCTGCAAACGCAGCACCGTATTTACCGTTGTTTAATGATATTTTGTTTGCCGATGATATCGAGCAAATTGCGTCACGTCCGAATGCGTATGAGTGTTCCGATTTATACGGTGCCGAAGCGTATTGCTTAGATAGGCCTTCTTACTATGGAATTGAAGATCTTACATTAGTGGTTTATAGCCAATTGACTTCTACTGCTGTTGAAATGGGATCACCCAAGCCATTATCCATAATAAAAAGTGTTGAATTGAGCGCACCGCTCACATCGTTTAACTACAATTCTCTTCTTGCTGGTTTACGTCGTGATGGTTATGTTTTTAGCTATCTAGAAGTTAATGATCAGCGTTTAGATGTCTTGGCTGGATTACAAAACTTAGATCACAAAACATTGGATGAGCAAATGTTTACGCTAGCCAATAGCACCAGTTATCGTGCACAGCGTAAATATTTAATGATGGATAAAACAACCTTCTCGCGTGCTTATCGGGAGGGTTATCGTAGTATGAAACAATGGCGAAACGTAGGGGAAGGTGGCGATCCAGAAAGCGAGAAAGATAAGCTTGCTACGTTGACGATTATTGATGACACCATCACTGTACTATTTGAATATCCGTTTATGAAGCCAGCTAAGCCATAGTTAATAAAATTTCATCTATCAATCTTGGCACAAGGTGTTAGCCGTTGAATAAACTCTAATATCTGCGTGAGTGTGAAGTCTTCCATCCTGATAGCTTCATATAGAAAACAACATCAATCATGAACGAAAAAGCCCTCATGAGAGGGCTTCAGAATATGCAGCAAAAAATCAAATCAAGCGTGGGTTTCTGAACGAGGAATTTCGACAGCCAGAGCTTGTTCGCCACCTAAGTACATAGCCAGATATTGTTCAGCCGAGTCTTTCCAGTTGAATTTGCATGTCATCGCATTCATCTGCAATCGCTTAAACTCTTTAGGTTGCTGACAATAAAGTAACAAGCTTCTTTGCAGCTTAATTAGCAATGCTTCTGGCGTTGGCTTCTCGAAAGTAAAGCCCGTCGCCACTTGCGGAGTCTGATCATAATCGATAACAGTATCTTTCAATCCACCTACCGCTCGTACAATCGGTAACGTACCGTAAGCTAAGCTGTACATCTGGTTTAAACCACAAGGCTCGAACTCTGAAGGCATCATAAAGAAGTCAGCTGCGGCTTCAACGCAATGTGCTAACGGATTACTGTAGGTTTCAACAAAAGCAAACTTCTCTTTATACGCTTCACTGATTTCTCGCAGTGCACTGGCAAGTTTCGGATCACCGGTTCCGACAAGCACAATTTGTACATCATTAACGAGGAAATCTCTCAAGATAGGGATCAGGTAATGAATACCCTTTTGCTCTGTCAAACGACAAACCATACCGTAAAGAGGCAAATCAACGACAGGCAAATTGACCTGTTGCTGCAAATCACGCTTACACGCTTTTTTACCGCGAGCAAGACTTACCTTATTCGCTTTAAAGTTTTTCTTTATATAAGGATCGGTTTCAGGGTTCCAGTCGCCGTAATCACAGCCATTCACAATGCCATACAAATCACCGGCTCTGCTCTGAAAGTCGGCTTCCATACCATGAGCACCTAAGTAAGACAGCAATTCTGACGCATAAGTGGGGCTAACCGCGTTCACTTTATCAGCATAAGCAACACCCGCTTTTAGCATACTGATATGAGAAGAGTCCACTTCAGCATTGATGTAACGGCGTTGGATCAACTCAGGGATCAAACTGTACTGATCGTAATTGAAAACACCTTTAAATACCGCATTATGAATAGTAATAACACTTTTCGTTTGTGCGAAAAATGAACTCTGAGCATAACGGGTTTTAAGCAAGAAAGGCACCAATCCGGTATGCCAGTCATTACAGTGAATAAAGTCTGGCTGGAAATCGACTTTTTCACACATATCCAATGAGGCTGCACTCAAGAAAGCAAAACGCTCACCATTATCTGTATAGGCCTGGTTATTTTCAGCATACAGTTCAGTACGGTCAAAGTACTGCGGAGCGTCAAGCGCATAAACCGGCACATCGCCACTTGCTAGCTGCATTATCTGATAACCGACAGCAGCAAGTTGTGGTTCAACATACAGCTCAGTTGTAAGTAGCGAAACGGCCTGATCACGACCTGTTACAGTCTTATAAAATGGCATGACAATTCGAACATCATGTCCCATCTCTTTCAAAGCAGCTGGCAAAGACTTGGCTACATCGGCCAGGCCGCCAGTTTTCACTAAACCGTCAACCTCAGAGGAAACAAATAAAATCTTAAGCGGTGCTGTTGGCACCTCATTCTTCTTAGAAGCCAATTTTCGCTCCTTTAGGGATCACGACAATACCATCATCAGATACGTGATATTTCTTTCTGTCTTCTTCAAGATTTTCACCAATCACCGTACCAGGGGCAATTTGTGCGCCTTTATCGATAATCGTACGACGAATTGAGCAGTTTTCACCTATCTTCACATCACCCAGAATAACCGATTCAGAAATCATGCTGCAATGATCAACATTGGTACGGAAACCAAGTACAGATTTATGTATTTGAGCGCCACGAATATAACTACCCGCTGAAATCATACAGTTATTAATATCTACTTTGCAGTCTTCAGCATCTAAAATGGTTGCAGGTGGTAATGGTGGATAATGCGTATGTAACTGCCATTGACGGTTATACAATGAGAACTGAGCATCTTCTGAAAGCAGATCCATATGAGCTTGCCAGTACGCTTCAATCGTACCTACATCACGCCAGTATCCTTTATTTTTCTCACCCGGAATAATGTTTGTATTAAAATCATAAACAAACACTTTACCCTGCGGGAAAAGCTTAGGAATGATGTCTTTGCCAAAGTCATGACTGGAATTTTCGTTAACTGCATCTTCTTCCAATTCTGAACATAACGTGTCAGCTTCAAAAATGTAGTTACCCATTGAAACCAATGCGTGGTCAGGATCGCCAGGAATGGATTTTGGTTGAGCCGGCTTTTCTTCAAAACCCACCATACAGCCCTTTTCATCCACTTCAATAACACCGAATGCGCTGGCTTCACTCAGTGGCATGCGCAGTGCTGAAACAGTCAGCTCCGCTTTTTTTTCTTTATGGAAATCAAGCATCTGCTTCACATCCATTTTATAGATGTGATCACTACCAAAGACACACACTTGGTCCGGTTCCGCCAGTTCAATAAAACGAATGTTCTGATAAATAGCATCCGCGGTACCGTCATACCAGCGCTTGCCCATACGCATTTGAGCGGGAACAGGATCAATAAAACGGTCCGTAATGCCTGAAATATTCCAGCCTTTTTTCATATGGACATATAAAGACTGAGACTTGAACTGAGTAAGAACATAAATCTTCAGAAAATCAGCATTTACAAAATTGTTCAATGCAAAGTCAATCAGGCGGTAACTACCACCAAATGGAACCGCAGGCTTGGTTCGTGTATCTGTTAAAGGGCGCAAACGAGAGCCCTCGCCGCCTGCCAAAATCATTCCTAAAACGCCAGCCATGGTGTTACTCCTTGTAGTTACTTAAGCACTCAAACACATATATACCACACCGCCATACCAATTGAGAATGGCATTGCACTGAAATATGATGAATAATTACAAAAACTTTGATCCTTTTCAGAGCAGAGCAATGAAACGATCGTTACTGGTTTTCAAAGCTATGAGATCACGGATGTCACTATAGTAAAATCAGGCTGCAAGCTTACGGACAAAATATTATAAAAAAATTCATATTCCGAAATTGGCCAGAAGATATCAGCTAAGCAAGGCTACTCCCCCAGATCTCATACCAATAAAATTGGTGTTGAGATGAGTTCAAATGATGGCAATCAGAATATTCTTTATTCAGTGGACTATTAGTTTAAAAAGCGTGGTTGTAAAAAACATGACTTCAATATTAGCAACAAAGCACTCATCTGGCTCAGTATCTTCACATGCAACTAATGTCATTTTGCATGCCTTCGACTGGCCATATAGCAAAGTGACACGGAACGCTAAGGCTATAGCTAATGCTGGCTACAAAGCAGTTCTTGTTTCTCCTCCCTATAAATCATACCGGTCAGACGACGGTACACCATGGTGGCAGCGGTACCAGCCTCAAGACTATCGTGTAATTGACAATCAATTGGGTAATACAACTGATTTCAAATTAATGGTGAATGCATTAAAAATGCATGAAATACATACTTATGCAGATATTGTATTCAATCACATGGCTAACGAATCAGCACAAAGAACAGATCTGAATTACCCGAGTAAAAAGACACTTTCGGAATACAGCGATAACGAAGAATATTTTGAATCTATCAAGATATTTGGTGATTTATCACAACCACTTTTTACTGAATGTGATTTTGTAAACGCATTTCCTATTAAAAACTGGAAAGATCCATGGCAAGTTCAGCACGGAAGGATCAGTAATGGGGTCAAAGATGCTGGTCTGCCGACATTAAAAAATAATAAAAATGTAATTAAACAACAAAAGTCTTATCTCAGAGCATTAAAACAATTAGGTATAAAAGGCTTCAGAATTGATGCCGCCAAGCACATGACATTAGAACACATTCGGCAGATCTGGGATGACGATATCAGTGAAGGTGTACACATATTCGGCGAAATCATTACCGATGGCGGTGCCACAAAACAGGAGTATGAACTTTTCCTTAAGCCCTACCTGGCTAACACTCAATTAGGTGCCTATGATTTCCCGCTGTTCCACACCGTATCAGATGTGTTCAATCACAATGCATCAATGGCAAGTCTTATTAATCCATACTCGGTTGGCTATGCCCTTGCTAACGACAGAGCAATTACCTTTGCCATCACCCATGACATCCCGAACAACGATGTTTTTCTTGATCAGGTAATGTCAGAAGAAAATGAACGTCTGGCTTATTGTTATGTCATGGGGCGGGATGGCGGCGTGCCATTGATCTACACCGATCTTGATACCAGCGGGATAAAAAACAAAGCTGGTCAGCCTCGCTGGTATGATAGCTGGCGTGATCCGATACTGGTCAATATGATTCACTTTCATAACCTGATGCACGGGTTACCCATGGAGATCACTCAGCACAGCGATGACCTTCTGGTATTTACCCGTGGCCTAAAAGGGCTGGTTGTGATCAATAAAGGCAATAAGCCAGTCAGCATTGACTTGCCAGAGGGGCATTATTGCGACGTAGTGGGTATGCAAAACGTATTGCTCACGCAGCCTGTTTCCAGCGATCAAGGGGCGCTTTATGATGGCGGCATTGAGGGGTATAAACAGAGCCTGAAAATACCCGCTAAATCGTGTGCAATGCTGATCAATAACGATACTTAATCGAGTTCAACATCCAGAATTCTGCCCGTATAAAGGTCCATTTCCAGCTCCACTTTTTGGCCACTTTTATTACGGGCTTCGACTTCTATTTCATGCTCATCGTGTTCAACTTTGATTTTTCTGAAATCATAGTAGCCTTCACTCTGCAATAATTTCATTGCCTTAGGCACAGTCAACGCCAGTGAATCGGCAGGATCTACTGGATCGGCCACTACTGGAGCTACTGCCATCAAATTCGCCAACACAATAAACGGCATACTAGCCCTTAACACTTTCATACTACTTCCTAACTCGTTTATGACATCATATCAGTATCTGAGCTTTTTAGTCTCTCTGATAAGCCAGATGATTATGCCAATTGGTATTACACATCATCGTGAAACCGATCACATAATAATCTACGGGGGCCGAGTAAAGTGATGCAATCCAATGACGACTGAACAATGATATGACTGCGAATAGAGATACTCATTTCGATCCAATACGCTTCAGGCATCATCTCCATCGTTACCCTGAACTATCACTCAACGAACAGAAAACCGCCTCTGAAATTACTGATCAACTCCTTAAATTTGGATTAGCACCTAAGACAAATATAGGCGGTCACGGTATTTTGGTTGAAATCAAAAGTGGGAATCCAGGGCCAATCACCCTGCTTCGTGCTGATTTTGACGCTTTGCCGATTAGCGAAAAAGCCCAACATGATCACGCCTCTCGTCATCATGGCTGTATGCATGCTTGTGGTCATGATGGTCACACAGTCAGCCTGCTTGCAGTTGCTAATCGACTCAGCCAGCATCCGCCAGCCTCCGGCAGTGTTATTCTGCTATTCCAGCCAGCTGAAGAAATCGGTCAGGGGGCGAAAATGATGTTGAAAGACCCTCGAATGCAGGATCTGCAACCCGATTATGTTTTTGCCTACCATAACCTCCCGGGCCATCCGTTAGGCTCTGTCGTTATCAAGAGCGGTGTTTTCGCCTGTGCATCGATCGGAGTAAAAATCACGTTGTTAGGTAAAACCTCACATGCGGCAAAACCCGAAAAAGGAAGAAGCCCGGCCCCTGCTGTTGCAAGAATCATGGATTACCTCCACCTTATGCCAGAAGCGTTTAAGGAAGTATTTAGCCTGGTCACTCTTGTTCACGTAAAGGTTGGTAATGAGGGCTTTGGTACTGCACCGGGTCGTGCTGATGTTATGGCTACGATCCGTAGTGATGACAACTACGCCTTAGAATACATGAAACAAAGCCTGCAGGATTTTGCGCAGAAACAAGCTGAGAGCTATCAATTAGGAATGAACATTGATTGGGTCGAGCCTTTTAGTGCAACAGTGAATGATCCCATCGCTACCGATATGGTGATCAAAACCGCGAATAGCTTGAATTACCCCGTCATCACGCCGGCAGAACCTATGCAATGGTCAGAAGATATGGGCGAATTCTTACAGCAAGCTCCTGGTGCATTATTTTGTTTAGGCAGTGGTGTCGATCACCCCGAACTACATAACCCAGATTATGACTTTCCTGATGCGCTCATTGGACGGGCAACGAGGCTGTTCTTAACGCTGATCAAACAGCTTCATGACTAATTCCATTAATTAATAGTCCTTACTGTAATGGGCTCTTATCGAGCCTTTTTTCAATACGCATGCATCCCAAGTAAAGCAACCACTTGGTGAGTACTATTCCGTCTGGTATAGACCCAAACCACCTCAAGATACGAGGTTTTGAGCTGAACTCTGCATCTTGAGGTGGTTTGGGTATAAACTTTAATTAATCACTCGCCCCGCACATCAAAATCAGCGACATCACTCCTCCGGACGATAAGGAACCACATCATGTCTTCACATTACCGCATTGAAAAAGACAGCATGGGCGAAGTGCGTGTGCCTGAAGATGCACTCTATCAAGCTCAGACACAACGTGCCGTTGATAACTTCCCAATTAGCGGCATGACCATGCCCGAACAATTTATCAAAGCACTGGCCTATATTAAGCAAGCAGCAGCACGCAGTAACCTGGAGTTGCAATTATTAGATCACAGTACTGCCCATGCGATTATTGATAGCTGCCAGGAAATCATTGATGGCAAGCATATAGAACAATTCCCAATTGATATTTTTCAGACCGGCTCAGGCACCAGCTCCAACATGAATGCCAATGAAGTCATTGCAACCCTGGCATCAAAAAAATCAGGTCAAACCATCAGCCCCAATGATCATGTAAACATGGGGCAAAGCAGCAACGATGTGATTCCTACTGCAATTCAAGTCAGTGCTGCCCTAGCCTGCCATTTCAAGCTATTCCCTGCATTAGCACAACTTATTGAAGCATTAGACTCCAAAACAGACGAAGTCGGTCACATTGTCAAAACCGGTCGTACCCATTTAATGGATGCAATGCCTGTGACCCTAGGCCAAGAACTGCAAGGTTGGAAAACTCAGCTTGAAAAAGCACAATCAGGCATTATTCACGCTTTAGATAATGCCAGTGCGCTGGCACAAGGTGGAACCGCAGTAGGGACTGGTATTAACGCCGAACCTGAATTTTCCGCCATCTTTGTCAACAATATTTCGATCTCCACCGAAATCCCTTTTTGCCCCAGCGACAACTTCTTTTATAACCTCGGCAGTCAAGATGCCATCGTTGCCCTGTCTGGCCAACTGAAAACGGCGGCAGTGGCGTTCATGAAAATCGCCAATGATTTACGTTGGATGAACTCCGGCCCACTTGCCGGTTTAGGTGAAATTGAACTGGAAGCATTGCAACCCGGCTCGTCGATTATGCCGGGCAAAGTGAACCCGGTGATCCCGGAAGCTGCAGCCATGGTCGCCGCACAAGTCATTGGTAACGACGCAACAATCACTGTTGCTGGCCAATCTGGCAATTTTCAGCTGAATGTTATGTTACCGGTTATTGCACACAACTTAATTCAGAGCATTGAGATACTGGCAAATGTATCTGTTCTTCTGGCAGAAAAGGCCATCCGTAGTTTCACCGTACGTGAAGACATCCTGCTGCGGACACTTGCCAGAAACCCCATTCTGGTCACGGCGCTGAACCCTATTATCGGCTATCTGGAAGCGGCGAAAATTGCAAAGAAAGCTTACAGCGAGCAACGTGCGATAATTGATGTCGCAGAGGAAGAGACAGAGTTAAGCCGGGCCGAGCTTGAAGCATTGCTCGATCCCGAAAAGCTGACACAAGGTGGCGTTGCTCACTAGAATTAGTGCTTTAGGCGGGAGAGCACAATTAATATCAATCGGTATATACCCAAGTGACCTCAAGATGCAGGATTCAGAGTGAGGTCTCTTGGGTATAAGCCCGCTCTGACTCACGTGACAAACATTGCACCAGTTCAGGGCGACCAATGTAATAGCCTTGCATATAATCGACACCTAACGCTTGTGCCGCTTCGAAACAACGATGGTCTTCAACCCCTTCGAGCAATACTTTTGCATCAAGTTCACAGGCCAACTCCATCGCCTTAAGCAATTTATCGGGTTCCCCATTGATGTATTCGGCTAGCAAGCTTTTATCCATTTTAATAATCTCCGGTTTTACCTCACGAGCGCGTAATTCAGATGAAGCACCGACACCGTAATCATCAATGGCAATTTGTAATCCCTGTCGACGCATACTTTGCAGCGATTGCGCTAACCGGGAATCATTGGAACAAAAGTGCTCTAGTACCTCAAAATAAATCTGATCTATAGACAAACCTAAATCTATAACACGAGGGATCAAAGAATGTTTGGTCAGAACATGCGTATCTCCATCAATCACTGCCGCCGGGCTCATATTAAGAAATAAGGTGCCGCGAGAAATAAAACGAGCAAAATTACGCATATGAATAACTTTTGCAAGCCGATCAATATTGATGCGATCACGCTCAGTCAGAAGCTCAGAGGTAAAAAATGGGTCAGTCAGCAGTTGATCTCCCGCCTCATCAAAAACACGTAATAAGGCCTCATAGCCAAATAACTTTCCGGACAAAGATACAATCGGCTGAAAGGCACTTTTCATGACATACCTGTCATAAACAACATTATAACTATCGTCATCTGACATAATTAAGTGTTGCTCCAGCTCACTCCTTACTCTTAGTATTTTTTCCACAAAGTTACTCTTCAATCATGTATCAGTTTAAGTACGCGGTATTTATTATCATAACCAATATTTGTTATTACAAAAAATCGTAATTCAGGTCGCTATTTTATCGAAAAAGTGCATTAAATCAGGTAGTAGATCTCGAAAATATCGATATGCTACCGTATTTTTTCCCGATACGGTGTATCATAATTGCGACATTTTGAATTAATGCCGCACTTCTTCGATGATAATGTAATTGAGTAAATTCATTATAAATTGACATATCATTAACACTATCCAAGTACGCACATATTTGACGCTAAGAATAAATAACAAATAACAAATAACATATACCCTTCCAATTACAGAAATGGCTCTATAGTTAATTGACATTTCCGAAACAGAGGTATTTCACGTTCATATATTCATCAATACCCTGCTTACCACCTTCACGTCCGATACCTGACTGCTTCACTCCACCGAAAGGCGCAACTTCGGTTGAGATAATGCCCTCGTTAATACCAACCATACCGAATTCCAATGCTTCAGCCACCGTCCAGATACGGTTGATATCTTTACTGTAGAAATAAGATGCCAGGCCATAAATAGTATCGTTGGCCATAGCGATCAGCTCCTCATCATGACTAAAGCGGATCAACGGTGCCACCGGTCCAAAAATTTCCTGTTGGACAATATCCATATCTTGGCTGACATCTGTCAATACTGTCGGCTCAATAAAAAGGCCATCTAACGGCGTACCGCCAGTCACGATTTTTGCACCTTGATCAACCGTATGCCGAATTAAGTCGTTGATGCTATTTTTAGCTTTCTGGTCAATGATTGGACCGATGTTGATACCTGCATTCAGACCATTGCCAATTTCGAGCGCCTTAACCTCAGCAACAAATTTCTGCGTAAATTCATCATAAACAGCGTCATGAATGTAAAAGCGATTAGCACAAACACAGGTCTGCCCTGCATTACGGAACTTCGAGGCGACTGCACCTTGTACGGCTTTATCAACATCGGCATCGTCAAAGACAATAAACGGTGCATTACCACCAAGTTCCATAGAGGTACGTTTTACGCTCTCAGCACACTTTGCCATCAGCTGTCGCCCTACGGCGGTCGAACCGGTAAAAGAGAGTTTTCGGATCAAAAGATTACGGCAAAATTCATCACCAATCATTTCTGATGAATGATTGACCACAACTTGCAGTAACCCTTCGGGTAAACCTGCTTGCCTGGCCAATTCGGCTACCGCATAAGCAGATAGCGGGGTTTGGTTGGCTGGTTTAACAATAAAACTACAGCCTGCAGCTAGTGCCGGAGCCGCTTTTCGGGTGATCATTGCAATTGGAAAATTCCATGGCGTAATAGCAGCCGCCACCCCGATAGGCTGCTTAATGGTAGCCAAGCGCCGATCACCTGCCGGAGCTGGGATAACGTCCCCATATGTGCGCTTGCCTTCTTCTGCAAACCACTCAATGAATGAGGCACCGTAGGCGACTTCGCCTGCAGATTCGGCCAGTGGCTTACCTTGCTCCTGAGTCATAATACTCGCTAAATCGGCTTGATTTTCCATCACCAGCTGATACCAACGCTGGAGAATCTTAGCTTTCTCCTTCGCGGTCGTTTTCGCCCAGCTTTGTTGTGCCGTGTGAGATTTTTCAATGACCGATTTAATTTCAGCTTCAGACTGCGTCGGAATATGACCGATGACTTCACCCGTTGCCGGATTGGAGATTTCTAAGGATGTATCTGATGGTTTGCAGAAAAAAGAAACCAAGGATTTATTCACAATCTCACGCATGGTCTGCCCTTAATATAAACTTTAATATAGATTATACCCAAACCACCTCAAGATGCAGAGTTCAGCGAGAATTCATTGGCTTTTAGTCAAGGCAGACATTCAACTGAATAGTGGTTCTATTTAGAGAATGGCTAACACAGAATAAAAGCCAATGAAACTCGCCCTTTGGGAGCTCCTCTGGAAAATCACTTCTTCACAAAATGTGTTTGAAAGGAAGCGTCATTCCTACACGCATTTCGTTCGAATTGAGTTCCCAGAGGAAGCTCTGAATCTCGCATCTTGAGGTCGTTTGGGTATATGTAATAGTAGAGATTAGAAGCAATCTGGATTAAAAACGAAATCCGTGTGCACCAGCCACTGCGCCTAAGACAGCAACCAGACTAAGACTTAACAACACTTTATGCATTCGATGTAACCATACAAACGCATTTTCACTGTCTTTAATAGCCTGTTCTCGAAACCAGCGATGCAAAATCAAGGGTTCAAGCACAAACAGAACAAGCGTAAATACGACCCAAACGAACGTCATCAGATGTATCCACCAAAATTGCAGTTGGTAATAGCGATCCCATGCATTCATCACATCCAGCATGTAGTAACCAGAAGCACCTGCGATCAGGGTTGTGATTTTAGCCTGAAAGCCAAACTTTCCTTCAAGTTGTTCAAACAATTCCAGTCGGTTTCGTGTGTCCGTCATGTTCCTGAGCGATGGGATCAACACGGTCGTTACAAAAGCCACCCCACCAATCCAAAGAACAACACCAAATACATGTAATGTTCGGGCTAATACAAAATAGTCAAAATTATTCATATGATTTTTATTCTATGGTTACACGATCTGTAAGAACCCATAATCCTATAATTTTTCCACATATATTGCATATAAACTATTCACAAAATGGAGCCAAAGTAGCCTCAGGCAACCTAGGCCTCAACTCCTTTCTGGCTTGTGCTAATCAGGCTGGTATAAGTTCATTCAAATTATTTGATGAACTTGTTCAGCTTCTCCCGGTTTTATCTGCCAGAATTTAAACTAAAATGTTTGTTATTCGGGATTGATAGAGACATTGCGCTAACAATGAAAAACACACCAAATAATTACGACTGGCTGTCCATCACTATCCACTGGCTATCAGCCATTGTGGTTATCGGCTTGTTTGCTGTTGGCTTATGGATGGTCGACCTTAACTACTATTCACAGTGGTACAAACCCGTACCGCACTGGCATAAGTCGGTTGGTTTGTGTCTGGCTTTTGCGACTCTCTTCCGCCTGGCCTGGAAATACCTTAAAGGGCATCCACCTATCGAAGGTGCCAACTGGGAGGTCTTGGGCGCAAAACTGGCGCACTGGGTAATTTACCTCATGCTATTTGGGCTATTTATCTCAGGCTACCTGATCTCCACTGCTGACGGACGTGAAATCGAGGTATTCAACTGGTTTTCAATCCCAGCTCTTGGCGAGCTGTTCCCTGATCAGTCTGATATTGCCGGAGAAATTCATTATTACCTCGCTTTCGGTCTTATCGGACTGGCTGCTGTACATGCACTTGCTGCTTTAAAGCATCACTTTTTAAACAAAGACAATACATTGAAAAAAATGTTGGGAGTAAAGTAAACATGAAAAAACACCTATTAGCTCTAGGCCTGTTAACCGCAGTTTCGGTTCCATCTGTTGCATCAGCTGCAGACTATGCGATTGATAATGAAGGTGCTCACGCCTCTATTAACCTGAAAGTCAATCACTTAGGTTATAGCTGGATCAAAGGACGCTTTAATACCTTTGATGGTACCTTCAGCTATGATCCAATGAACATCTCTGGTTCTAAGGTAAAAGTGAATGTTGACACCAGCAGCTTTGACACCAACCATGCAGAGCGTGACAAACATATACGCAGCGATGACTTCCTTGATGTTAAGAAATACTCGACAGCAACCTTTACCAGCACCGGTGTCACAGCAAAGGGCAATGGTGAAATGGCTATCAATGGTGAGCTGACACTTCACGGTCAAACCAAACCCATCACTATTGATGCGCAATTCATTGGTGAAGGTGATGATCCATGGGGCGGTTACCGTGCAGGTTTTACCGGCACCACTCGCATCGAACTGAAAGACTTCGGTATTCAGGTTATGGGTCCTGCGAGCTATGCTGATCTGGAAATTCATGTTGAAGGTGTTCGCCAATAACCTTGCTCTTTTGCACTTCCAGCAATTAACACTGATTAAAATCCGGCTTGATGCCGGATTTTTTATTATTGCTTATTCATACCGCCAACGGGCGGATTTGGCGATGCTGGCTTCAGCGATAACGGCCCAGGCTTTGGCGACAGCGGTTTCAGCGACGGCAGCTCGGGCTTCGGAGACAGCGGCTTTGGTAACGCAGGGTTTGAAGATAATTCATTTGCGAATAACGCATCAGACGATAGCTTCTTCGGTGGCGGTGATGACTTCGGTGATTTTGGCGACGACGCATAGCGGTTGAAAATGATATAAAAAACCGAAGGAACTACCTTCGGTTTTTTGCTATCTATCTGTATATATAAACAGATATACCCAAACAAAATGAATCTAACGATCCGCCTATTTGATTTTCAGAACAATGTTAAGCCGAATGCTTCTTTCACATCATCTAATACAGTCTGCGTTTCACATTTTGCTCTTGCTGTACCTTGCTTAAGGATCGCAATTAATTCCGCCTTATCAGACAGGAAATACTGGCGTCGTTCCCGCATCGGACGAAGCGTTTCCTGTAAACACTCTTCTAGAATTTTCTTCGTTGTTCCATCACCTAAGCCACCCCGCTGATAATGCTCTTTCAAGGATTGAACATAATCACTATCGTCATGAAAAGCTTCAAGATAAGTAAACACAACATTTCCCTCAACCTTGCCTGGATCATCAATACGAAGATGGTTTGGATCGGTGTACATAGATTTAACCGCCCGCGAAATATCCCGTTCATCAGATCCCAGCATGATAGTATTTCCCATCGATTTCGACATCTTGCTTTTACCGTCGGTACTCGGTAAACGGGTGACTTTACTAAGCAAAGCTTTACATTCCACCAGCACGTCTTTTTGCGCAATGCTATTTAGCTTCCTGACAATCTCATTGGTTTGTTCCAACATAGGTAATTGATCTTCCCCTACGGGGATCAGAGTAGCTCGGAATGCAGTGATATCCGCTGCTTGGCTGACAGGATATGTAAGAAATCCCGCAGGAATAGAGCGACCAAAGGCCTTGCTCTGAATTTCGTTTTTAACGGTTGGATTTCGCTCTAGTCGCGCAATAGAAACTAAATTGGAATAATACATAGTCAGCTCTGACAGAGCCGGTATAGCCGATTGCAAACATATCGTCGTTTTAGCAGGATCAATCCCCACAGCCAGATAATCTGCGACAACATTCAATATATTCGATGAGACTTTTTTCGGATTGTGGCCATTGTCTGTCAAGCCTTGAAGATCGGCCACTAACACTGTTTGATCGTACTGATCTTGTAATTGAACCCGTTGCTGTAATGAACCCACCAGATGCCCTAAATGCAATGGCCCTGTTGCGCGATCACCGGTTAGGATTTTTTCTTTAGTTGCTGATATAGCTGTTGCTAAGCGTGTTTCATGAACTAAATGATTGTCTTGAACAAAATGATTTTCTTGCATAGTTATACTCCTGAGATCAACCACCGGAGACATAACTTGAGTGCGTTCTTAAGCTGCCAACCGGCGGCCTTTGAACGTAAGAATTCAGTGCCGCTCTAGAAAGAGCGCCACCAACGAATTGAGATGAAAGATTGAGAAAGATGACTTTTCATGCATTTAAACCTAACAGCGTTTAGATTCTCACGCAAGAGGCTTTCGAATTTTATCAGCACCGCGTTATTAAGCAGATTCAATGTATTCATCACACCTTACGGGATCATGAATAGTTGAAATATTAATGGTAAGGCACCGAATATTGAGCAACACTTAAAAAATATCGCTCCTTACCAGAACCCGTTGTTCGTGTTTTCTGATGCTGAAATGATCAAGTAAAATCCACTTATAGTAGTCTTTACTGCTTTGACAGCTCTTCAAGCGGCAACCAATTAACGGCAACACCAGCCTGAGTAAACATGTCTTGGCTGACCTTGATCTTATCCCCCCAACGAGAAAGAAAATCATGCGTCTGCTCAGGGCAGTGTACCGTCGAAATCTCGGTTTGAATGATTTTGGCCGCACAGTTAGGACAAGGGAAATGCGTTACCCAGATATCACAGCCTGCCAAGTCACGCTTGGCAAACAAAATCGCATTCTCTTCTGCATGAAGCGTTTTTAGCAGTTTCATCTCACGAACATCCGTATCCGCACTGTCTGAAATACCATGCGGATAACCATTGAATCCAACCGAAACAATGCGATTACCTTTTGTGATCACAGCACCCACTTGTGTTGATGGATCTTTACTCCAAGAACCTACCAACTCGGCCATTTGAGAAAAGCGCACAGCCCACTTAGAAATCATACTTTATCCTTTGTTTATCGATATTTGTTATTTTGTAAAACTTAACATCTTTTCTCATGACCATAAAGAGGACATAACTATAATACCAATCGGGATAACTCGCCCTTTGCCGAACGTGTCAGCCAATCTGAATTGACAAGATAATTGTCATGATTGGTATAAACAGCGGCTTATGGATGATTACTTCTGTCAGTTGAAGTTAAGGGAGACTAGTAAAGTAAGGCTCATGATGGTCATCATCTAATCATCAAACCGCTGATCCGAAGTGACTGGTCGATTTTTCACAAGCGTTACAAACAACAAAAACGCTAATAAGCGCTTCAATTCAATATGATAGTTGGATGGTTGGATGGTTGGATGGTTGGATGGTTTTATAGAAAGCTGGAGCGGGCAGCGGGAATCGAACCCGCATTATCAGCTTGGAAGGCTGGAGTAATAGCCATTATACGATGCCCGCTTATGCACTGGTTTGTTAAACCAGAGAGGTGTTCTGCATCGAACTGGGGTTATAATGACAGATAACTAATTGAAATAAAGCGTTCATTTTTAAAGTGTGACATTGCGCACACAAACCCAGCCCGAGCGAGCGCATAACGATCAACCAGCTCGTTTAACACTCGAAGTTAAAAAGTTATCTTCTCTGCCGCTTTGCTCTTTTATCAAAAAAGCCGACCAGGTCGACTTTTCTCCAAATAGCGTTGAACAAAAATAAGAGTTTGTAATCATCACTTTGATGGGTACTCGTCCTGATTATTCGATTTCTGTTTGCTCACTGTCCAGTGTTCATTTGCATCATAATATTCATCACAAATGTCCACTGAAAAGCCCATATCTACTATCTCTTTTAATGTGAGATTATCAGCCAATTTGGCGATTTCTCCTGATTTATTTCGTAATTCCATATCCATCCACCTTCTCAGAACAACTCACCACAACACCTTAACTATAGCGGTGACAGCTCAAATTTTCCTGCCTTCCGGCTACCTAATACCATTAACAGGAGTGAATACTTTCATGAATGATAAAGCCGCCTTCTGAGAAGGCGGCTATTAATTAAAGGAAACAATTTAATAAATTAAACTTTTTGCCAAGGTCCCCATGGGCCGCTTTGCTCTGGGTTATCGCCCTTGGTCCAATACTTAGCTTCATACGTCACGCCGTTTACTACAACACGGTCACCTGTGTTATAGACAGCAGTTGCATTCCAGGTCGAATTGCCACCAACTTTAACATTCACAATAACTGTCGCAGAAGCCGTTGCCTGACCATCCGTCACGGTAACCACCACATCAACTGTGGTATCTGTTTGAGTTATCGGTGCCGTAAAGACAATATCAGCCCCTGCTGCGGTAACCTTTACTGTGCCGGTTGACGCACTATAGGTCAGTGCATCATTGTCAGCATCGTGCGCAGATACAGCTATAACCACTTCTTGGCCGCTATTTACCATAACCGTTGCAGGAACCGTTAATACCGGAACCCTGTTTTCAACAGCACCCGAGCCTTTTACGTTAACAACAACGTCTTTAGTGACGCTCTTACGACCATCAGTAACGGTGACTTTCACCACATCTTGCTGATCCGTTGCCGTATTGGGCGCTTGATAAGTTACTGTCGCACTGCCATCACCATTATCGACAACAGAAGCGTTGGCTGATGTGAATGAAAGTGGATCCGTATCTGCGTCTGTTGCAGCGACAATAAAGCTAATCACCTGACCGGAGTTCGCCGCTTGAGCACCAGGCACGGTTAATACTGGTGCATTGTTCAGTACTATATCGCCGTTGAACACACGATCGATAGCTTCAGCAAGTGGAGAACTCAATTTGGTACATTCTTTTAACATGGGACCACGGTTAATAAAGGTGCCTTCACACTTAATATCGCCATGCACCTGCCACACAATCACACCACCTAAATTATTATCGACAATATACTGAGCTTTTTTCTCGGTTGATGGCACATCATCATAGCTAAGGAGGTATTTACCTTTCACTGCATATGGTACTTCGGCTGAAGCATCCCACTTATGTGCCCAACCACTTTGTTGCAATATGTAATTGTAGTTTGGCTGTCCATCAAACGCTTTCCAGTTATCTAAATCAGCAGATGACAACGTTGGACCATCAACCGAAAAGTTCACCGTACGTTTGTCTGTTGGGGCACCAAGATATGCAGTCGCTTCTGTTGTTTGAACACCTCGGCCATAGAACGCTGCACCAAAGTTAATTTTATTCGACGGGATCCCTTTAACCGCCATCCAGTTACGCAACGTATCAAGGTTGAGATTGTTAAACTCTTCTTCCGGATAAGGATACAGCGGCGCATTATGACCGGCAACATTCGACCAGCCACCGTTAAGGTCGTAAGTCATCATGTTGAAGTAGTCCATCGACTTCGACAGACGGTTCCAGTCATAGCCTTCCAGTTTCGCTGTCGAGGCAGAAAACGCTGCAGTCAGAAGCTTAGTCGGGCCAATTTTTTTGCGAATATCTTCCATCAACAGCTCGAAATTAGCGTAATCTTCAGGATTGCCGCCAAAATTCATCCCGCCGAAACCAGGGTATTCCCAGTCGATATCAATACCGTCAAAACCCAAAGCCATCAGTTTGTCGAGATCTGCTAAGAAACGGGTCTTTTTAACCGGATCGGCCGCCATTTCTGGGAAGTGCTTAGACATACTCCAGCCTCCGAGCGAGGCCATCACTTTCACCCCTTTTTGGTGCGCCAAATCAATCAACCCCGGAGCGCCGCCGGCTTTTTTCAAAGGGATCGGATACTGACCGGTAATACCTGTAGGTTGATGTAACCAACCACTGCCATTTTTTACGAAGCCCTGTTCCTGCACTTTACGAAAGTTTTCAGCATCCCAGGGTTCATTAACAGGATACTGGTTAATATATTCCAGCTCCCCCCACAAAATATGAAAATCCCAGCTTGAGTAAACATCAGGATGCAATAACGGACCCGGCTCTTGCACCGCGTTGGGTTGATAGATGCTCTTATTACGCAAATCACCACTGTGCAGTGAGCCGTCTTTTGCAACCCCAAAGAAAGAAAAGTTAAGGATAGAATAAATATCCATATTTACATTCAGGTGCGTCGCTTCTCCCTTTACGCTGAAACCTTCATTAGTACCTTTCCATGCTTCCCACTGAGTAAGATAGCCAATCACATTTTTATTATGGGCAGGTGCGGCTTGAGCAGTGGAAGCGACCCCTACCATTAGCATCGCGGCAACTGCGCCGGCCAGTTTGCTCAGATTCAATCCCTTTTGCATTTTTGTTCTCCACGTCATAGTTAATAAATAATAAAAACATTACATGCCTACTTTTACTTACAGCAGACATCTGCAATTCACATAAGATCAGGCTCAATATGTGTAAGATCTGAAGTGCATTCTCTTTTGATAATTTCGCTTAATATCGAATACGCTTTAATAACAGCCAGTTAAAAAACACCGATTGACTTGCTAGTACTTTATTAGTCTTAACGAGGATTTTTTGTTTCGCGAAAAATAATCCAGGATATTAGATATGCGCTGTACGAATAATGTAATAATGTCTCAATGCACCATTGCTTTTTGCGTCTTTATCCCAATTAATCGCCCATATGCCGAACCGATATGGATGCATCACAACGATATTTCACAAAGAAAAACAACCGCCAGAAGAAACACTACAAATGACAAATAATCAGAAAATTGATAACCCTAATTCCTATATAGGATTGAAAAGGTTACTATGCTTCAAAGTGTTATATTTCACGCATAGAGTAAGCTGTTAGCTTGTGAATAAGGGATCGAAAAATGATTAAAAGCGCAACAAATCAGTCTCAGGGCATGTTGCTTTTTCAACTCACTCAAAACCAATCTTTTGCTATTGGTACCCTCAAGGTTAAAGAGATCGTTCCCTATACAAAACTCACAGCAATACCTCATTCCCACCCAACGGTATTAGGGGCAGCCAGTCTGAGGGGAGTGACTCTGCCGGTGATTGATATGGCTAAAGCCGTTGGCTACCCACCACTCAGTAAAGATGAAATTAACAATTGCTATATCATCATCACTGATTGTCAACGTAAGCTGGTCGGTTTTCTGGTTCGTGGGATCAATAAAATAACCGAATGTAACTGGCATGATATCGATGCGCCACCCGCTGCTCTCGGCAATAACGTATTTGTCACTGGTGTCACCAGAGTCGAGGACAAGCTGGTTCAGTTACTTGATGTTGAGCTGCTGATGTCAAAAATATTCCCCGCAGATCCAGCTAGCTTGCATCCGGTATTAACGGATGTTGAACGGGAAATTTTACGACCATTGAAAATTCTGCTTGTTGACGATTCTGCTGTTGCCAGACGCCAGTTATCACAAGCTTTAGATAGCATCAGCATTCCTTATTTCATTGCCACTAACGGTCTAGATGCTCTGAATATGATGAAACGGGCCGCAGAAGGTGGTGAACCGTTTGATATTCTTGTCAGCGACATCGAAATGCCTGGCTTAGATGGCTATGAATTGGCTTTTGAGGTTCAGAATAACGATAAGCTGAACAGTATTTACATTATTCTGCATACCTCACTCTCAAGCGAAATTAGCGTATCGCAGGCCCATCAGGTTGGCGCTCATGAAGCGCTGACTAAATTCGAAGCGAATGAGTTAATCCATGCCATGCTGCGAGGCGCAGAGCAACACGCAGCAACGGTGTAACATCCATACCCAACAACTTCCCCTAAGACCAGCCAGCTAAACCAGAGGGCACTGCCAGTGCCCTTTTTTCATTTGAAATTTAATCGCCTTCTGCCTTTCTAATCTACTATTACGGTATCGACTGATGTGGAGTGGGTTATGAGTGATTTCATAATGTTAAGCGTTGATTTTTTATCAAGCCTGTTCATTTTGGTCGTAGGAACAGGTGTGCTGGTGATTATCTATTTTTATATCGTCGATATCAGCCAACACAAGCAAGCCATTCGTCACAATTACCCTGTTATCGGACGTTTTCGCTACCTTTTTGAAAAGCAAGGCGAATTTTTCCGTCAATACTTCTTCGCCATGGATCGTGAGGAGATGCCCTTTAATCGTGCCGAGCGCAGTTGGGTCTACAAGGCCGCAAAAAATGTCGATCGCACCGTCGCCTTTGGCTCAACACGCTGTTTAGATCCGACCGGCACGATAATGTTCATGAACTGTGCCTTTCCGACTCTTGCAGAAGATGCTGTCGCACCCGGCCCCATTACGATAGGTGAAGGGTGTCGCTACCCTTTCACCACCAGCTCCATCTTTAATATTTCTGGCATGAGCTATGGCGCGATTTCTAAACCCGCCATTCAGGCGTTATCACATGGTGCCAAAATAGCAGGCTGCTGGTTAAATACCGGTGAAGGCGGTCTGAGCCGCTACCATCTCGAAGGCAAAGCCGATATTGTGTTTCAAATAGGTACAGCCAAGTACGGTGTTCGCGATGATGAGGGGAATTTAAGCACAGAAAAACTCCAGCAAGTCGCCGCTCACCCTGAAGTCAAAATGTTTGAAATAAAAATGAGCCAGGGCGCAAAACCCGGCAAAGGCGGAATACTTCCGGGACGAAAAGTCACCGCCGAAATAGCGAAAATTCGAGGTATTCCCCAAGGTCATGACTCTATCAGCCCTAATGGCCACAAAGAGATTCGTAGTGTAGGCGATCTACTCGATATGATTGCGCGAATAAGAGATATCACCGGTAAGCCAGTAGGATTTAAAGCCGTCATTGGATCACTCAGCTGGTTTGACGATTTACTGACTGAAATTAAGCTGCGGGGTGAACAAAGTGCACCTGACTTTATTACGATTGATAGCGCTGATGGCGGAACGGGGGCTGCTCCTCAGCCTTTAATGGACTATGTTGGCTTGCCATTAAAAGAAAGTTTGCCGCTGGTAGTTGAACGGTTAGAGCGCGATCAACTTAAAGGTCGAATTAAAATCATCGCTTCAGGCAAACTTATCACACCGTCAAAAGTTGCCTGGGCTATTGCATTAGGCGCGGACTTTATCGTTTCAGCTCGTGGACATATGTTTGCTTTAGGCTGTATCCAGGCGCTGCAATGTAACAAGGACACCTGCCCGACAGGGATCACCACCCACAACAAACGGTTACAGCAGGGCTTAAACGTAAAAGACAAAACTCAGAGGGTGGCTAACTATAACAAACACATACATTACGGGTTGGGATTAATTGCCCACTCATGTGGAGTCACTAATGCCAGAAATCTCAATAAAAGCCACATTCGCATTGTGACGGAGAATGGCCTATCTGTCGCACTAGAAAAGCTCTATGAACATCATCAATAGCCGAAGAACAATTAGGTTAAGCACAGCCCTGTTAAATACACAATCATGCCCGTTATTTATTGACTGAAAAGCATATTTTCCGAGCAACAGGCCTGAATTTAACCGTACTCTGACAATATAAATAATAGCCGTGGCAAAGTTTAAGTCCGAAAGTTCAGCATTATAGACTCACGAGCTCCCCTAATGATAAAACGCATTGTATTAGCACTGACATTATCCGCTTTCTCACTATCAGCAAACGCTGCGCCTGAGCTGATATCTCCGCCGGAAATACAATATGGTGGGTTTCAATTTATAGAGACCATCACAATCACCGGAGACATAAATGACAGCTTGCTGACATTGGTCGATAAATCACTAATGAAAAAAGAGATGGGGTATTATGTCATCCAAGATATTTCTGAAGATACACAAGCTGAAACCCTGACAGTTGTTGTTAATTTATACAATCGGGAACAAGGCATTTTTACAGATTTACCGTCTGTTTGACGGCATCTGGCCTCCGGATTAACTTAGCATCAATGACCAAACTATAACGAGGTTCGACCAGAGCCTCGTTTAGCCTTTTGGATATAATCAAATCTTTCCCTAATCTTACTTGCTAGATTACGATGCCGTCAGATACTTATTCAGCATCTGTCCCAGTGTTTTCTGGCTAACCGGCTTTGATACGAAGTCATCCATACCAACGTTTAAACATTTATCTCTTTCTTCTTTCACCACATTCGCTGTCAACGCAACAATAGGAACATGAAAACCTTGAGATTCTGAGTTTCTTATGGCTAATGTGGCCTCAAATCCGTCAAGAACCGGCATTTGACAGTCCATGAATATCAAATCAAAGGCTTGCTGTTGATGCATTTCTACAGCTATCTGACCGTTCGCTGCAATTGTCACTTCTGCCCCTAATTTCTCTAACATCATTTGGGCAACTTTCTGATTCACACTGGTATCTTCAGCCACTAAAACCCGCCCTCTTGAGACCGGCTTCGCCCTACACCTCTTTTCTGTCTCAACAACTTGATTCTCTGGTTTAGAAAAATCCAAATTAGCAGAAGGTCTGCCATTCGCTGTCAGTACTGATTGAAGAAACGCTTCAGGGGTTGTCATTGACGGACTGATAGTCTGAATGTCAGGCATGACAAATTCACTGGCCGTATTAGTATTACTGGTAAGCATTTGTTGTTCGGCTACTTCTGTCATGAT
Source organism: Photobacterium sagamiensis (assembly GCF_050337085.1). NCBI lineage: Bacteria > Pseudomonadati > Pseudomonadota > Gammaproteobacteria > Vibrionales > Vibrionaceae > Photobacterium > Photobacterium sagamiensis. The sequence continues at coordinate 18,375 of NZ_JAKJSP010000023.1, read as the reverse complement.
AGCCCGCTTAACAGCCCATTTAAGATTCATCTCTTTATATGGCCGCGACAGGTAACTAAGAATTCCGCACTCTTTGGCCCTAACCTCATCACCAGGCTCAGGCCCCGCGGAGATCATCATCAACCTGGGGCATTGTTGACCGAACTGTAATTTAAGCTGCCTCGCCAAATTAAAGCCATCTATTTCAGGCATCACTTTGTCAAGTAAAACTAAATCAAAGGGATCTTGACGAGTAATGGCATCTTGCACATACTTTGCTGCTTTCGTCGCATCTTCACAGCATATCGATTTTGCACCAAAGTTATTCAGCTGGGCTGAAGTAATACGCATATTCAGCATACTGTCATCAACCAAAAGCACTGAAATTTCGGATAGCGATTTACTGTCTTCAAACGATGCGGATGCCAGATTATTTTTTTCAAAGGTCACACTGAAAAAGAAGTCACTTCCTTTATCGGTCTCACTGACAATTTCCAGCTCCCCCCCCATTAGACGGACAATTTTCCGACAAATCGCCAGACCTAAACCTGTACCGCCATATTTTCGGGTCGTGCTGCCATCGGCTTGTTGAAATTGTTCGAAAATAACTTCGTGTTTATCGGGAGCGACACCAAAACCACTGTCGGTCACATCGAACCGAACCGTAGCCTCATTATCGGTTTCCGCTTTCAATCGAATATGAAGATGCACATAACCCGTTTGGGTAAACTTAATTGCATTGCTTACGAGATTGTTCAAGACCTGACGCAGTTGTGTGGCATCACCCAGTAACATAGGGGGAATTTGACGGTCAATGGAGCACTCAAAAGCCAGTTTTTTTTCAGCCGCTTTGACCAAAAAGATCGTCTCAACTTCTTTATTCAACTCGAACAAATTCAGTGTCGTATGTTCAAGTTCCATACGACCCGCTTCAATTTTAGAGAAATCAAGAATGTCATTAATTAAACCTAACAGGGTAAGAGACGATGTATGGAGCATTGTTATGTACTCTTTCTGATCTCTCGGCATCTCCATATCTTGCAATAAAGAAGACAAACCAATAATGCCATTCATTGGCGTTCGAATTTCATGGCTCATATTCGCCAGAAACTCACTTTTCTTCCGGTTTGCATCTTCAGCCTCTCTTCTCGCTTCTTTCAGATCTTGATAATTATTACGAATACGCTCGACCGAACGATTGTAGGTTTCACTCAAAATTGTGATTTCATCGTCAAATAGTCTTTCATCAAGGTGCGATTTTTTAGGGACTCGATCATCATCAAACGCACTGACAGCTTTTGACATCGCCTCAATATGACGCACGATAAGCCTGTATACGATGAAGAGAATAAATATAGCAACAAGGAAGGTTTTAATCGTTTGGGAAATCAGCAGAAGGGTGAATTTATCAAACAATCCCTGGTAGACAACAGAGAGATCTGACTGTACCCGCAAAGTAGCCAACTTATAATCTCGTTTAGCCAGAATATGAGTCATATCCCATGATTTTTCATACTGATATTTTTTCAGTTCGCTCCCTAATTGGAGGATCACGCCATCATCATCGGTTATCGACAAAAAGTGAATATCAGGCAAGCGCATAATGCCTTCAGCCTGTATCAGTAACTGCTCTCTGTCTTCAACCCAAAGACTAGATGTTAAACTGGATAAACTGCTTTTCTCGATCAGCATCAACCTGTCATCAATGCTGGCCAAATCTTCTTTATAATCAAGATAAACATTTAACCCTGTAATAGTCAGGGTAAAAACAGAGCTAATGAATAGAATTGTAAATAACAGCTGTTTAGCTAAACCAATTTCTTTGTTTTTTTTCGTTTTATGATACGTTTTGTTCATCCATAACTCGCATCGTATTGTTCTTCTACTAACATAATAATAGCTACTACGCAGGAATAGTTAAGGTAAGGACACAAAATGAAAAAAAAACTCTCACTTATTGTGTCATTGACGTTAAGTTGCGTTAGTTTTTACTCTAATTCAAAAACAATTAATTACTATGTGATCGCCAAGCAAGCAACACCCTTTCAGATTGAGGAAGACAACGAAAAGCACCGGGGGATAGTGACCGACATTGTTAAAGCCATCTTTGTTAATAGTCAGCATGAAATCGATTATCACACTTACCCTTTTAACCGGATGATCACACTATTAAAGTCCGGTGGGAAACCTAATTGGATAACCTATGGCAGCCCGGGATGGGGGGGAGTACAAGCCGAAAACTTATCTGATATACCAATCTATAATGTTAAACACCTCCTTGTTAGCAGCAGCAAGAAAGCGTTTTATTTCAATACGATGGATGACTTAAATGATAAGATAATTGTATTATTGCATGGTTTTGACTACCCACAGCTTTCACCCTATTTAATATATGGTTATGTAGAAGAGCTAAGAGTGAAGGATTATACTGCCGCATTTCGAGTGATCAACAAAATCCCTGGCGATACGGCTTTCGTTGAAATGGAATCACGAGTTAAATATAACTTCGAACAACAAGGATTGGATTCTTCGAATTACCACATGCAATCATTCAGTTCAGTCATTCCAAACTACCCTATCTATTTAGCATTTGATCCTAAAATGGATAAAGATGTGCAAAAATTCATTAATGAGCGTTTAAAAACACTCAAGCATTCAGGGGGAATTGATTCCATTATCAATAAATATCTCTAGTCAGTTAAGCTAATCAACGTTGTTATTATCGACAAATAAATTAATATTAACTGGACAACAATAGAATTTTGTTAAACAAAAACCATGATCACAGCGGCCACAAAACAGTGCATCACCCGTCAGACACTCGGAGTGGAGAGCAATCAAGCGAATCACTTATATGTCAATTTTTATTGATGTGTTTCTAAAGAATTAGATTAGAATGTCCTTTCATAAGCCACCCTGTAAAAAATACCGCGTGATAATGATTGGAGAAATGGAAGAATGAAATACCAATGGATACTGTTTGATGCAGACGAAACCCTGTTTCATTTCGACGCATTTAAAGGGTTGCAACTGATGTTCTCACGCTTTGATATCAATTTTACTGAACACGATTTTACCCACTATCAAACGGTAAATAAGCCATTATGGGTTGATTATCAAGATGGGAAAATCACCGCCAAACAACTGCAAAACATACGTTTTGAGTCCTGGGCTGAAAAGCTGAGTGTCACCACTCAGACGCTGAATAGTGCATTTTTAACGGCAATGGCTGACATTTGCACCCTCCTTCCCGGCGCAGAAAAACTGATCACCACCCTGACAAACAAGGCCAACCTGGGGATCATTACCAATGGTTTCACCGAACTCCAACACGTTCGTTTAGCGCGGACCGGATTACAAGACCACTTCTCTTCTCTGATCATTTCGGAGCAAGTCGGAGTCGCAAAACCTGATCCAGGCATTTTCGAGTATGCTTTCGAACAAATGGGTTATCCGGATAAAGATCAAGTGCTGATGATTGGTGATAACCCACATTCCGACATCCTTGGTGGCCTAAATGCCGGAATAGATACCTGCTGGTTAAATGTTCATGGTCATGATGCACCTGAAGGGATAGAACCCCATTACCAGGTGGCATCATTAACTGAGTTACATACGCTATTGCTCGATAAGGCTTGATATTGCTGATCTCTCGATGGCTCAGTCAACTAGTACCTAAACACAATGAAGATGATTGATTGAAACGGTCAAAGTCTGTCATCCCAGAAACCGCCAAACACTGAACTTGCAGGCTTTCTCAAAATTCACCTGGCGGTTATCAGGGATCCATCATGCACGGAAGGTTCTGTGGACTGTGGATCCCCGATAATCGCTACTGTAAATCCATCGATAATGAAAAGATCAGCATTAAGCGATTTCGAGGATGACGACGGTTTGGTCTAACTGCGTTTACCGGTCATGAATTCTTCAAGAATTTCAGGTGTTAGTTCACCGGCTTCTTCAAGACGCTTCAACTCAGCAACAATACGCTTTTGCTCTTCCATTGAAGGGATTGGCAATTCAGGCTCTTTCTCTATTTCATCTTGATTAATCAGGTTTAAATCATCTTGCATGATAAATCTCTTTCTTACATTCAATGTGTGTCAAGTTTCGCTGGCATCATTATATACCCAAACCACGTCAAAATGCAGAGTTCAGCGAGAATCACGCTTCGTTACATAAAAGAGTTGTAGTTGTTCAGTAAAATAATAACAATGCCCCCCACTTTGAAACTAAATTACCCTATTGGCGGTCAGGTTATTGTAACCGCATAGTCGCGGTCAGTGTTAATTTGCAAAAGAAGGTAATCTGCCACTATGTATAGCGGAAGGAACAATCAATACATCGCAAAGTGGTCGCTGCTCTTGGTCTGGCTGGTTATTGTTGTCTGCTTAGGACAACGTGCTGGTTTCGTTTCCATGTGCTCGCTAAATGCTGATAGTCGCCAAGCTGTTACTTCTGCTGTTATCTCAGACATTAGCGACCTTTCAAGTACACATTCAATTGCAAATAACACGTCGTTAGCTGATAAACCGTGCGAGATGAGCGATCACCTCTTGCAAGCCCATCAACAGCCTTTCGACTATGGGTTATTATATTTCTCTATTCTGTGTTGGTTGCCGATATGTTTATACCGCAGTCAATACCGCATTCCGGTAACAACGGAACCGATCCCTCCCTCTCGGCGATTACATCTGACTTTGTGTGTATTCAGAGAATGAACACTTAAACAACGCTCGTTTGGCCAACGCCAAACACTGATTTGTTATGTTGTTTATTTGGAGAATACACATTGAAAAAACTGTTTACCCCCTTTGTAGCGCTATTCATTTTGATGAGTTCGCTACTTACTACTCTCACACCATTTTCTGTTCACGCTGCTGGCGTTGCAGATTTTGTGACAACGAGTTCAGATAATAAGAGCTACAGTACGGGATGGTTAATAAATCCTCAGCATCCGCCCCTGGAAGTGCGTTTGATGCTAACCGGGCAGAACGATCTTCAGGCAAAAACAGTCGAAGGTCTGTTAGAAGTGATTTTAGATGCTGACTGGAAAACCTATTGGCGTTCACCCGGAGAAAGCGGCATTGCGCCAACTATTGACTGGAGCCTCTCAAATAACCTGAATAATGTCGACTGGCAGTGGCCCTTGCCAAAACGCTACGAATTTCTCGGCGTTGAAACGCTCGGCTATAAAACCCACGCCATCTTCCCGCTGACATTTCACATTGATGATATGAACAAGCCGGCATTCCTATCAGGTATGTTGACGATGTCATCATGTACCAATGTTTGCGTGTTGACAGATTACGAACTGAACCTCGACTTTACACCAACCAATCTGACGCCAGCCGCAGACAACCTGCATCTCTATAATCAGGGAATGAGTCAGGTACCGAAGTCATCACCGACTGTCTCTCTTGAGCAACTGTCATGGGATGAAGCGAAACAAACGGTAACCGTATTAGCGACGAATACAATGGGCTGGCAGAGCCCAGATGTCTTCATTGATGGTAACTCGACGAAGGTTAAAGATACATCATTCCTGACACCGGATATCACAGTCAATGGCAACCAGTTAATCGCAACACTAGGCGTTACCAGCTGGTTTGGAAAGCCAGATCTGCTCAATGAGCCGCTGAATATCACTGTCGGTGACAGTAATGTTGCCGTTGAATTAACGGGTACAACAACTAACCAGCCTGTTGCTATAAATGCTGGAACCCCTTTATTTAAGATGATTGCATTTGCCCTGCTGGGTGGGTTGATCCTCAATATTATGCCCTGCGTATTACCGGTATTAGGCATGAAGTTAAGCAGCATTATTGCCACAGAAGGTATGGCTAAGCGTCAGATCCGCCGTCAATTTCTTGCATCTGCAACGGGTATTCTGACTTCATTCTGGCTGCTGGCAGGTTTCTTAATGCTATTAAAACTGTCTGGTCAGGCACTGGGCTGGGGTATTCAATTTCAGAATCCGTATTTCATTGGTGCTATGATCCTGATCACAGGATTATTTGCAGCCAACATGCTGGGGTTATTAGAAATCCGTTTATCAAGTGATACCAATACCTGGCTGGCAACCCGTGGCGATAATTCTTATACCGGTCACTTCATTCAAGGCATGTTCGCAACACTATTGGCAACGCCGTGTAGCGCGCCGTTTTTAGGTACTGCCGTGGCCTTTGCGCTGGGGGCTGATTACATTACCCTGCTGGCGGTCTTTACCGCCCTCGCAATGGGTATGGCCGCTCCCTGGTTGTTAATCGCCATCTTCCCGCAACTGGCAACATTATTGCCAAAGCCTGGGGCGTGGATGGATAAAGTGAAAAATCTGTTTGGTTTAATGATGCTGGCAACCAGTCTGTGGCTACTTAGCCTGATGAGCAACTTCCTGAGCACAATGACAATTTGGTTAGTCGGAATTTGCCTGATTGTTTTATTACTGTGGCGCTTAGGTACTGTTAAAGGCGGTAAGCCTGTCATTATAACTATCGCACTCTTATTCCTTGGCTCTGCTACTGGATTGATCCTTGGCAGTGTTACCGCCGATCGCTGGTCAACACCATTACCTGCAGATCTTCCATGGCAGCAACTAAACGTTGCCGCTATCAAACAGGCTGTCGATGACGGTAATACCGTGTTTGTTGATGTCACCGCAGACTGGTGTATTACCTGTAAGGCCAACAAAATTGGTGTACTTCTGCGACAGCCCGTTTATTCACAATTGCAAGCCGATAATATTGTTCGCATGCGGGGCGACTGGACTAAACCATCGGATTATGTCACCGGTTTCTTGCAGACTAATGGGCGATTTGGCGTACCGTTTAATATAGTTTACGGCCCGGCAGCACCCCAGGGTATACCTTTGCCTGTTATCTTAACCCGCGAAGAGGTCGCTCAGGCACTTCGCATCGCTGACGGCAGTACTAGCATTGCAGGAAAATAATCATGACGAAAACTAACGAACACACTCCACCTAAGAATCCGCCAACGGTAAAAAAAGAACATAAGAGAAAGGGTGTACGCCACTGGCTTAAAGAAGGTCTGGTAGTCATCGTGTTGTTTACTGTTTTCAGCACCGTGATGGATATTTGGCGCAGCCAGCAAATTCCGACGGATGACGTACCGGATCTTATTGCGCAATCCATTGGTGGTGGAGAGATAGATCTGAAAGAGATGAGCAAGAACAAACCGGTCTTACTCTATTTTTGGGCAACATGGTGCCCGGTCTGTAACTTTGTCTCACCGACGGTAGACTGGATGGATGACCATTTTGACGTTGTTTCTGTCGCAATAACATCCGGTGATAAACGACGACTGAATGCTTACATGAACAATAAAGAGTATGACTTTCCTGTTGTGAACGACAGTAAAGGTGATATCAGTCGTTTGTGGGGGATCTCTGCCACGCCAAGCATCGTGATCATCAAAGACGGAAAGATTGCATTCATTACCACGGGTGTCAGCACGCCTCCGGGTATATGGTTACGAATGCTATTTGCTTAAGAAACAAACTCACCCGGCAAACCAGCTGGCTGGCCGGGTGCATTCAAACACACTACTCCCATTCCCAATGCCTGCCATCATGTTGCTGAGAAAACAACATGCGATAGCCACTGATATTTTGATGTTTTACATCATGCATAATTTTATGGAACTGCTTGCTATCTAAGTGGATCAGGTTTTCATGATCGCCAGATTCAATGTAAATATCCTCTTGTTCTAGTAACAAGTCGTCAATCAACATGCCAACTTTATAGGCTTGGCCTATTGAAGGTACTGCGCCCGGTTCACAATCCTGAAAAACATGAGCGAGCTCATGTTCAGCGACAAGAAAAAACTGTTTTCCCGTCATACGATTAATCTTATCAATCATCACTCGACGATTTGACGGAACCACTGCCATCAAATAGTCACCTTGTTGATCTTTTAACACCACAGATTTAGCAACTTGTGCCGTCGGCACATGAGCCGAAATCGCTGAGCTGAATGATGTATCGGTATGACGATGATGAGTAAGGCTAAAATCAATATTATGACTATTCAAAAATTGCCCTACAGTAATTGCCATGGCCATAATTACCTCCTGAGTAATGTATACCAACTCCACTGCTCATCCGATCGAGTCAAAACCGGGGGAAGCCGTGAGATTGGTATTCCGTCTACAGCAAAAGTATGGTGCCAGCTGCGCTTTTTTGCGAATTTAATAAGGTAAACTGAAAAAATTAGCCGGAAAAAAACGATAGGACCTAACCATTGCAGTTTTTAGCTTTGTGAGCTTGTCAGTTAATTCTTCGTACCTGCCAGAATGCTCGGCGCCAGTATGGATTATCTAAGCGGGATATAATGACACCTTGCGATGTCGATGCGTGTAAGAACTCTGAATTACCTAAATAAATGCCGACATGCCGTAAGCTATAACCGGTTTTAAAAAAGACCAAATCACCTTCCTTAGCATTAGAAACCGAAACTAATTGCCCCAACTTCACCAGTTCACTCGTTGTGCGCGGCAACATTTTGTCATACACACTGAAATAACCCACCTGTACAAAAGCAGAACAATCAATACCTCGTTTACTTGCCCCCCCTAACCGATAGGGTGTGCCTTTCCAATCATCATAAACATAATCAAATGTCGCTGAGGGATCGTATACATCTGCAGGGCGGGTAGGACGGTCTTTTTTATCTTGAGAAATAGCATTGCCAGCCGTTTGAGAAGCTGAATCAGGCGGCTCGATCGGATCGGTGGAAGAGCACCCGACGATGGTCGAGAGCAGAAATCCAAGCCAGGCGTTATGATAAATCTTCTTCACTGAATTCTGCATTTTGAGGTGGTTTGAGTATAGTCATCATTATGGTACAACCTGTCTGTTTTTGAATAGTCTTACTGACGTACCAGCACGTTAAGTGCTATAAAAGTAACCACTGCCATCATCATGCTTCATAAACTGGCATGACAAACGCCAACAACTCATTCGAGAAGTAAACTTTATGACAGCTTATACTCTCCGTCCATTTGAAGTCGAAGATACACCGAGCCTTGCTCGAATTTACAGCCGGGCAGCTGCAATTTCCGGTAAAGGGCATTACAGCCAACCACAGATCGATATGTGGGCCAATTTCCCTGTGCAGTATTTTGATGAATTTCAGACCATGCTAATGCAAGGTCACACCTATCTGGCCACTAACAATCAGGGAAAACCGATTGGATTCGCTCAGCTTCATCCCACGAACCACCTGACATTACTTTATGTTTTACCTGAGTTCTCACGTCAGGGTGTCGGTCAACGGCTTTATCAACACTTGGAAGCAATTTCCATCGCCGACAAACAAACTTGCATCAGTGTGACTGCAAGTAAAGTATCAAAAGGGTTGTTTGAAAAAATGGGATTTATATCAGTCGAAACAGAAGTCTCACTCAGAAACAATATTGTATTTGAACGCTATAACATGACTAAATATTTAGCCGAAAACAGATAGAATGTCTATTATCAGAATAAAAAAGAGGCTATGTTCACGCTAGCCTCAAACTCCACACAACAGAAGAAATTCATTACATCAGAAATGCCGGAATATTAGATATTTATGGGTTACATAAGAAAGAATATCCAGACATTTTGCTTCTACTTTGACTTCTGCTAGTGACTTCACGGTAAAATTGATCGATCTACATCAATGACCAAGATTTGTCGCGTTTATGACCGAGCAGAACGTCTCCCCACTGATTGTTAATCCAGCTAAGCTGGTATAACTGGATATAAAATGTGCGCCCGATGTCCAAAAATGGCTTAAAACCAAGCAAATAGCATCATAATCTAGCTAAAAGAAGCAAATGCTTTCATAATGCAGACAGATGATTTGCTTACCGGCGGTGATCCTATAAGGTCTGGTTGTTGTGTTTTGTGAAAACAACCCAACAACTCTCGTAGGAGACCGGTCTAGGTTTGTCTATTTTTCGAGGCCCGTTTGAGTGCCTCGGTATGACGGGATTATAGATTTTGACAAAGGAGTCCGTGTGCTTTCTTTTATCCGCTTAGTTATTGCGGCGATATTTGTTGTTTTTACAACCATTTTCGCTTTAATGTACTGCTTATTCAGCCCTCGCGATCCTAAACACGTTTATTTTTTCTGCCGTTGGTTTAATCAGTTACACAAAATCGCAGGCTTAGAGCTTATTCAGCGCGGTACTGAAAACGCTGCCAATACCGATAAGAGTGTTTATATTTCAAATCACCAGAGTGTCTTTGATTTTGTAACTGATCCTGGCATGCTGCGGCCACGAACCGTCACTCTCGGTAAGAAAAGTTTGCTATGGGTGCCGTTTTTTGGAACATTATATTGGATCACTGGAAACATTCTGATCGATCGTGAAAATAAATCCAAAGCACGCAATACTATTCAGCAGGTCGCTGAAGCCATCCATAAACGCAATTTATCTGTTTGGGTTTACCCCGAAGGCACCCGCAGCAAAGGCCGCGGGCTACTGCCTTTTAAAAGTGGGGCGTTTCGTATGGCGATTGAAGCAGGCGTACCGATCATCCCAATGTGTGTCAGCACTACACATAATAAAATAGATCTAAACCGCCGCGATAATGGTGTGATTATCGCCGAGATGCTCGCTCCAATTGATGTAACCAATTACGATATACAAGACGCACGAGAGCTCGCAAACTACTGTCATAAACTGATGGCAGATAAAATCGCTGAGCTAGATGCTGAAGTCGAATGTATAGAACTTGAAAAAGAGAAAGAAAAAGAACAACTTGAAGCCAAATCAAGCTGACTCAATCTGTACCGACCCCTCAATATTCGAGATTCAGCTTCTTGAGAGGTACATACTGTTAAAAGAGCATCCAGTGGATGCTCTTTTGCTTAACATACGGGAAGCATAACCCGGCTTACAATGGCTTCCTTCCCAATTTATTATTCATTTTATCGTTCAGCGAAACGGAATAAACTATCCACTGAAATGGGACAATCCGCCACTTTATGAATAACGCCTTCCGCTTGTTTTAAAGAATCATAGCTGCAGGGCACACCAGTAATATCAGTTACCGGAAATTCATTCCCTTCATGATCTTTGAAGTTAATGCTCCAGCCTGCACTCAGGAAGTCATGGACTACCCGCGCTTCAACCAAGGTGTGTTCTGCAAATAACTGACGACATTCAGACAAAACCATAACCGCATCCCCTTGTTAACCACTCAATCTAAATATAGTTGAAAAATCTATCATCAGGTAACAGTTGGATTTTTTGTATGGTAAGTAAAAAGTTGAAGCTGGAGATCTTAGAATCAATGGCAGGAGGGAAAACAACTCAACTATATCCAAGCTACGAATACAGAGCTAAGCGAACGTACAGTGACTTTTAGACAATGCAGGCATATTGAGAGGAAAGGCAAATCAATAAAAGCCACATCACCGATGAGGTGGCTCTTATTTTAAGGTGTGTTACAGATACAGCTTCGCTACTTCCGATGGTTCGATTTCAGAACCTTCAAGGTTTGCATTCCAGTTTAGCCCCACGAGTACGCCATCTTCAGACAGTGTGATCATCCAGTCTTCAACAAAGACATCTAAAGGCAGTTCCGTCGGGGTAAACTCAGCCCACTCCTCAACACAATGAACCTTCGCGTCTAACTCGCTTGACCAAAATGGCATGACCTCTGATTCTTCAAACTCTGAAGATTCAACAGATAACCAGTCACCTTCTTCGTTACACAGGCCCCACACCACGTGAGTTTCTTGTGTTTCAGTAACAAATAGTTCACTGTTCGCTTGAATATCTGCAGTTAACTTAGTCATTCTATTCTCTCTTTTCTAGTGCCTATTCGGCATGCTGTGGCAGCAGGTTCACAATCGAAGCCACTTAATGGCGCTATTTTATCATTGAATCTGGCAATGGCGTGATTAATTCTTCATGAAACAACGTCTATACCGGATTTAATTCACGACAGATAAAACGTCACGCCTCCGGATTTCTCACATCGAAACAGCCACATTCCAGAAAGTGAGTAAATAATCCCAGAAAGCACCGTTATACTTTTAAGCAACTCCATGGTTCTCAATACTGAGGGTGATCTTTCGTGGCAATCATTGATTGGTTAAATTATCTGAGCGCAACAAAACTGCTTTCGCCTCGACCTCATGTCATCGAAGCTCATCAATTTCTTGGAGGAAATAGTCATAACAAGATCGCTGTTGATTGTGGTTGCGGGACAGGACGAGACACGCTTTTCTTACTCGAGAAAGGGTACCAGGTTTATGCCTTTGATAAAAATTTTCAAAGTCTAGAAAAACTGGCTCAGCACCCGCTGGCAGCCTCAAGTCCAAAATTGGATATCAAACTCAGCACCTTTGACGAATATCCTTTCCCTAAAGCCCATTTGATCAATGCCAGCGCTTGCCTGTTTTATAGCTCAAGAAGTGAGTTCACCACACTATGGCGAAATATCAGTGACACTTTGTTGAATAACGGCATCTTTTGCGGCCATTTTTTGGGATCAGATGAGAATATCGAAAACGAACAGACAAAAATACTGACCCACAATAAGAATGAATTAGAACAATTACTGTCCCCTTTTTATATCATTTCATGGAAAGAAAAAAGAGAGCTCTCGGCCCAATTAACAGGCAACCAACACCTCTGGAAAGTGCATACCATTATTGCGATAAAAAAATAGTCGTCTCCACCATGCAATATACCCAAACCAATAAATAACAAGGAAATATAAAGCGGTTAAATATCACACAAAAAGCTTTAACCCAATTTATTATGATGCGAGAATAGCCCCTTCATACTCAAACACCCTGCCACTTTTATCTTTAGGTTATAGCCATGCAATCTCATCGTGCTGGAAATGCACTCGCCGCTTTTTCATTTGTACTATGGGGCTTTTTGCCACTGTATTATCAGTTTCTTCCGCAAGCTGATACTAATGAATTACTAGCATTTCGGATCCTATTCTCCGTACCATTTATGATCATCGTCATGCGGCTTTTGCGCCGTTCACTACCTTCGCTAACCACTTTACTGTCTGATAAACGCTCGCTGATCATGTCAGGAATCGCCGGCCTTGTCAGTTGCATTTCATGGTATGCCTTCACCTGGGCTCTCACCCATGGTCAGGTTCTGGCTGCCAGTTTAGGCTTTTTCATTAATCCTTTATTCGCGATTACTCTTGGTGTTCTCTTCTTAGGGGAGCGTTTATCTAAAGCACAGCACATAGCGGTTATTCTGGCTATAGTCGGTATTGCTTACCAGGTTTGGCATTATGGTGAACTCCCCTGGCTCGCACTGATCATGGGGAGTTTCTTTGCTCTTTATGGCCTTTGCAAAAAATTAATTCGTTACGATGCACTCACCTCTGTGACACTTGAAGCCGCTATTCTGGCTCCCTTTGCCTTTGGTTACATACTCTGGCAAGGTATTGATGCTAATAGTGTGGCATTGTCATCTGATACTCAAACCCTGCTGCTTTATATCGGCTCAGCTCCTGTCACTCTGGGTCCGCTAATTTTCTTTGCTTTAGCTATCAACCGTACCAGCCTGACCATGGTGGGCCTTATGCAGTATATCGAACCAACTCTGCATTTTTTCCTGGCCGTGTTCTTATTTGGCGAGATCTTCGATCAGGTCAAGGCCATCAGTTTTGGTTTCATCTGGTTTGGGTTATTGCTTTGTACCCTGGAGGCACTGCCTTCTATGCTAAGAAATAAATCGAGAGGTGTGCAGCAGTCAAATGTATAACGCTAAAAAAATAATGACTAATATTTGAGAGTTCCGCTAGCCAACTCACAATCTTCATAATATTAGTTGCCAATAGAATTATTCCATCCATAGTCTTAAAAGGTAAAATCATACTGCCCACCGTGTACTTTCCTTGGTCAGTTTAAGGCGTTAAATAGTTTTTTATTACATAGACATACGATGAATCTGCGCCATGAAGGATATGCAAAGGAGACGGTATGAAGTTTCATGAACGTTATAATGACAGCTATGCCAGATGTATCCGAAACCCAAGCTTTCTTACTATCTTCTATGAAATCTTCTGTAGCCGAAATGAGAAGTTTCGGCTCATGTTTGCCAATGTTGATATGGCCAGGCAAATAAAAATGCTTAAAGCCTCTTTAATCATTATTATGCTGGCCAATACATCCTCTGAAGCTCGTCAATCTGTCAGGAAGTTTGGTAAACGCCATGGTCCCGAAGGGTTGGGAGTCAATCCAATTGATTTTGATATCTGGTTCGACTGTTTGCTGTCTGCGGTACAAATTTGCGACTCTAAATACGACGATGGTGTGAAACAGGCATGGCATGCTTGTTTTAATGAAGGGATGAAAATCATGAAAGAGGAGTGCAGCATTCACGCCAGCATATAGAATGAAACAGTGAGGTATCGCCGTCACACGACTTTACCTACTGATCTTCCATTTTGTCCTGACAAAGTCAATGATTATAACAAGGTAATCGTCGTAGCAAATCAAGGCGATAAATGAAAACATTATCTCCATATCACAAAAAAGTGCTGTTACTTATTAGTATCGCTGTTGTACTGTTCCTGCTGGCTTTGATTTATTCCCCTATCCGGCAAAGTCGTCATTTTTATGATTATGCCGACAATCGCACTCTGTTAGGAATTCAAAACTTTTGGAACATTATCTCCAACCTGCCCTTCTTGTGGGTAGGTTATAAAGGGCTATCGCTATTTACTGATCGTCATTCTGTTGCTCACGAACCCGCCATTGCCAGGCTTTACCCTTTTTTCTTTATCAGCATGATATTGACGTTTTTCGGTTCAGGTTATTATCACCTGACTCCGAATGATTTCACCTTAATGCTGGACCGCATTCCTATCACATTCGCCTTTATTACGCTTTACTGCATTGTGCTTAGTGAGTATGTGTCGCGGGATGCAGGCCGATGGCTGTTCTTTCCTATGATGGTCTATGGGCTGTTATCTGTCATCTATTGGTATAACAGCACTCAGATAGCCGGACGTGGCGATATGGCGGCCTATGTACTGGTACAAGTTATCCCTATTATCCACTTGCCGCTAATTTTATACTTGTTTGCACCACGCTTCTCACACCGCCAATACTACCTGTATGCTTTGATAGCTTATGTGATAGCGAAGTGGGCAGAATCGAATGACGACGAGATATATGCCATCTTGGGAGGAATTAGCGGGCATACTATAAAACACGTTATAGCCGCACTTGGAGGGTATTATGTTTACCTTGGTTTTAAACGGCGTACGCAGATACGCTAGATAACAAAGGGTACTGTGTTCAGCACCCTGATAGTGATACCAATCACTTAAGTAACTTAGTGTGTATTACTTTTTGCCTACACCACGGTTTTCTTTTTGAGCCAGCGTAATTCTGCCAAACCCTAACTTTCTAAAGTGACTATCACGAAAGTCTCTTGCTGCTTTGCTACTCTTTGTAACAGCTTCGATTTGCTGTTCCATTTTGAGAAATTCTGTTAAATCAATGCCTTCTTCAACAGCAACAGCTTCATGAATATTACGGTATTGTTCGTATGAGAAGGTTAATTCTTTCTCTTGATTTTTATAGGTATAGATAATTGTGCGTGCCATCAGGGTCCCCTACGGATCAGGAAAGGGAGGGAATGTACCCTAGATACGCTTGGGATGAAAGAACAAATGATCTCATTTAGCTTAAGACCTAAAAATGAGGAGCCGATCCCTCACCATCATTTCAATGCAGCCTCTTTTCCGCTGGTGATCAAGCCCTGGGTAACCACGTCTTCAAGTGGCATTGGTTGATAGAAGTAAAATCCCTGAACATAACGCACGCCAAGCTGCGAAACAAAATCCAACTCGGCCTTGGTTTCAATCCCCTCAACAACAATTTGCGCTTTGGTTATTCGGCCTAACTGCACCACAACCCCGAATAATTCTTTGCCTCGGTCACTGTCCAGGTTCAAGACCAACGAGCGGTCGATTTTTATCTTGTCGAAATCAAAACGAGAAAGATACGCTAATGATGAATACCCAGCTCCAAAATCATCCAATGCTATTGAAATGCCTAATCCCTGCAACTTGCCGATGATCTTCGACGTTCTCTCTTCATCCTGAACAAGTAGCTCTTCAGTGATCTCAATTTCTATCTGATGGAAATCCAGTTTACTGCTTTCAATGATTCGGGTAATTGAATTGACAAAACCATTTGTCAATACTGTATCAGGCGATACATTAACTGACAGGCAATAATGATGATTGCCCGCGTAAGTTTCTGCAGCTTTAACGGCCCGCTCAAAAACCCAAAAATCTAAATCCGGCATCAAACCAAGCTGATTAAATGAGCGAATGAACGTGGGTGGTTTAATTTTACCTTCATCTGTTCTGTAGCGGAGCAAAGCTTCGAGTGCAACGATCTTGTTGGTTACGACATCAACTTGCGGCTGATAATACAAAAGAAACTCACCATCAGACTGTAGCTTTTCAACTTCTTTCTGTGCATCTAAGTTACTTTGCATTGATGGAATAAAACTGGTTAATTTTGTTTTTGCTTCAATTTCATCGGTAGTAAAGAAACGATTATTAAACGTGCTTGATAGATCAAGACCTAAACTACGTTTATCCATAAATTTGAAAAAAGGGTAATAAATCATCATACCAACAATAATGATAAAAAACTGTAATACAGCACCAGATGCAGCCCCGCCTGTTGCTAGGTAACCACTCATCACTGGAGGCATGATCCAGCTTTGTATCTCGCTTAATGCTGGCACCAATCCAAAATATATTGCCGAATAAGCAATTAAAAAGCTGATCAATGGCACCAGTAGAAACGGAATGATCATCACCGGATTAAAGATAATAGGTACGCCATACAGCACTGGTTCATTGATATTAAAAATACTGAGTATCAAAACCGCCTTTGCCAAGGTTCGGTATCCTTTACTCTTAGCAAAGAACAACATCACTAATACCAGACAGATTGTGTTACCACTGCCCCCCATTCCGGTAAAAAAGTCATAAAAATTAGTGCTGATGATATTAAGAGAAACACCAAAGTTTTGCCAGTCAGCCATATTGGCAACGCTCACATCAAAAAGCTCCGTTTTATACATGTGGAGAACATTGTGACCATTGATACCAACAGACCAAAGCAAACCGCGTATCAATTCATACACCAACCCATCGGTAAAGGATATTGGATTAAGCTGTGGAATAATATCTAGCTGAATAAAATACGTTTCATAGAGTCCATATGCAAGATGACTGACACTAACGACTAGTCCCAGCGCCAGCGCACTCGCAATGATGATGTTCGCCGAATTATCAACGATACTATTATTCTGTTCAGCGTTAAAAAAATGATACTTTCTGATTCTGATAATAATTGCGCAAGTAACATAAGCTGAAATTAAAGCAAGAGCAAAATTATTCGGCAGGGGAATAGCTGATGAGATTAGATTCCACTCTTGAGAAATAATAAAAAATGCGGCCAGTGCGCTGGCAATAGACGCGGCCTTGGGAATGCGTTTGACTCCAGAGATATAAGTCGCTAAGTAAACGTTCAGTAAAATAGGAAACATGTGAGCAGTCATCTGCCCCACATAACCAAAGGTTGTACTTACTCCATCATAGCCGAATTTTTCTGCAAAAATAGCAATCAGATTGCAGAATGTTGCGATTAGAGAAATGGGCAATGCCATAATAAAGACATTGCAAACAGCGACCAAATATTTATTTCCAGAAAGTTTTGATAATAATTGTGACAAAACCATAACAGCCTAACAAATCACCTGCTGTAATATATCAGCATAATGAAAACAAATAAAAGGCATGAATATACCCTGTGAATATTTCTAATTAGTACAACTAAACAATTAAATTTTCATTGATTTTATCAAAGACTAAAGCAATCTCCCATAGACATGGCATCATATTCTTACGATACATCTGATTTTTTTAAAAACTTAACTATATCATTTCTAATATTATGTAATACCAAGTCAATCTAATATCATACAAAATAGCCACCATAGGTCTGGTGAATACATCCGCCACCATTAATATTAACGATGAATACAACGAATGAATATTAAAGATGGAATATAATTACTAAGTGCCTAAGGAAAACCAAATTCATTAAGCTACACTTTTATTATCACCTGACACACGCCGATTGAACCGCACGATGCAATGTACTGTACAGCTAACTGAGTTTGAACGTCATACCCTACAGCAACTGTCGTTGAACCATATACACCGAGATATCCGCACTCGAGCCGCAGGAATATTATTATTAGCTCGTATGCTTACGCCTAAAGAGATCGGCGCTGAACTTTGTGTCACTCCTAGAGTGGTATATAACTGGTACCACGCATGGTATGAACTCGGCCTTTGTGGACTATTG